>NZ_JBHIPV010000001.1:0-329281 GCF_042196165.1 Bartonella sp. AP20NXHL | reverse complement strand
TCGCAAAAGGAATCACATTTGGACATCTATGGAGACATAGAAACTAGATGAGATAAAAAGAAATAGTTCCCGTAACAGAAGCCTCTAATATCCATATGACAAAATAACAAGAATATCCAATCCTACAGTAAAAATATTCGCACTGAATTGAGCTGTTTTTATAAATTAAAATAGAATAAAAAAGTAAAATAATTACACACAACGTACTTTACTTTATGTTCAAAATAATAATAATGACAACAAATATCAGGATGTATATAACAATAAAAAGAGTCATATTAAAATGAAGTCGATCATTCTTGTAATTTTGATTGCAAACCTTTTATCGGCTTGTGCTTTAGCACCAAAGCTAAAACAGCCAAATGATAGGAACCGAGTGCCTATTAATAAAACAATCCCTGCCGAAATCAAGCGAGGAGACAGATGAAAACAAAACAAGCAAAACCAGTGAAAGCCGAACAACTTAGAAGTTATTACGAAGAAAGCCGTGGCTTAGAACGTGATCTTATCAATGAATTTATAAGGTCGCGCAGAACGGCATGGCGTGTCGCGAGTACTGTGGGTCTTTTTGGCTTATTCGGTATGATATGTGGAGTTGTTGGATTTTCTCAACCAGCTCCAACTCCCTTAGTATTGCGCGTTGATAATACGACGGGTGCAGTTGATGTTATCTCAATCATGCGTGAACACGAAGAAAGCTATGGTGAAGTTGTAGATAGGTATTGGCTAAACCAATATGTGCTTAACCGCGAAACTTACGACTACGATACCATTCAACTGAACTATGACACAACCGCACTTTTAAGTGCGGCATCTGTTCAACAAGAATATTATAAAATCTATGATGGAGAAAATGCACGGGACAAAGTGCTTTCCAACAAAGCACGTATCACAGTTAAAGTACGATCAATCCAGCCTAATGGACTCGGTCAAGCAACTGTACGTTTTACGACTCAGCAACTTGACAGCAACGGTGCTGCTACTGGACCAAAACAGCACCAGATTGCAACAATTGGTTACACCTATATCGGTGCACCCATGAAATCATCTGATCGATTGCTTAACCCCCTTGGTTTTCAAGTAACAAGTTACCGTTCTGACCCAGAAATACTGTTGAATGATTAAGGAATTGATTGTTATGAAAAAACTTGCGTTCGTTGTTCTATTGTCTTCGTTTTCTTCTCTTTATACGGTACCTGTGCAGGCGCTCAAAAGTCCATCAAATTCACAATATGATCACCGCATTCGCTATATAACATATAACGAAGCCGATGTGGTTCAAATTGAAACAGTTCTTGGTGTGGCAACACATATTATTCTTGAAGAAGGTGAACAGTATATAACTCATGCCTTTGGCGATTCTGAAGCCTATGCCTTTGCTCATAAAGGGCGGCATATTTTTATAAAACCAAAAGCAGAGCTTGCCAATACCAATCTCATCGTTGTAACTGACAAACGGAGTTACAAATTCCGACTACAGTTTCGGAATGACCGTGCGGGATCAACTTATGAATTGGCTTTCCATTATCCCGATTCAAACGATGAAAAGTCAGAAGAAAACAATCGACGCCTTGCGATTGAACGTGGTTTTCACCAAAGCGTCAACGGCTATAATCTCAGTTATACCATGAGCGGTCACCAAGATATTGCTCCGATAAATGCTTGGGACAATGGGCGTATTACTTATTTCAAATTTCCCGCTAACATGGATATGCCATCGATTTATGTCGTAGATGCTGAAGGAAATGAAAGCTTAATACCACGCACCGTTATCGGCAGTTCTAATGATATTATCGCCGTTCATAAGGTCAATCCTAAATGGCTCATACGGCTTGGTAAACGCGCTCTAGCTGTTTTTAATGAAGCCTATGACCCCAATGGCGGCGTACCAAACACAACAGGGACAGTATCTTCGGTGGTTTATCGTATCAATAAAGGAGGAAAATGATGTTTGACAATAAGGAAGGAGAGGGAAAAGGTACAAAACTGGATAACGTCGAGCAAAAACATATTGAAGGTACCTATGGAGGGTCGGAACTAGGTTCTGAACGTCGTCCGACAGTTCCAGGTACCCGTGCATTGTTAATGGTAGGACTTGTTGTCATAGTAGCGATACCGATTGCCTTGACTTGGAAAGCTTTTAAAATGCGTAATACCGTGGAAGTTGAGGAAGAAAAACCACAACAAATAGTACAGCAAATTATACCAAACTATGTCCCTCGGATTATAGAAGAGCCAAAAATTGTAGAAGAAGCAGAAAAATCAACACAAATAGAAGATTCAAGCCTAGATATTCCACCGGCCTTGAGTAAACTTCTTCAAACAGCCATTCCTCCACATATGCTCCAAGATTCTGAAGAATTAGCACGCAAACGTATGCTCAGTTCTAGCCTTAACAACGGTGGTAGCGAAGGATCTACAGATACGAATAATAAAGCATCGAATAATGATACAGGTAATGGCGTATTATTTGATAACCTTCAGCCCGTGCGTTTAGGTCAATCACATGCGATGCAACTTCGTAACCGTGACTTTTTGATTACACAAGGAACGCAAATAGATTGTACGTTAGAAACAAAGATCATTACATCACAACCCGGAATGACGACGTGCTATTTAACACGCGATATTTATTCCACAAGTGGACGTGTTGTTTTGCTTGACCGTGGTTCTAAAGTCGTTGGTTTTTACCAAAGTGGCATACAACAAGGACAAACGCGCGTGTTTGTGCAATGGTTACGCATCGAAACGCCTTCTGGTGTTGTTGTCAATCTTGACTCACCAGGCACAGGTCCTCTAGGTGAAGCGGGTATTGGTGGCTGGGTTGACAGACATTTTTGGGAGAGATTTGGTAGTGCAATTATGGTAAGCATTATCGGTGATTTAGGAGAATGGGTAAGAGGAAAAGTTAATAAAAGCAGCAAAGAAAATAAAGAGAATTCACAAAATAAAGATGCTCAGAATGCTGAATCTATAGCAATCGATGTTCTTCAAAATTCCATCAATATCACACCAACACTTTACAAAAACCAAGGCGAACGAGTAAATATTTTTGTTGCTCGTGATCTGGATTTCAGCAATGTCTACAGTCTCGTCACACGTTAACCCGATACAGAAAGATCAAGCAGTTTTTCAGCTTCTGCAACCGCTTGATTGTTTCTTAGAAGATCCCACGATCACTGAATTATCGATTTGCCGCCCCTATGAAGTATGGACGAAAAGCTTTAAGGGTTGGCAAGTACATAGCGTACCAGAGTTAACAACCACTTTTTTGCAAACGCTTATTACAGCTATTATCGTTTATAACGGTATGGCTCCCAGAAGTATTAATTATGTGCTCTTGCCTGGTGGACAACGTGGTACAATTATACAAACACCAGCTGTTGTTGATGGTGCTCTTTCCTTTGTAATTCGTAAACATTCTCTTGTAGTTAAGACGTTAGAAGAACTCAAAGAAGAAGGGGCATTTGACGATTTTTCTGATGTAAGTTTTAATAAGCCTTCAGCAAAAGAAGCCAATAACTTGTTATCGAAGCAGGACTTCACACGGTTGGAACCATTTGAAGTTCAACTTTTGCAACATAAACGTGATGGAAAAATTCTTGAATTTTTACAAGAATGCGTCCTTCACAAACGCAACATTATTATTGCAGGTAAAACAGGATCTGGTAAAACAACATTTGCCCGCTCTTTAATTGAAAAGGTTCCTGTAGAGGAGCGTATTATCACAATTGAAGATGTTCATGAGCTTTTTCTACCCAATCATCCCAATCATGTACATATGATTTATGGTAACAATGTAGGCCGTGTTTCAGCTGAAGAGTGTCTAGATGCGTGTATGCGTCAGTCGCCCGACCGAATTTTTCTCGCTGAATTGCGAGGCAATGAAGCATGGGAATATCTCAATTCGCTCAACACTGGCCATCCCGGATCGATTACAACGACGCATGCCAACAGCGCTTTGCAGACATTTGAACGATGTGCCACCTTGATTAAAAGATCAGAAGTTGGCCGGCAACTCGAGTTAGAAATGATAAAAATCGTTCTCTATACAACAGTTGACGTAGTGTTGTTCTTTAAAGATAGAAAACTCTCTGAAGTCTTTTACGACCCAATTTTTGCTAAATCAAAAATCGCTTAAGGGAAGCTTCCTCTCTCGGTAAGATGATACAAACAAACAATAGCCGTAACTAGTTGTTACGGCTATTTATTTAACTTTTCCTATTCTCTTTTCTTTTCCAATGGATCTTCTACACTCTTCATGAATAAAAGAAGAAAAAAGTTAATAGACAACAACTCTACGAGAAAACCAAATTATACATAAGGCTCTCTCTATTCTCTTACCTTTGATCATTCTTCCCATTTATCTTTTGAAAAAGTATGTTTAATGCAAAAAAATAGCTATAAAATAAATATTTCAACAAAAGAAAAGAAGAAATTTTGATTCGCATATCAATGAAAGCTTCGTAAAACAGGTCCTTTCAATCATAATAAATAATTATCGTCATCAAGACCAAAACTTATCGTTTAAAAATTCTAAGCGCTATTTTCAAGTGATTAATAAATATGTTTTTTCACCAAACAATCTCCAGATACGGAAAACCTCATACGAAATAAACTATCATTTCGATTTAGCATCCATAAACCACATTCTATTTGGTAATAAAAAGTATAGTGGCATATCGACGTCTTCTTCGGACGAAGAAAGATTCTTAACCTACGGCTGTTCGTAAACAACTAAATTTCTCTTAAGCAAGCTTTGCTAACCATATCACGTAGCTTATGTCCCCATCCTAAAGAGGATATCCATAGACTACACAGGTAAGCTCTACTCTCTGAATATTCCTGCTCTCTTCTCTGCACCTCAAAAAGCAAAAATTCCTAAAAGCACAGATATACAATCCCTCTTCTTAAGCCACGTCACATTGATTTATAAAGAGTGTTCATTATTTTGCGTGTTGGATAAAAGATCTTAGTACCGTAAGATTCTCTCATTTCAAAGCTGTCTATTAACCAAAACCATGCTCTTGCACATTACAAGCGAATAAAGCCGTATAGAATGAAACTGTACAAAAAAGCACTAAAAATACCTTTCATAAACCATCCAAAATGCCAAAAACTGTCGCAACATTGGGAGTTTGCAAAGTGTCTAATGGCACCCAACTTGCTCTTTTATGAAGTGTAAAAATGGAGATGCTCTATAAATTTTATATTATTCATCGGAGCTTTACCATTATACCATCCACGAGCACTGTCGCGAAATGAGCTGGGGCTCCTTAAAGAAAGGTTTCTTTAAAACAAGCGCATAAATTGACAAGCCAGGTGTATTTGGGTTGGGGCGTTCTGTTTTGTATAAGGATTGTGATCTTATTAAAAAACGAGAGAAACAAAAGCGTGAAGCAATGCATAATCTCTATTATTTAAAAGACATTACTCTAGATACTTTTGAAAGTCATAAAACTGAACTAAAAAATGACGGCAAAATAGAAACTGGTTTGCACCTTTACAGCTTCATATTCTCCTCAAATTAGGAGGCTGTATACCGATTTCAAAGATTACGCCAACGAGAGATACGTAATACTCTTAATTCCCATCTGGTAAGTAAAAGCTGCAACAGCAAAAGCTTTTTTAGAAAAACAACGCCATAAAGTCATTAATGAACAGGCAATGAATTGGAGAAATGTTCCAGATTTTTATCAAACACTCTGCAAAGCAACAATAATGATACAACTGGCTTTGCGTCTGCTTATTCTTACAGAGGTTTCTACCATCCCTTGCATCAATTCGTGAAAATCAGATTGAAGGGGATATATGGACAATTCTTGGCTTGAGAATATAAAAGGTCTGCGTAATACTACAGGAGATTTCAGCATACCCTTATGATCAGAAGCATTAAAAATTTTCAAACAAGCGTGCTTGTTTTTTCGCAATGATTTCTTTTTTCTGCAACCGGTCGTGGTCCTTATTAATGTGAGTTTCCTATCACAATATATAAGAGAGATTAGTCTGAAAACCTGTCCACGTAGATTTCGCTCTAGTTTACGTAATTGGCTAACAGACTCCACCTATCACACCTCAAAGGGTGAAGCTTTTTACACGCACTGAGCTGCAAATTATCCGCCTCCTCGCCTAGCAGATTTCACCTTCTAACCACTTTAATTACCACATCCTAAATAAGATAGTGTTTTACAGCACAACAGAATAAATATCAAAACAATGACCGATTATACCGTTAATACTTGGACACCTCTCTTTCATGTTAAGAAATATCTTTTATGCTAAAAAATAAAATAAAAAACACTTTTACTGCTTAAATAACTTTCTTCAGCATATATACAAGAAAAAATGAAATCCCCTAACATAATAAATGAGACCTAAACCTAGAAACCTCTATTTTTTATAGATAAAAACATATAAAATCAAAACCTATGAAACTCATAAAAACACAACATGTTTTCTTTGATGATTGAATTCATTCAACTCAAACGAACCTATAAACATCCCTATTCCACATTCGCAACACGTGTTCTTAGAATTCTCACTAGCGTTTTCTAAATTTTTGGAAAAAACTATAAATTTGATATTTTTTAAAAACGTCTTATTTTCTCTTTAATGAATTTAAATCTATGACGTTACAATAGTTTTAAATTACAGCCCCCTTAACTGTATGATTATCTCTACACAAAAGAGAGGGATTTTACGTTCTCCATTTTGAGAACTATAAATTTTGTTTTTTAATGCGATTAACAATAAAATCTTTAAAATAAAAAATATGACCTTTATATATAATGCTTTTATCAAAAATTCCTAATCCATGAATATTAGCAATGTTTTCGATATTATAATAAATGTGTCGTAAAATGACGAACTGTCATAATAATCACTCTTGTGTATTTCATTTAAATAATTTACATGCGTTTAATATTTGTATCAGCATTTATTTTTTGTTCTATATTTATACAGAGTTATCATTTTTTATAAAAAATGATTAATTGAATCTGCATCAAAGTATAAATTATGATAATAATTTAATAAAAATAAAAACACATAACATATTGATTTTATTGTTTTTACATAGAACGCTATTTAAAGTATAGTCTACCCAAAAGACTATTGCCTTTTTAAAGGCAATAATAACTATGCTAACCGCCTCATAGAAGCCAATAAATTTTTAGAGATTAAGCCTCAAAGAGGCACAAAAAACACGCACAATTTTCTATTTTTCTTTTTACTGTTCGTTAAAAGGTCAGTTTTCAAAGATAATATTCAACTATGAGTTTTCTGCTCAGCCATTGCAAGAATTGCTTAACTTTTTAGGGATTACTTCACTTTTAGAATGATTATAGCTACTGCGCCCCCATAAGCAGCCGATCTTCTTTTAGAGATTTAATTGCTAAAAGGAGATACAATTTTCCACCTTGCGCTTTATTTTCATCAATCAGTAAATTTTCAAAGGCGGCGTTCAACCATGAGTTTTTTAATTTCAGCAATCGCTTTCGCTGGATTTAATCCCTTTGGACAAGTTTGCGCACAATTCATAATCGTATGGCAACGATAAAGGCGGAAAGGATCTTCTAAATTATCAAGACGTTCACCACACATCTCATCACGTGAATCCGCAATCCAGCGATAAGCTTGAAGCAAAACAGCGGGACCCAAATAACGATCACCGTTCCACCAATAACTTGGACATGAAGTCTGACAACACGCACACAAAATACACTCATAAAGACCATCGATTTTTTGGCGATCGGAGTGACTTTGTAACCATTCTTTTGCAGGTTCAGGAGAAACTGTTTGTAACCAAGGCTCAATAACTCGGTGTTGCGCATAAAAGCGATTCAAGTCAGGAACCAAATCTTTAACAACCGGCATGGAAGGCAAAGGATAGACTTTAATGGGGTGTTTTACATCATCCATACCTTTGGTACAAGCCAATGTATTGGTTCCATCAATATTCATCGCACATGAACCACAGATGCCTTCACGGCAAGATCGACGAAGTGTCAAAGTTGGATCAATGTGGTTTTTAATAAACAAAAGCCCATCAAGAATCATAGGACCACAAGCAGAACGATCCACATAATAAGTATCTAGATGAGGATTTTCCTCATCATCAGGCGACCAACGATACACGTGAAATTCCGTCAGCTTTGTAGCACCTTCAGGTTTAGGCCAAACCTTTCCCGGTTTTACTTGAGAGTTTTTGGGAAGCTTAATTTGTACCATATTTCATTCTCCCCTTAATAAACCCGTTTTTTAGGTGCAATGCGCTTTAAATCGATCCCACCATCAGCTTCAGATGTTAATGGGTCCACATGGACAGGTCGATATGATAATGTCACCTTACCCTCTTTTGACAAATGTGAAAGCGTATGTTTACGCCAGTTTTTATCATCACGCTCTGGATAATCTTCACGAGCATGAGCGCCACGGCTTTCTAAACGTGCTTCGGCAGAATGAACAGTCATGATTGCATTCGCCATGAGATTTTCAAGCTCTAATGTTTCAACCAAATCAGAATTCCATATCAGAGAACGATCTGTGACTTTGAGATCCGACAATTCCCCCCAGATTTTATTCATCCGCTGACATCCTTGTTGCAAAGAATCTTCTGTACGGAATACTGCCGCATCTTCTTGCATCGTGCGCTGCATTTTTTCACGCAATAGAGCTGTTGGTATCGCCCCTTGTGCAAAACGTAAACGATCAAAACGCGCTATAATTTCGTCAACAGCTTCTTCATTGATGGGTGGAATTTCTGCATTCCGATCAATAACTTCCCCCGCGCGAATGGCAGCAGCACGACCAAACACCACAAGATCAATCAACGAGTTTGACCCCAAGCGATTAGCCCCATGAACAGAAGCACATCCTGCTTCTCCTACCGCCATCAGCCCTGGTTGAATACGATCAGGCGAATCAGCCGTTGGATTGAGAACTTCCCCGTAGTAATTGGTAGGAATCCCACCCATATTATAATGGACCGTTGGCAAGATGGGGATAGGCTCTTTTGTTACATCCACACCTGCAAAAATCCGAGCTGATTCCGAAATTCCCGGTAAACGCTCGTGCAAGATTGCAGGATCAATATGGTTGAGAACCAAATGAATATGGTCCTTCTTAGGTCCAACACCACGTCCTTCACGAATTTCAAGTGTGATACAACGCGAAACCAAATCACGTGAAGCCAAATCCTTAAAGGAAGGTGCATAGCGCTCCATAAAGCGTTCGCCTTCAGAGTTGATTAAATAACCTCCTTCACCACGAGCTCCTTCTGTAATTAAGCAGCCAGAACCGTAAATCCCTGTCGGATGGAATTGCACAAACTCCATATCCTGAAGTGGCAATCCAGCACGTGCGATCATTCCACCACCATCACCCGTACAGGTATGCGCCGATGTCGCGGAAAAATAAGCGCGTCCATAACCACCGGTTGCAAGAACAACCATTTTAGCAGAAAAACGATGTATTGTACCATCATCGAGATTCCATGCCACAACCCCCGTACAAACCCCATCCGTCATGATGAGATCGAGTGCAAAATATTCAATAAAAAATTGCGCATTATGCTTTAAGCTTTGTCCATAAAGCGTATGCAAAATGGCGTGGCCTGTACGATCAGCGGCTGCGCAAGTACGCTGAACAGGTGGACCTTCACCAAATTGTGTCGTATGTCCACCAAAAGGACGCTGATAAATTTTGCCTTCTTGCGTCCGCGAAAAAGGAACGCCATAATGTTCTAATTCATACACAGCAGCAGGAGCATTACGCACCAAATATTCCATTGCGTCGGTATCACCCAACCAATCAGAACCTTTCACGGTATCATATAAATGCCACTGCCAATTATCAGGTCCCATATTTGAAAGCGATGCAGCAATTCCCCCTTGTGCTGCAACCGTGTGTGAGCGCGTTGGAAAAACCTTCGTAATACAAGCTGTCTTTAATCCTTGTTCCGCCATACCCAATGTTGCACGTAATCCTGCACCACCTGCCCCAACAACAACAACATCAAATTTATGATCTACAGTGCGATAAGGGGCGTTACCTGCTTTAGCGCCCAGAGATGATCCTGTACCCGCCATATTTGTTTAACCCCCTAATGCAATTTTCAAAAGAGAAAAAATAATGATACCACCTATGAGAAAACAAAATAAAATATTTAACGTCAAAAAGAATATCCGGAAACCTTCACGTGGAATATAATCTTCAATCACCACTTGCATACCAAGTTTCATATAATAAAGGACCGAAAAAGTCATCAATCCCATCAAAATAGCAACAATAGGATGTGCAAGTCTTGCACGCACAATGCTATAGTCCTTTCCCACAAGCGAAAGAATAAGAACAATAAAAAATATCAAAAGTGGTAGATTGATAAACCCTGTCAAACGTTCTAGCCAAAAATGCTCTGTTCCTTCATGAGCACTGCCACGCCCCCGTACTTTTCCAAGTTCCGTTCGAAAATCTTTTTTCATATCTCTTTTCACCCCCAGCTAAACAACGGTATATCCAATAATCCAAATCGCAAAAGTAACAATAAGAGAAATAAACACTGTCGCCCAAGCAGTGACTGTTGCCTTTTCTTTTGCCAAAAGGCAAGGTTTCAGATCCCAAACAATGTGGCGAACACCACCAACCATGTGATGAACCCCTGCCAAAGTATAAAGAAACAAAATACACAATCCAAACCAAGAACTATAAATCTCGTGAACCGTTCTGAATGCCTCCTCCCCGCACGCAATAGCAATTAACCAAACAGCAAGAAAAACCGTTCCAACATAAAGTGCCATACCCGTAATGCGGTGTGCAATGGACATAGCCATAGTAATTGTCCAACGATAAATACTTATATGAGGGGAACGAGGGCGCTCTTTTATCCTAGTTGTCTCTGTCATAAAATATCCTGACCTGGTTTTTACTGCAACCGCAATGAACGAGAAAGTTCGCGCAAAACGACTAAATATATTCTCTCGTTTTCACTTGTTTGGCATCTCAAGATACCGATACTACAGGTCGGTTGTCTCAAATAACGGATTAAAGGTCACGCATAAAAAAACCGATTACTCCACGGATATGATCCGCAAAACTTGCTTTAATCTAATACAATTTTATCTTCACGTCAAAGGTCTAACATCTTTTCTCAAATATAAACAGGCATTTTTTCAGATTAAACTTATCCTTTTGAGTATCCATGATATATGCAATGGTATCTTAAATTGCACCCATGATTAAGGATAAAAAGAGGAAAAAATTGATAGATTAAACATTTTTATGTCCCCTCCAAGCCTTTTAAAAGGCAAAACGAATCACGAAAGACACAAATAAGCGGCATAAAAGCCGCTTTTGCATAAAGTTTAGCCGATATAATCTTTACTCAGCAACTTTCTTTTCAACATCTGTGCTGACAGATGCTGCTTCTACTTTCTCAATAACCTTTTCAGCTTTTTTCCGATAATCTCTCTTTTCAGCGATACGCGCAGCTTTACCTCTCAAACCACGAAGATAATAGAGTTTTGCACGGCGCACTTTACCACGGCGCACCAGCTCAACACCTTCAATCAACGGAGAATAAACAGGAAACACCCGTTCCACCCCTTCACCATAAGAAATCTTGCGTACTGTAAAGGTCTCATTCAACCCACCGCCTGAACGTGCAATACAAACACCTTCATAAGCCTGAACACGCGTCCGCGTACCCTCCGTCACACGTACCATGACACGAACTGTATCTCCTGGCTTAAAGGCTGGAAATTGGCGCTTTTCTTCAATTTTTGCACATTGTTCAGCTTCAAGTTGTGCGATAATATTCATTTCTTTTATCCTTCATGTTCTTTATCGAACAGTCAGAGCGCTCAACTCTTACCAAAAAAGCCTTTATTAAGAATAAAGAGCTCTTTAGGCTATGTCTTACACAGGAGCGAATACACCATTCCTTCATTTTAATTTTGGAACTACAGAAAACCTTTTATAAAAAACTCTCTAAAAAGAGAGCCATGCAATACACTACCTTATCATATGAATCAAGTTTTCTGATGATTTTTATCATAACGCGCATAAAGATCAGGGCGACGTTGACGTGTTAACAATTCGGCTTGGCTTTGACGCCAATCTGCGATCGCTTTGTGATGACCTGAGAGCAATACAGGCGGAATACCCCGCCCTTCGAAAAGAGAAGGGCGTGTATATTGCGGATGTTCCAGCAAGCCATTTTCAAAACTTTCACACCTTGCAGAAGCTGCATTCCCCATCACTCCAGGCAGAAGACGTATAATAGCATCTAAGATAACCAATGCGGCTGTTTCACCCCCTGAAAGAATATAATCACCAATAGAAACTTCTTCTAATTCTCGTGCTTCTATGACTCGCTCATCAACCCCTTCAAAACGTCCACAAACTAACGTTACACCCGTATCACGAGCCAAGCTATGCGCGTAAGCTTGGTCAAAAGGGCGCCCACGTGGACTCATCAACAATCTTGGCGAATCCTGTGGACAACAATCAAGAGCCGCCGCCAATACATCCGCCCGCATTACCATACCCGCCCCCCCACCAGCAGGTTTATCATCAACGCTATGGTGTTTGTCTAAAGCAAAATCCCTAATCTGTACCGTCTCCAGTGACCAAATTCCGCGCTCTAAAGCTTGCCCTGCTAAAGAATACCCTAAAAAACCAGGAAACATTTCAGGATAAAGGGTTAAAACGCGCGCCTGAAACTTCATTTTATTTCTCATCCTTATTTTCTTAAACAGACTCTTAATAGCAAAAATAGCACAAACAAGATTTTTAACGCTATAGCGTTAAATTGAATCTCCTTGATCTGCGCTTTATTCAATACGATCCTTCTAAATACTTGCACTAAAAAAGACTCTAAAAACTCAGAACTATTTCGAGATAAAGTGCTTACAATATCTGCTCAAAAGTGCATTTTTAATATTTCCACACATTCCACTTTTTATTGACGAAATTTATCTGTTATTTTTTCCTTCATCTTTATTTTTAGATTCAAGCTATTTCCTTTTTATCATTGTCTCCCCCATCACTTAAACCAGCTGCCATGGGATCAACAACAAGAAAACCAGAATTCATACAAACTTCTGGTACCGCCGCCTTACTAAAGGGAATAAGGACTCTTTTACCCGTATTCAAACGTATTTCAAGCAAATCACCAGCCCCGAAATTAAAAAAACCACACACTTCACCTAAGATTTTTCCCCCACAATCTTGGACACACAAGCCTATTAAATCGACTTGATAAAACTCATCCTCCATCAAATCATCAATTAATTGATCACGCGTCACATAAAGGCGAATACCTTTTAAAGACTCAGCCACATTACGATTTTCTATCCCTTTAAAACGTACAATCGCCTTATTTTTTTGTATGCGAAGAGTTATAATTTCATAAGAACGCCCCATATCATCATAAAGAGTGCTGTAAAACTTAAAACGCTGTGGCTCAGCACTTAGAATTTTAACAAAAACATCTCCTTTTATACCATGAGGCATACCAATAATGGCAAGATAGACTTTATTTTTAAGCTTTTCTTTATTATACTTCATACGAAAATATTATCTCTCAAAAATGAACCCTTCAATCTTATAGTTTTCTATTCAATCTTGTTGCCATATGAGACAATCTTCTAAAAGACCTTTCTTGGTAACAAAAACAAATTAATAAAGGAGAAAGTCTTATGGCAAATATTATGCTATTTTACAAAGATATCACGCCAATCAACAAAGTTTCCCATAAAAATCTAAAATTTGCTCCTCCAAGTGATATGTCTTTTGCCAAGGATACTCACTGGGTTCCTTTAGCAAGTACTGAATATTTTCAAGCAGCACTAGACTATCCTATTTTATTTATGTGCGCCGAAGATGAACAAAAAAAACGGCACTACACATCCGCAGCTCTTGTCGGCCTTTCTAATGACGAAAATGACTATATCGCTTCTGATAAAAGTTGGAAAAATAATACTTATGTTCCTGCTTTTGTCCGTCGCTATCCTTTTGTTTTGGCACAAATTAGCAATGAAAAAGAACTTTCTGTTTGCTTTGATCAACAGTCAGGTATGTTTAATGAAGTTGCAGGAACAGAACTTTTTAATTCCGACGGCTCTATTTCTCCTTTTATGGAAGAACGTATTCGTTTTCTTGAAAGTTTTAAAATCGCTATGGAAAAAACCTCTGAGTTTATTGATGCTCTTGTAGAAATGGATCTTCTAAGCCAAAAATCTATCAATGTGAAAAACGATAAAGGTCTCTCAGCTCAATTAGAACATTTTTGGGTTGTTGATGAAGAAAAATTGAATAAATTATCAGCAAGCCAACTTGCCAAACTTCATAAAAATGGCTTTTTAGGATTAATTTTTGCGCATTTGATGTCAACGCACAATCTTGTGAAAATACTCTCTCTCAAAGGTGAAAAGCAACTTATCAATCGTGAAGAGCAACCCCAAAACAAGAATGGTCATTCTAACGATGAAAAATCTAAAAAGAAAGAAACTCTCAACTAGATAATGCCTATCAAAAACGACAAGAGAAAAGATGAAAATATTCCTCTCATTCCAGCAGACCATGCAATTTTAAACGCAAGGAAAAATTGGTTAGAGTGTCTTACCCAAACACGTCGTATGTCAGCACAAACAGTGCAAGCCTATGAACGTGATACGCGGCAATTTTTGTCTTTTCTCTGTCAACACTTAAGTCATACACCAACCCTTACAGATCTTGCTCATTTACGCATCAGTGACTTGCGTGCTTATCTTGCTTATCGGCGTACAAACAATGTAAGTGCTCGTTCTTTAAGCCGCGGAGTAGCAGGCATCCGTTCTTTTTTCAAGTACCTATCACGTGAAGGAATCGTCAATGTTCCGGCGGCTCAACTTATCCGAAGCCCCAAACACCCAAGATCGCTCCCAAAACCTTTAGCGATCAAATCAGCACTTCACATAGTCAAACAAGAAAACCAGCTAGAAAATGAACCTTGGATTAGCGCTCGTAATGCGGCTGTCCTCATGCTTCTCTATGGCTGTGGAATGCGAATATCAGAAGCCTTAAGCCTCACACCAGAACAATTTTCTGATCCTGAAAAAACAAGTTTATTTATAACAGGAAAAGGTGGAAAAACACGCCTTGTTCCTCTCATCAAAATTGTTTACGAAGCTGTACAAAATTATCTCAAATGTTGCCCATATCCTTTAGTGGATAACCAACCCATATTTCGCGGGGCACGAGGCGGTCCCCTACAGCCCGCCATTATTCAGAAAACTGTACGCAACTTACGAGCAAGCCTTGGTTTACCAGAAACTGCAACGCCCCATACACTGCGCCATTCTTTTGCCACCCATCTTTTATCACGGGGGGGAGATTTGCGCACGATTCAAGAACTTCTTGGGCACGCTAGTCTTTCCACCACACAAATCTATACCCATGTCGATACAGACCATTTGTTAAAAATTTATCAAAAGGCCCATCCCCGTTCCTAAAAGTGTCTCATCAAAAAATTAGAGTGTTTCAACCTCAAGTGCCAAAGCATGAACACAAGTAGCTAACTCTTCTTGTAAAACTTTATAAATCGCTCGATGTATTTCTACGCGTGTCATATTAGAAAAAGAAGAAGATAAAATTTTCACTCGAAAATGTGTTTCTCCTTTACCATCAAAAGCATGTTCATTATGAGAATGCCCCTCATGAAGATGACTTTCGTTAATCACTTCAAGCTTTTGCGGATGAAAAGCATCCTGAAGCTTTCTCTGGATTATTGTTTCTATAAACATTTTTCATTCCTCAAACAAAATGAACGTGCAAAAATACACCTTTTTCATAATAGAATAAGTGTGAAAACAAATTTTTCAAAAGTCAATTCTTGTAAAATTAATCAATTTTGCATAAACCAATAATATGACAATAACATCTAAATTATTCGATTCAATTCGCATAAGCTCAAATAAAAAACAAAACGCTGAGCCAGAAGCACAACAGTGTCAGTGGGAAGGTTGTGAAAAAACAGGGGCCCATAAAGCACCAGCAGGTCGAAATCACGAAGGACAATATTTATATTTTTGTATTGAACACGTACGTGCCTATAATAAAAATTTTAATTACTTCTCTGGTCTTAGCAATAAAGATATCGCAAAATTTCAAAAGGATGCTCTCACAGGACATCGTCCGACATGGCCTACAGATCTGAGCAATGGTACATCGAAAAAAACAGCCGCTAATTATGCAAAGATTCGCTCTGGAACAGCTGCCTATCAAAATCGTATGCGCGATCCCTTCACGCTTTTTACTGGGCAGCATTCAAGCAATAAATTCTCACGAAAATTAAAGCCCTTAGAAGCAAAAGCTTTTGATACACTGGGACTACAGGCAAACGCTTCAGCAGAAGACATCAAAATGAAATATAAAGAATTGGTAAAAAAGCACCATCCTGATTCCAATGGTGGTAATCGTGCTTCAGAAGAGCGCTTTCGTGATGTTTTACATGCTTACAATTTGCTAAAAAAGTCTGGTTTGTGCTGAAAACATGCGCTTATATGAGTCTATTTTCATTTAGACCATCATTATTTGCGCAAAATGTTATTTTTTTTGCAAAACATTATAGAATACGTAAAAAATCTTTCTTCAATATCTAAGGCTCTCATTATAGAGCATTGCATAAATACTCTAACTCTTGTATCGTTTCTAATGAATAAATAGCATCCTCTCCCTTCCAGAAACACAATGACAAATCTTACCGTTGAAAATTTGCCCGATATTACACTTTGTGCTCGCGATCTATTTCATATTGAAACAGATCTGAAAGTCCCTGCTTTTAGCACAAAAAGTTCCCATGTTCCTGATATCGATTCTGATTATCTTTTTGATCAGCAAACAACTTTAGCGATTCTCGCAGGTTTTACCTTCAACCGCCGTGTAATGGTTTCTGGCTATCACGGTACAGGGAAATCAACGCATATTGAACAAATTGCTGCACGTCTCAATTGGCCTTGTCTTCGAATTAATCTCGATAGTCATGTAAGTCGTATCGATCTTGTAGGAAAAGACGCTATCGTTTTAAAAGATGGCTTACAAATCACTGAATTTAAAGAAGGCATTTTGCCATGGGCTTATCAAAATAATATTGCTCTTGTTTTCGACGAATATGATGCGGGGCGTCCCGATGTTATGTTTGTCATCCAACGCGTTCTTGAAACCTCTGGAAAACTAAGCTTACTTGATCAAAGCCGAGTCATCTCTCCACACCCAGCCTTTCGTCTTTTTGCAACAGCAAACACCATTGGTCTTGGTGATACAACTGGTCTCTATCATGGTACCCAACAGATCAATCAAGCTCAAATGGACCGCTGGTCTATTGTTACGATACTCAATTATTTACCCCATGATAAAGAGGTTAATATCATTTGTTCAAAGGTCAAATCCTTTCAAACGACTGAAGGAAAAAAGATAATTTCACAAATGGTTCATGTTGCTGATATGGTACGCCAATCTTTTATCAATGGAGATCTTTCAACTGTCATGAGTCCACGTACCGTCATTACTTGGGCAGAAAATACAACGATTTTTCAAGATGTCGGCTTTGCCTTCCGATTAACCTTTCTCAATAAATGTGATGAACTCGAACGTGCCACTGTTGCAGAATTTTATCAACGCGCCTTTGGACAAGAGCTTCCCGAATCACTTATTCATGGTGTTTCGCCTTAAGGAATCTGTCACTCATGGCTACCGATATTGGCGACAACAAAAATCCGGCAAAAGATTCTTCCAACAACACTCTTAATATTGAAGCTTTTAAAAAAGCACTTTCCACCTGTATGCGTGCAATTGCAGGCACAAACAACCTTGAAGTTTCCTTTAGTCATAACCGACCATCTTTAAGCGAAAGTTGCGCGCGTTTACCAGAATTACCTCAATACGCAACGAATAAAGACATCACCATTACCCGCGGATTAGGTGATTCCATGGCTCTGCGCAAAGCATGGCATGATAACCGCATTCACATGCAATTTTCTCCACTAGAATCAGAAGCACGTGCTGTCTTTGATGCCTTAGAACAAACACGTGTTGAAGCAATTGGTACTTTAGCCATGGAGGGGCTTGCAAAAAATCTTGATATCATGCTCGCCGATAAATACAAAAGAGCCCATTATCATAAGATTAGCAACCAAAGTGAAGCCCCCATCCAAGAAGCAATTGCACTTTTATTGCGTGAAAAAATAACAAAGCGCGCAGCTCCAAGAGAAGCGGGTCCTGTCTTAGAACTGTGGCGTCAAGAACTCGAACAAAAAGCAGCAGCAGAACTCAATGAACTCCCACATCATATTTACAACCAACAAGATTTTGCACAGATTGTTCGCCAAATGCTTGTTACACTCAAAATGACAGTGCAACAAGCTGAAGCTTCTAACAGTGAAAACAATAAAAAATTAAAAAATGCGTGTGAACCTCAAGACCAAGGAGAAGAAGAGAGTAAAAACAAAAAACACGCTCAAAGTGAAGAACAAACCAGCACTGAACAAGAAAGTGATGTGCAAGATGACGGAAAAACACAAGCGACACAATCAAACAACAATGATCAAGCTGACGGCGAGCAAAAAAATGGACCTTGGCAAGAAAAGCCGAGCAAACCCAAACACCTTTTTTCTGATTCGGAACAAATGGAAAGACTTGGCAATTATAAAATCTTCACCCGTCAATTTGATGAAATTTTGGAAGCAACAGATTTTTGTTCTGAGAACGAGTTAGATCACTTACGCCGTTATCTTGATAAGCAAATCAATCATCTCCAAAACATCGTTGGACGTTTAGCAAACCGTCTCCAGCGCCGCTTGATGGCGCAACAAAATCGCAACTGGAAATTTGACCTTGAAGAAGGATATCTTGATACAGCACGGCTTCCACGTCTAATTATTGACCCCATGCAACCCCTTTCTTTTAAAATGGAAAGCAACACCCAATTTCGGAACACAGTTGTTTCACTTCTCATTGATAATTCAGGCTCAATGCGCGGACGCCCCATTAGCGTTGCTGCAAGTTGTGCTGATATTTTGGCACAAACTCTTGAGCGTTGTGGTGTCAAAGTTGAAATTTTAGGTTTTACCACCAAAACTTGGAAAGGGGGCAAATCGCGCGAACAATGGCTTACCCAAAACAAACTCCATAATCCTGGACGCCTCAATGATTTATGCCATATCATCTATAAAAGTGCTGATACCCCATGGCGTCGCGCACGACGCAATTTAGGTTTGATGATGCAAGAAGGATTATTAAAAGAAAATATCGACGGAGAAGCTTTGATTTGGGCTCATCAACGCCTTTTATCACGGCGTGAACAACGTCGCATCCTCATGGTCATTTCTGATGGCGCTCCTGTTGACGATTCGACACTATCGGTCAACGCCAGCAATTATTTAGAAAAACACTTACGCGCAGTGATTCAAGAAATCCAAACACACTCCCCCATCGAACTCATTGCCATTGGAATTGGTCATGACGTCACACGTTATTATCAACGTGCTGTAACAATTATGAATGCTGAAGAACTCGCCGACGCCATAACAAAACAATTAGAAATACTTTTTAGTGATAAAAGGACTCATTTTCATAAGAAATAAACCTGCCTTAAATCAGCAACGATTACATTTAAAACATTATCTCTATCATTAAACCATCGGAATTTGATGGCTAACAACCTGAGAAGATAATCCCACAAATTGAATATCGAACTTTAAAGAAGCTTCTACTTTACTGGATGTATTATGAATCCTAAAAGAAATGCTCCAACCATCTTCAAAAATTATAATGAGTTTGTTTTTACTTTCTGGTTTTAGTGCAACTGATAAAACTTTTCTTGGAATTTTTCATTTACGTCCATATCCCAGAGTGCCATTCAAATTAAAAGACTGAATAATTACCCGTTTTTGTCTCGATCTTGTGTTATTTCATTATATTTAAATATTGAAATACACGTATATAGAAAAATATCTCCACTAGACATAGCTCTAAAGTGCTGCTCTCACAGAAAATATAATGCATAGACTTTCACCTTCAGTAACACAAAAAGATAAAAGTTGTATTTATTATACGCAAAAAAAGAATCATCCAAAGAGGATATTTTAAACACTAAGAATTATTTTATAAAAGAATCAGCATAAATGGATTCATAGCGATTTTTGCCGAAAAATCGCTAAAGCAAGCGAGAGCCAACCTGTTCCTAACCTTCCCAAAACAGTACTCACCACGGGTGATCTATCAACATAAGCTCCCATCTCCTGGATAAAAGAAAAAATCTTTACTCACATAAAATATAAGAAAAACACGAAAAAAAGAATATTACTTCATTCACGAAAAAGAACACACCATTATATATCTTATCCGCACTCCTACTTTAAAGAAACATTCTTCCTTGCTTCCAAGCTTATTTCACGACAGCGCCCATATATGGCATAATGCAAAATCCAGAATCATCCTTTACTTTACAAGCTACAAGCCAAAAGCAAAATCCTACTTTCAAGCTTCCAATGTTTTTAAGATAAATCAATATACTTCCAGCGCCTAATATTGCACTTCTATTACATTAAAGCTCTTCATAAGAGTATTGCTTTCTCAAATGACGTTGTCCGCACGCCAATTCCTCTTATAACATAGGCAAGCAAATGATTTTTATTAACTCAATATAAGAGTATTTAAAACGCGTAAAATTTTATGATATTGAGCTCTTTCACTCAAATGAAAAATATAAGTTATCATTTTAAATCAATCTATTAATAAACATCAGTTGCAATTTCTGTCACATTTAATCATTTGTAAAAAGTATATTAGCCCCTTCTCAAACAAATGACTTTATCTTTTCCTCACAAGAGAATTTTGAAATAAAAAACGCGTTTTGTGTTGGAACTCTTACTTAAGTTGGCAAATGATAAAGTATCCATTATAAATAACGTGCCACACCAAGCATAGCGTACAATTTTCTTGGCTTCATGAAAAAAAGACAAAAATCATTATTTATGACAAACAAAAGAAGAATCATCCTTTGAATGACTTTGATAAAGAGGAAGCTTTACAATATTAAGAATTGTCCCATAAGGAATCAACATCAACAGGCTCATAATAATTTTTACCGAAAAATCACCAAAAGCAAGCGATAGCCAAACTGGCATGCCTATCCCTCCCAAAACAGTACTCTCCACCAGTGAACTATCAGCATACCCTGTTATCTTATCAAGAACAGAAAACGAGCTAGAAAAAGCAAGAGCAAAAAACAGCACTGTATCCAAAGCTGAACCAACCAACGCTGCTGCTAAAGGTGCTTTCCACCATGTTTTACGTCGTAAAGGAGTAAAAACAACAATATCAAGGAGTTGCCCAAATAAAAATGCAAAACTAGAAGCAAGGGCAAGCCGTGGCGTCGCCAATATCCAAGAAACAAAGACCCCCGCAAAAAAACCAGCATAAACCACACGCCGCGCCGCAGATGGACCATAAAAACGATTGGTTAAATCATTGATCAGAAAAGCAAATGGATAGGTAAAAGCCCCATAAGTCAACAGCTCATTTAAATCAAACCAATAGACAGGATATTGAACCAAAATATTAGAAGCCGTAACAGCAAGGCACATTGCAAAAATAGAAAAAACAACATACCTTTTCTTTTGCTGTTCTAATAAAGGACCGCTTGAAGACATTTTTTTAACCTGGGATATGGAACCAATAAAATGAAACGATCAACCTGCAAAAAACTTAACTTCTAGAACAGAAAACCGAAATCAAAGCGTTAATAAACCAAAAAGAATAGCGCTAACAATTACGCTGCTTGTTCAGCCTTTTGCTCACCTTCTTGCTCAGCTTTTTTCTTAATGATTTGGCGTTTTAGCAAACGCGCACGTTGCGACAACTCTTTATCATCTGCTTTAACTAAAAAACCATCAAGGCCACCACGATGCTCAACAGAACGCAATGCACTTGCTGAAATACGCAAGCGATAACTTTGCTGTAACACCTCTGAAATCAATGTCACATTGCAAAGATTTGGTAAAAAACGACGCCGTGTCTTATTATTCGCATGGCTAACATTATTACCATACAAAACCGTTTTCCCTGTCAATTCACATGCACGAGACATAAACTTCACCCTTAAACTCTAAGAAACTTTCAAATCCCCATACCCAAAGGACACAATGAACGCAAAACACGCGCAATGCAACCTTGAACGGGCATCATTGGGAAGTTTCTTTCTAATAGGGGGTCGACAACAAAAGGTCAAGTCTTTTATAAAACCTTTTTCATCTCTTGTTGGCTCATTTTTCATCTTTTTCCTCAATAAGACGTGCAAATTCCGCCAAAAAGCGTACAAAATGTTTTTTTTAAATACATACCATGTTAGAATAAAAGCCTATTGTCCCGAAAGGAAGCATAAATCATGAGCAAAAAAGGGCCCCCCATGACAAAGCTTCAGGGAAATTCTTGCCGTTTTTCTTCTTTTTTATTTGGAACTTTATGTATTTGTTTTTTTCTTCTCTTCAGTGCGTTAGGTATATGGCAAGTACAACGGTTAAACTGGAAAACAAATCTTATCACCAGTGCTAATCAGCGCATTCATTTACCCCCCATAAAAGCCCCCAAAAAAAATCAATGGTCAGATGTTAGTTTTGAAAAATATGAATATCAACCTGTTGTTATCACAGGAAAATTTTTAACAGATAAAAATATCTTAGTCACTGCTGCCGCTCAAAATACTACAGGCTATTGGGTTTTGACTCCTTTACAAACTGCTGATAATACACTGATCTTTATCAACCGTGGCTTTATCCCCATGGATGAACGTAATAATTTTCAAAACTCAGAGAAATCGCATACAAATGCCTCATCTCAGCAAAATTCTACCACGGACACAGAACAAACAATGATTATAGGTTTATTACGCATGAGTGAAAAAAATGGATTTTTCCCGCGTAAAAATAATCCTGACAAAAATTTATGGTATACGCGCGATCTCCCCGCTATGGCACAAAAACTTGGTTTGTCCACTGTTGCCCCTTATTTCATTGATGCCAGAAAAACATCTCCACAAGCAAATCTTCCCGTCGTTGGTCTTACGATTATTCATTTTCGAAATAATCATCTCGTTTATGCAATCACGTGGTTTATTTTAGCTGCTGGTGTGTTAGGAGGTTTTCTTTTTCTGCTACGGCAAAAAAACTAAAAAAATACCTCTTCCATCTCAAGTAACAAAAATTTTTAGAATCTTGAAAACTGATAAAGAGTATAAAATCTACCAACTTTCACCTTTGTTAAATAAAGATCATAGGCATACAATAGATCTTTATACCATTCACAAAAGATTTACGCGACACTCTTTAAAAAATCATCATAAAACGAGGGTTTATTCATTAAAAATGTAATGCCCAAAAATGTGAAGCAATGCATTATCTCCACTCTATAAAAAATTCACTCTTAAAAAACATTGTCATAAACGCTTTTGAAAAACATAAAGCCAAATTTAAAAATGATAGGAAAGATAGGCACTCATTTTTGCCTTTATAATTTTATATTCTTGTTTCATTAGATTGTTTCCCATTTCAGAGATTATTCCAATTGATATACGTAATACTTTCGCCTTCATATAGTATAAAAGCTAATATAGCAGAGAACATACGGAGGCATTTTTTGTTTCACAACTGCTATGAAGATGAGATGTTGAGTTATAAGCAACAAAAAAAACATTTAATTTCTCAACGCGACTTTTATACCTATCACCACACCTCAAATGAGAGGTTTTTACAGGATAATAGAAAAAGGTGAGCATCCTATATTCTAAAAAGACAGTTTATCCTTTCAGTGTATTTTGCTAAAGGCTTATGCTATAAACGTATAAGCGTGTTTTACTAGAATTTTAACTCTTTCATTTTTAAGGCTTCTGTTATGGGTGTTGTTGCCAAAAATTTTCCCATACCTGATCTTCATCGGGTTCGTCGTGTTCTCTTTTCTGTGTCTGATAAAACGGGTGTGGTTGCTTTTGCACAAGCCCTTCATGCTACTTACAATGTTGAATTAATTTCAACAGGAGGAACAGCAAAAACCCTCATAGCAGCTGGTTTACCCGTAAAAGATGTTGCTGAAGTTACCGGATTTCCTGAAATAATGGATGGGCGTGTAAAAACACTCCATCCTTTGATTCATGGTGCTTTGTTAGGGGTAAGAGAAGATCCTAGCCATAGGGAAGCTATGGAAAAGAACAGCATTCATGGAATTGATCTTTTGGTGGTGAATCTTTACCCTTTTGAAGAGACGATCCTATCGGGAGCCGATGGGCAAACGATTCTTGAAAATATTGATATCGGTGGACCGGCGATGATTCGCGCCGCGGCAAAAAATTATGCTTATACCGGTGTTGTAACAGCGATAAAAGATTATGATTCGATTCTAGCTGAATTAAAGCAGCATAATGGATGTTTAAGCTTATCTATGCGTCATCAGCTAGCAATGCGCGCTTATGCACACACCGCTGCTTATGATACGGCAATAGCAACGTGGTTTGCACGGGATTTAAAAATTGAAATTCCATCATGGCAGAGTTTTTCCGGTCATCTTGAAAGTGTTATGCGCTATGGGGAAAATCCACATCAACAGGCAGCATTTTATCGCAATAATGAAAAACGTTTTGGTATTGCAACAGCAAAACTTTTACAAGGCAAAGCGCTTTCTTATAACAATCTGAATGATACAGATGCAGCCTTTGAGCTTGTGGCAGAATTTGATCCGCAAAAAACCGCTGCTGTCGCTCTTATTAAACATGCCAATCCTTGTGGTGTTGCGGAAGGAGAAAATTTGAAAGACGCTTATTTGAAAGCTCTTATGTGTGATAATGTATCGGCATTTGGTGGAATTGTTGCTTTAAATCAAACCCTTGATGAAGAATGTGCTGAAGAAATTGTTAAAATTTTCACAGAAGTGATTATTGCTCCTGATGCCACAATGGCAGCACGTGAAATTATTACCCAGAAAAAAAATCTTCGTTTGCTCATTACAGGTGGAGTTCCTGATCCACGCTGTGGAGGACTTCTTGCGAAAACACTTGCAGGAGGCATTTTAGTGCAATCACGTGATAACGTGGTGGTGGATGATCTTAAATTGCAAGTAGTGACAAAGCGGGCACCAACTCAAGATGAAATGCGTGATCTTCAATTTGCTTTTCGTGTAGCAAAACACGTTAAATCAAATGCTATTGTGTACGCGAAAAATAGCGCAACAGTTGGAATTGGAGCCGGACAAATGAGCCGCATCGATTCAGCAAAAATTGCTGCAAGTAAAGCCGCAGAAAGTGCGCAAAGAGCAGGCTTAACAGAAACCCTTACAAAAGGATCTGTTGTTGCATCAGATGCATTTTTTCCTTTTGCAGATGGTTTATTAGCAGCAGCTGAAGCAGGGGCAACAGCAATTATTCAACCAGGAGGCTCCATGCGTGATGAAGAAGTTATCGCCGCTGCTGATGCACAGGGTTTAGCAATGGTTTTTACAGGAACACGACACTTCCGCCATTAATAATTTTGCTGATTCCCTCTTCGTATAAGACAAATGTTTCAAGGAATTTTTCATAATCATCGTATAACTATTGATAACTATTGAAATGGAAGCAGTTATTCAATCCAAAGAATCTACACGTGAAGAAGTTTATCACCGAAGAAAATGCACATAATTTAGCCATTGTTTAGGGAAAGAATATTGTTCTTGTTGATATTTTTAATGGTTGCCCTTTCACATGAGGAAAATGTTAAAGGGATGCTATCTTGTATGTAGATGCATACCTGTTATGATATTATAACACAACTCTTTTTAGTAATATGCTCTATTCTTAAACTAAAGAGTGTAATGAAAAGTTTGAGTAGAGGATATGAATATTCTACGTTTTTATAGTAATTGGCGCCGTTATCGTCGAACCGTTAATGCGTTAAGTCGTCTTTCAACATATGAACTCAGCGATCTTGGAATTTGTCGAGGTGATATTGATTCAATTGCACGACGTTATTCGCGTAAATCTTTATGAAAGTTGTTTGAGATATTTGAGAGAATGCTTTGCTCTGAAAAAGCGTGCATTTTGTGATTTGTTATTATGCCTTCATTTGTAGTATAATAATAATAAAGAGCAGAAGAGTTGTTTTTCTCAGCCATTGCTGTGTATTGTTTCTCAAATTTTCAGTGTTTCTGTGATATACAACATTTGATTTATAATGATAATTTAGCGTTATTCATATTGAATTAGAACTCCGAATACCGTGAGATTCTTCCATTTAAAATCTATGTATGTTGAATCAACCAAAACCATTCGCCTGCACGTTACAAGCGGGGAGAGCTGTATGGATAAAAACTATTAAGAAAAGGCTAAAAATGCCTCTTATGAACCATCTCTAGTGCCAAGAGTTGTTACAAACATTGGGCACTGATAAATAGTGTGATAGTGCCGAACTGCTCCTTCATAAGCATAAAGATGGGGGGTGCTTAATGGATTTACCGTTATACCCATCACGGGCATCGTCGCAAAATAGGCTTGGAAGCATTAAGGAATTTTTCTTTAAAATAAGTCCGTGAATATACAATACAATAGCGCTCTGTTTTTCGTGAGGAGTGTAGCCCTATTAATGCAACTCTCTCAGAGATAAATATTGATCCCAACAGCACACTTAAAAACTTATCGAAGATAAGCAACGGCTTAATTTTCTTTCCATATCTTTAAAGATATGAAGATCCTTAACCAGTACTCATCTGTCAACAATGGTCTTTCCAAAAACTTTTTTTCTGGAGCCAATCCCTTTTAGCATCACCTCATGAGATTCTATGAGCAAACCTTGCCTAAAAACATCCAACCCATACTCTAACAAAACTCTTCATGTATAAAATTGATATGATCTTCAAATTTTGAGAATATTACCACAATAAACGATAATGTTTTGCGACACGCAAGATAAAACGCAATATACTATGGGTTGGAATAATGTTCTAATTTTTTATCAAACGCTTTACGGATAAAACGCCAACGAACTTTTTCCTGAAATGCTGGACGAAAATATAAAACAATCTGTTGTGTCCGTTGTGGACCTGTTAATTCTGCAAAATCAATCGAATCTTCAAGACAAATATCTGCGTCAGGCGATATAAAATACCATACTTGTTCGCTCTTCACGTTCTCATTCTTTACGGTTAAACATACACGTTTGCCATCATAGTTAACTTCAACTTGTGGATGAAGATGAAACCGAACAGCAACATGATTTTTTTCATTTTGCACACTCTTGTGTCTCTTTCCCCCTTTATTGGGCATAAAAAAGCGATCAAAACCCTCAATCATATCTCCATTTGTCGCCAAAATAAGACCACGCTCATGAATAAGATTAAAGGGTCGCATATAACCATTATGACTCGCAATAAAACCCGTCTTCTCTGAATCCTCTATACGGCACACTTGAACATCTGTTGGTCCATCAAACAAAAATGGCGCGCCATTTTTCTTTTTATGATAAAAAGCACCTACTGAACAATCATTAAGCGTAGCTGTTGAATGTGCTGCAGTAACACGCCCTAAATGTCGATAATCTTCCCGCCCATCAGGATTAACACCGGTATTGATAATAAAACGGTGCCCTTGTGAAGACATTTCAAAAGACAAACACCCCGAACAAGCCTGCTGTGCTACAGAGCGGGGTGGAAACTTTCCTGTATCTGCAAGCACTGTTGTTTGATTGGCTTTTAAGCGGTGAAATCCTGAATAACGGGCATAACTAAAAGGATGTCCTCCTGTTTCATCAAGCTCCAAAAGTGATGATAACCGTTCCGATACAAGGGGACCAACCCCATTAAAATGGGCCAACGTTTGATCCTCATGGATAAAGAATCGTAAAGCTGGCAACATACGCTCAACAGAATCAATCAAAATACGGGGTGCTGTTTCATTGCTACGCATAAAAAGATGCCGTAACGACAATAAATCCGATAACAAATTCAGCAAAATAACAGGACTACGGGAAATATGCCCACCATCAACTAGGATTTGACGGGAAAGCTCCTCTATAAGTGTGGTTTGTACCTTTTTTTTCACTGCCGCTGAAACAGGCAAAGCAAGAGATGCGAATGTCAAAGCCACTGCTGCTTGTAAACGTTGATCATTGTGCTCCATACTACAAATTGTTACGCGCAAATAACGAAATTGCAAACCAAGTGCACGTAAAAAGCGTTTTTCAAACCGTTCACTTGCCCCTTCTAACAACATTTTCGAATGACAAATCCATGAAATCAAGCGCCGCGCCACAACAGGATCACTCCAAGCAAGCCCTTTTACCTTCTTACCAGCATGGTCAAACCAGTCTTCTAAAAGAGAGCGTGCATGTGCAGAAGCTAAATCACTTCCTGCTGCCTCCATATGGCGCAACCAATGAAAATCATGTAGAGCCGCTTCCCATTCTAGCGTTGGTGGAACCAATGAAAACGGAGAAACAGCACCAGAATGAACAATGTGACCAGCAAAAGCAAAACGACCATGATAAAATTCATGCGCCATCATCGGATCAGCTACATGCAAATCCATGGGATGCGCTAAAATTTTATGAGGACGAAACCCTGAAAACCGCCAACGAAACAATGGTCCAACCCATAAACGCCGCATAACATTCTGTATCGTATCGATACAGGCTGCCACTTTTACCTGAGGAGCTTTTACCGCAACCGCCAAAATTTTATCTCCATTTATGCTGAATCAAATACAATTTCGACCATTTTTGTAAATGAAGCGTTAATTAAGCAATTTTTCGTAAGCGCGCAGCAAAAAAACCATCCATTCCTAAAAATACGGTTTTCTCAGCATCAAAATTTTTATGACAAAAATCCGCAGGCGTTGTCCGTAACATCCCCCCACAAAGCAAATGTTCCAGTGCTCCCATTTCCTCTGGATAAATAGGGTCTAAAACAATGTCATTGCGTGTCGATAAAATTTTTTCAATAAGATCTTCACCTTCTTCTCTTGCCAATGAACAATTGGAAAAAACAATCTGTCCCCCCTCCTTTACCAAAGAAATTGCTGCGACAAGCAAATCATATTGCAATGCCACTAACTTGACGATATCTTCCCTCGATTTCGTCCATAAAATATCCGGATGACGACGGATTGTTCCTGTAGAAGAACAAGGAGCATCAAGAAGAACTGCATCAAAAAGCTGTGTGGGATAGAAATTTCTCACATCGCCCTGCCAAATGTGAACTGAAAAATGAAGCCGTTCCATATTTTCTTTTAAACGCTTTACGCGGTTAGCAGAAAGCTCAATTGCTGTCACCTCTGCCCCTTGCAAAGCCAATTGTGCTGTTTTTCCCCCAGGGCTCGCACAAAGATCAGCAACGCGTTTACCCTCAATACTCCCAAGTAAACAAGCAGGCAAAGCTGCTGCAAAATCTTGGACCCACCAAGACCCTTCACGATAGCCTGGTAAATCAGAAACAGAACACTCCAGACGCTTCAATCGAACAGAACCATTGGGCAATACCACACCGCCAAGCCTTTCAGCCCATCCACCACTATCAGATTTCACTGTCAAATCGAAAGGAGGTTCCACACTTTGAATTGCGATAATCTGATGTGCCTTTTCTGTTCCATAAGCTGATATTAAAAGCTGTCCAAACCACGCTGGCACACCTTCAATGGTAGGAACTTGTTGACGTAAAGGCTCTGCCTCACGTGCAACATTGCGCAAAAGAGCATTCACCACCCCTGAAAAACGGCGCATTCGAGGATCAAGTTTCGCCACACGCACAGCTAAATCAATAGCCGCATGATCGGGAATATCAAGATAAAGAATTTGTGCAACACTGATATGCAAAAGATGCTGAAGTGAAAGTGCTTGTGAAGGCAAAGGACGCGCCAAAAAGCGTGAGAGAGCCGCCATAATCTGCCCTCGATGACGCAATGAAGCTGTTAAAATAGCCCGACATAACAAACGATCTCGTTGTGAAAGCTTCAAATATTGTGGATGTCCGTGTTCATTATCCGTCAAACCAGACAGAGGCGTGTACTTATCAACTACCGCCCCCAAAAGACGCACACACACCTGTCGAACAGCTAATCCTGGAACATTTTTTTCAGACACATGCCCCGCTTTTTTGTGTTTCAAACCACCACCTTTATATCACAGTTTTCTCAAGAGCTCCCTCAATAATTCTATGAACGAGATCTTTTTGAATTTTCATAACGAAGCCAAGAAGGACGTTTTGTAACACGCTGAAAAGAACTATTTTCTTTCTCACCTAATGCATGAGTCTGACCACTATGAAAATCTCCATAGTTCATCCCGCTGCTTTTTTCATGTATAGCGTCTTCTTTATTCCATCCCACACTTTTGGCAAGAGCCCCTTTCATCTCTTCTGCTTGCTGATAAAGAGCAGCAATACGATTTGCAGTTGCTGGATGTGTCGAAAAAAGACTATCCGCTCCCTCACCGCTCAAAGGATTAATAATAAACAGATGCGCGGTTGCTGGATTATGCTCTGCTTCTTCATTATATACCCCACGTCCCCCATCAGCAATCTTACGCAATGCCGAAGCCAACCATAAAGGATTACCACATATTTCAGCCCCTCTCCGATCCGCAGCATATTCCCGTGTACGGCTAATCGCCATTTGCACCAGCATCGCTGCAAAAGGCGCCACGAGCAATGCAATAAATCCTCCAATTGCCCCAGCGCCATGAGAACCTTCTGAAGAGTTACGCTGTCCTCCCATAAAGAAAGCAAAATTACCAAGCATTGAAATTGCCCCTGCAATCGTTGCGGTCAGAGTCATTGTTAACGTATCACGATGCTCAATATGTGCGAGCTCATGCGCCATAACGCCGGCAATTTCCTCAGCGCTTAACCGCTCTAACAACCCAGTACTTGCAGCAACAGCTGCATTTTGCGGATTACGTCCCGTTGCAAAAGCATTTGGCTGTGCATTCTCAATAACATAAACCTTTGGTTGAGGAAGAGAAGCCTTTTGTGCTAAATCGCTTACAATCTTATAATAAACTGGTGCTGAATGCTGATCAACTTCACGCGCCCCGTACATGCGTAAAACGATTTTATCTGAATTCCAATAAGAAAAAAAGTTTAAACCACTTGCCATCAAAAGAGCAATGACCATGCCACCGCCCCCTCCAACAAGATAACCAACTCCCATAAAGAGAGCAGTTAAAAAAGCCAAAAGCATAGCTGTACGCATTATATTCATTACTCAAAAAACTCCATGATAAAAGTCAATCAATACTATATGATGGTGTTTTCTTTCTGCTTCTTCAATGGAATAGGTGTAAAATGAATAAAAAAGATGAGAAAACAAGCAAAAAAAATGCAACTGTCGTTAAACAGCAATCTCTTTCTCCCGCAGCACAACGCGCCCTTAAAGAAGCTGAAGAAAGACGAAAACGCGCAGCAAAAAAAGAACAACCTTTAGAAAACGGCGGACGCGGCGGCAAAGACCCTTCCCGCTATGGAGACTGGGAAATTAAAGGCCGCGCCATTGATTTTTAAAACCATTGATTTAAAAAAAAACGGCGCAATTTAAACAAGCAGCTTTTTAATGAAAATCCGTTTTTGATAGACAAAAACGGATAATATTTATTTTTCTAAAGCTTTTAAAAACACATTGATTAAACAATCATGCTTCTTATGCTGAAGCAGATTCTGCTTCAGCCGCTGCCGCTGCTTCTTCTGCTGCTTGCTTTGCTGCTGCTATACGTTCTTGTGCTTTTTTACCCGGTTCACCTTTATGTGGATTATTACGAGTTGGACGCTTTTTCAAGCCAGCTGCATCTAAAAACCGTAAAACGCGATCTGTTGGTTGAGCCCCTTGCCCAAGCCAATATTGGATACGTTCTTCATTAAGTTTCACCCTCGGTCCATCTTTAGGCAACATTGGATCCCATGCACCAACACGTTCAAGAAACCGCCCATCGCGCGGACTACGAACATCTGCAACGACGATATGATAGTAAGGACGTTTTTTTGAACCTCCACGGGACAAACGAATTTTCAATGCCATATTTTATCTCCTATTGTCAGCTCTGGCTTTCGTTTAAATTGACTTTTTTTGTTTTTTGCTCTTCAGCAATAACTTCATGATGACTCACAACTTCTTTAATAATAAATTTTAAAAATCTTTCAGCAAAATCAGGATCAAGATCACTATCCATAGCCAATTGCCGCAAACGCGCTACCTGATATTGCTCACGCAGAGGATCTACTTTAGGCAAATCATAACGCGCTTTTAAGCGCCCAACAGCTTTCGTACAACGAAACCGCTCTGCTAAGATATGAATCAAAGTTGCATCAAAATTATCAATGGATGCTCGTAAATGTGCCAATTCGTTTAATACTGTTTCCTGCATTATATTCCTTTCCCTCTTTACATCTTATTTTTTCTTAGGATGCTGAGGAAAATTTCCCCCATCGACAATGCCATTGGAAAGACCAGGAAAAGTAGGTCCACGCTTGGGAAGTCCGGGCAAGAGCTTCCCTCCATTACCATTTTCAATTTGCTTTTGAAGCGTTGAGAATTGCTTTGGATCCAATCCCGACAAATCCGGCATAGTTGGAGAATCCCCTCCCAAGTTTCCCATACCACCAAAACCCATTTTGGAACCAAGGCCTCCCAACATCTTTCCCATAAAACCACTTTTTCCTTTACCACCCATGGCTTTCATCATATCAGCCATTTGGCGATACATCTTCAAAAGTTTATTAATATCAGCCGCCGTCGTACCAGACCCCTTAGCAATTCGTTGTTTGCGGCTATGTTTTAAAAGCTCTGGATTCGCCCGCTCTTTGGGTGTCATAGATGAAATAATGGCCAATTGACGATCAAACAAACGATCATCAAACCCCGCAGCCGCAATCTGCTCTTTGACTTTCCCCATTCCTGGCAACATGCCCATAATACCGCCCATTCCACCCAGTTTTTTCATTTTCTGCAACTGTTCTGCAAGATCATTCAGATCAAATTTTCCGGCTTGCATTTTTTTTGCAAAAGCAGCAGCTTTCTCATGATCCATTGTTTCAGCAGCTTTTTCAACCAAAGAAACAATATCCCCCATTCCGAGAATACGATCAGCAATACGACTGGGATGAAATTCTTCTAAAGCATCTATTTTTTCACCAGTTCCAATTGCTTTAATTGGTTTACCTGTAACAGCACGCATAGAAAGAGCAGCGCCACCACGCCCATCACTATCCATCCGTGTTAAAATAATCCCCGTAATCCCTACACGCTCATCAAAAGAACGAGCAAGATGAACGGCATCTTGCCCCGTCAAACTATCAGCCACCAACATAATCTCATGAGGAAGGGAACATGCTTTAATTTCAGCCAATTCGAGCATCAAAGCTTCATCAATATGATTACGTCCTGCTGTGTCAAGAAGAAGCACGTCATAACCACCTAATTTAGCAGCCTGCACGGCACGTGATGCAATATCAACGGGCAGCTGACCCGCAATAATAGGCAAGCTTGCAAGTTTTGCCTGCTCTCCCAATTGGCGCAATTGCTCCTGTGCAGCGGGACGGCGTGTATCTAATGACGCCATGAGAACTTTTTTATTGTGCTTATCAGTAAAACGTTTTGCAAGCTTTGCTGTTGTAGTTGTTTTTCCGGAACCTTGCAAACCAGTCATCATGATAACAACTGGAGCTGGTGCATTTAAATCACTCAGAACGCTTTCATTTCCAAGAATATGAACCAATTCATCATGAACAATTTTAACCACCATTTGGCCTGGTTTAATTGATTTAACGATTTCGGCCCCAACAGCTTTTTCCCGAACTCTATCGGTAAAAGAGCGCACAACATCAAGAGCAACATCAGCTTCCAATAAAGCGCGACGAATTTCACGCAGCGCCTCTACAACATCCTGATCCGATAAAGCGCCACGTCCCGTCAAATGAGACAGGATAGAACCAAGTCGCTCTTGCAAGGATTCAAACATCATTTACCTCATTGTTGCATAACAAACAAACCAAAATAGCATCCGAGAACGCATCGCGCCGTCGGATGTTGACCTCTGAGATCTCTTTATACCCTTAAACTGGGGTCTCAGTCGGTGGCTCCAAGTTAATTTTGTCACTGAAAGCTTGCTCCTTCAAACAATAAAACCCCAGCTTTGTCAAGTTTTATCATAAAATATCTTTTTATACGAAGAAATAAAAACAACAAATACTATACTTCAAAACTTTCAACTTCAACACGCATAAAACAACCTGTTTCCTGTTCCATGCTCCATAATTTTCCACTAGAGATATCAAACCAAACACCATGCAATGTCAAAAAACCTTGATCTTTGCGAAGCTTAATCCACGGAAACGTCTCTAAATTTCTCAACGAATGGCGAATAGAAAGCTGCTCTAATGCCGTCTGTTTTTCTGGCCAAGACAGCGACTTATTATTCAAAACGATTTCTGCTGCTGGTGCTAAGAGACTTATCCATTGACCGATAAAATCATTTGATAATAAAGATTTATATGTCTCATTAAGAGCAGTACGAATGCCTCCACAATGGGCATGACCAAAAACGACAATATGTCTCACCTCAAGCAATTGCACAGCATATTCAAGAGCTGCTGATGTTGCGTGATATTGGTCATCAGGAGAAAAAGGAGGAACCACATTCGCCACGTTGCGCAGGGTGAAAATTTCCCCTGGCTTAGCATCAAAAATCATTTCTGGTACTGCACGCGAATCACAACAAGCAATGACCAAAACTTCAGGTTTCTGCCCCTCAATCGCCAATTGCTGATAATCTGCTATTTTATATAAAAAATGATTGTTTATAAAGTTTTGGTAACCACTTAAAAGTCTTTCTGGTAAACGCGCCATTCTCTCTTTACTTTTGCTTCTTTTTTTACTTTTATTTTGTATATTTTAAAAAACAAACTATTAACATACAAAAATACTAAAAGTGCCCTTTCCTTGAAGCAAAATATTTCTTTAAAGTGCAAAATATTACTAAAAAATAGCAAAAACAAACTCATTCTTTCCAAATAAAGAGCTATTTTCTTTAGAAAGAAGGTGTTACAGTATATAAAAAATATAATGGTCTGCTTTTAAAAAGAGAAGAAAAGACTCCTTAAGAGCAAAAAGGGAGAGTGAATGTGTTGCAACAAAAAAAAACAGAGACAAAAAACACCCAAGATAAAATAGAACAAATCCTTTTTGCCCAAACCGATAAAGAAGATATTGCTTATTATGAAAATGAAGAACTTCAAAAAGCCACAGCCATCGCGGTAAAAGCTTTTAATCTCCATCAGACGGGAAAAAATACCATCTGCTTTGAGCAAAATTTAACCCGTAGTAACAGACCTATAACCGTTATCACGCTTGTCAATGATAACAAACCCTTTCTTCTCGATTCTATTTTAAATGTTTTTAATCAACACAAAAACCATATCTATTTGATTGCACACCCCATTATTGATTGTGCTTCTGGAAAACGCATCAGTCTGATGCAAATTCACATCGAGTCATTAAACAAACAGCAAATACAAAAACTTGAAAATGAACTCACCTTAGTTCTTGAACAGGTTAATGCTGCTGTACAAGACTGGAAACCTATGCTTGAAGAAGTTGAAAAGCAGATTCATGCCTACCAAATAAGTCTTCCCCCACACTACAAACAAGAAGGCGAAAAAGCTATTGAATTTCTTCACTGGCTAATGGACGATAATTTCATTTTCCTTGGTATGCGCACTTACAACTTCATCAAAGACCAAAAACCCCTAAAATCCTTTACAGCCAGTAATATTGAACTTGGTATACTCACGGATGCTTCTATTCATATTGTTGACGATAAAAGCATGAAAGAACCTCCTCAAGAAGTTTTATCCTTCATGGAAAGCGATAATCTGTTTATCGTGACAAAAGCGAACAGCCGCTCCAAAATTCACCGTTCTGTTTGGCTCGATTATATTGGTCTTAAAATCTTTGATAAAGAAAACCAACTCTGTGGAGAATTACGCATTGTAGGGCTTTTTACCTCCTCAGCTTATACACGTTCTATTTTGCAAATTCCTTTCTTAAAAGAAAAAGCCCGAACTATTATTCAACGACTTGGACACAATCACGCCGATTATTCAGGTAAAGCACTCATCAGTGCTTTAGAAACCTATCCAAGAGATGAAATGTTTCGCTCTGATGTTGATACATTGACAGAAAACACTAAGCTTATTCTACAATTAGATGAGCGCCCACGTTTACGGGTTCTTGCCCACACTGATTCTTTTGGACGCTTTGTTTCTATCCTTGTCTACGTACCGCGTGACCAATATAGCAGCAGCTTGCGTGAAAAAGTTGGCGAACATTTTGTTGAGCTTTATAAAGGTGACTTTTTTGAATCTTATCCGCTATTTTTGGAAAGCACCCTTATACGTGTCTATTATATCATCCATCGCAAAGGAAACGAAACTGTTCCCCTTCATGAGCGCTCCACACTTGAACAACATGTACGTTCGATTGCACGAAGTTGGGAAGACAGGGTTCAAGCCATCGCTCTTACCCAGAAAATAACAGAGCAACAAACACGTCTAGCCAGTGAATTCCCCAACAGCTATCGTGATTTATTTTCAGCTGAAGACGCTATTAACGATGCCGGACATATTCTAAGTCTTCATGATGAAAAGCCCCTTTTCGTGATCTTTTATCACGCACAAAACAAAGAAAAACAGTACATTTCTCTTCGGCTTTTTCACCGCCATGAAGCTCTTGCCCTTTCCAAACGTGTACCACTCCTTGAAAATATGGGGTTTCGCGTTATTGCTGAACAAACCCTTGAATTACCAGATGGCAATGGGCGCTCTGTGTATCTTCATGATATGCAGCTGGAAAGTACTTTCCAGCGCTGTATCGATTTTGAAAAAGACGGGCAAAAACACGCCGAAACCTTTGAAGCCATTTGGGCACAAAATGCTGATAATGACGGCTTTAATGCTCTCACACAAACAGCTGAGCTTGATTGGCATGAAATTGTTATTTTGCGCCATTATGGGCGCTATCTCCAACAAGCTGGAATTCCTTATTCGCAAGATCGCGTTGCCCAAACTTTAAATGCTTATCCTGACATTACCCAAGATCTTTATGCTTTATTTCATTTAAAATTTCATCAAAGCCATACAGAAAAAGAACGGGAAAAAAACCAACAAGTTATTCAAAAGCGCATTGAAGAAAAATTACGGAAAGTCTCTGGTTTAGATGATGACCTGATCTTACGCCGTTATTGTAACCTTATCGAGGCGAGTTTACGAACGAATGCCTTTACGCCTCTTCCTGATGGAAATCCACGGCGTATTTTAGCCACCAAATTAAATCCACGCCAGATTGAAGGTTTGCCTGAACCGCGCCCTTACCGAGAAATTTTTGTTTATGGACCAGAAGTTGAAGGGGTCCATTTGCGTTTTGGACCTATCGCTCGTGGCGGCATTCGTTGGTCTGACCGTGCATTAGATTATCGCACCGAAGTGCTTAGCTTAGTCAAAGCCCAACAAGTTAAAAATGCAGTTATCGTTCCTGCAGGTGCAAAAGGTGGCTTCTATCCCCATCGGCTTCCCCAAACAAATGACCGTGCTGTCATCATAGAAGCAGCACGACAAGCTTATACAGACTTTATCACAGCTTTGCTCTCCATCACAGACAATCTGATTAACGGCAAAATAAGTTCTCCCCATAATGTCATCTGTCATGATGACCCTGACCCCTATTTTGTTGTCGCGGCAGACAAAGGAACAGCAACTTTTTCTGATACAGCCAACGCCATCAGCCAAGCAAATCACTTTTGGCTCGATGATGCTTTTGCCTCTGGAGGCTCAGCAGGTTACGACCACAAAGACATTGGTATTACAGCTAAAGGTGCATGGGAAGCCGTCAAAAGACATTTTAGAGAATCATTTAATCACGATATTCAAACAACGCCCTTCACCTGTGTCGGTGTTGGCGATATGTCTGGTGATGTCTTTGGCAATGGAATGCTGCTTTCCAAACAAACAAAATTGATTGCCGCTTTTGATCACCGCGATATTTTTATTGATCCAGATCCGAACATAGACGAAAGCTATGCAGAGCGTACGCGTCTCTTCAAACTGCCTCGCTCAAGCTGGCAGGATTACGACCAAAGCAAATTATCAAAGGGCGGTGGTATCTTCTCACGAAAAGAAAAAACCATTACTCTCTCACCTGAAGCATCACAAGCCATTGGTTTCGAAAAACAAACAGGAACACCCTTTGAAATTATCTCTGCTCTTCTCAAAGCCCCTGTTGATCTTTTATGGTTCGGTGGCATTGGTACTTATATCCGTGCTGCAACAGAAAACGATGCCCAAGTAGGTGATCGTGCAAATGATGCAATACGCATTACCGGAGAACAAGTGCGTGCAAAAATTATTGGCGAAGGGGCTAATCTTGGTGTTACACAACGTGGACGAATTGAATATGTCTCAAATGGTGGTCGATGCAATACGGATGCCATTGACAATTCTGCTGGTGTTAATTGTTCTGATATTGAGGTCAATCTCAAAATTGTTCTTGCATCAGCACTACGTGCCAAAACGTTAACCCGCGAAGATCGCAATAAGCTCTTGAAAAAAATGACGCCTCAAGTCGAGCAACTCGTCTTGCGCAACAATTATCTACAACCTCTTGCGCTTTCTTTGGCGGAAAACCAGAGCACTGCTGATTTGCCCTATCAAATACGCTTTATGCACGACTTGGAACAAAAAAAGCTTCTAGATCGCAGAGTTGAAATACTCCCTGATGAGCAAATTTTACGACAAAGAACAACCCAAGGCAAAGGTCTTCTCCGTCCAGAACTCGCCGTTATTTTTGCCTATGCTAAATTGACCTTAAAAGAAGAAATTGCTAATAGCCCCATTGTTGATGATCACTATTTCAATACAACCTTGCTGAACTATTTTCCAACCCAAATTCAAGAAAATTTTAAGAAGGAAGTTATTAACCATCAATTGCGTCGTAATATTATCGCAACGCTTATTGCCAACGATATTGTAAATCGTGGAGGCCCCACTTTTGTTAATAGACTACACGATGCAACAGAACAAAAGACTGAAAATATTATTCGCGTTTTCATTGCTATCCGCGATGGTTTCGAAATTCCTCAATTATCTGAGCAAATTGATAAGCTTGATAATAAAATACCCGGTCTTGTCCAAAATAAATTCTACGCAGCAATGACCCCAATGCTCTTTGAAACAACCAATTGGGGTTTGCACAACATAGATCTCTCACGTCCATTAGAAGAAATTGTAAAAACAATAAAGCAAGCCCGTAGCGTTATTGAAAAAGAGCTTATGCATTCTCACGGCAACGATATTAAGCAAAAGATTGAAGAAAAAGCATTACACTACAGCGAAGAGGGAGCACCAAAAGCATTAGCGAAACAATTAGCCCTCTTGGAAGCTGCTTCAACAATATGTGATATTTCTTTAATTGCAAAAAAAAGCAACAGTGATCTTATTAAAACCGCAGAGATCTACTTTTCACTTGCGCAAATCATTCGTATAAACCGCATTAACGAAGCAAGTCGTATAATTCCTGTAGTAGATTATTATGATAGTATGGCTTTAAGCCAAGCTAAAGAAAATGTTTCTGAAAGCTTTCGGCAAATCGTTATGAAAATCCTCAAAAATTATGGAAAGAAAAAAGATCCTTTTGACACTTGGAAAAAAACAGAAGAAGATCATATTCACAACATTACAAACCGCATTAGCGCCCTTATTGAAAATGATCTCAATATTTCTCGTTTTACTTTTGCAGCAGGATTGATTTCTCAACTTCAAAATATTGGCTTTCAAACCTAAAGCAAATACAAAACGACCCACTCAATCTCCCGTTCTATCCCACCACCACGACAAACCAACTAAGACAGAGCAGAAGTTTGCATTTTAGACATAACACCAACAATAAAAATCTCGCTATTTATCACAATAGAATTGTTTGCAACAATTTCAAAAAAACAGTAGGATTGATTTCTCACCCTAAAAACATAAACTTTCAGACTTAAAAGCAGTACAAAACAGCTAAGCTTTTGCTCCGTTCTATCCCCCCATGACTAATCAGCAAGGGAAGAACGAAAGCCCTATCCTGCATTTTTAGACAGAGCACTCAAAATAAAAAATAAATTCAGATTTTACTGTCAAATATCCTTCATCATAAAAATATAATATATTGATTTACAATCATAATTTTATCATTTTTATGATAACTGATAACCCGATATTCTAAATTTGTCTCATTTAAAATCTGTTTATATTCAATCAATTAACCCCATTTCCCCTTGCATATTGCAAATGGGAAAGCCGAATAGATAAAAACAGTAAAGAAAAGACTAAAAATGCCCCTCATAAACCGCCTCAAATGCCAAAATCCGCAGTAACATTTGGAGTTAGCAAATATAATATGATGGTGTTGCCCCAGCTTATTACTCCATAACCGAAAAGATGGTAGCCCTTAATGGCTCTATCGTTATACCATTCATAGGCGACATCGTAAAATAAGAAGCACTGAGAAATATTTTTTTTAACAAATGCGTAAATATGCAATACAAATATATTCTGTTTTACGTGGAAGACATATAGCTTCATTAAAAAACATCAGAAATAAAAGGATAAGCTTAATCTATCATTTAAAATGATATAACTGTAACTGCTTTTGAAATGCGTAAAATCGAATAAAAAATGACAGTAAAGATGGATGTTGATTTTCCCTTTACAACTTCATATTCTCCTCCAACTAGGCTATTTACTTGTTTTAAGAGATTACTCCCAAACAGATATATGCAATATGCTCATTCCATATATAAAGAAAAAGGTTCCTAACAAGCACCACACCACCTGTATAAAAAGACAATTCAGCATACTTTAAAATGCCACTTTTTCCATACAAACACTGTTACTATATGTAGTTTGATATAAGATTTTGTACTAAGTGAAAAGAGGTTGGACGAATTAGGAGTAGGTGGTAATTTTTTATTTTTATAGCTATTTTTTTTACCATTAAATACGCATTTTGTTAAAATAGATTTTGACACTCTAAAATTGCAAAAAAGTATGAAAATCAGAAAAAATCGAAATTTTGTGGTAAAAATTAAAAAAGGCTTTGGTACAACACCTAAAGCGGAGCAAGACGACCAAGTTTTAAAAAGCCTAATTTTACCCACCCATTGTTAATGAGCAAGGAAAGAACGGGAGCGCCGTCCGCATTTTTAGGCAAAGCACCTAAAATAAAAAATAACGCTTGAAGATTATTGGTTTGCGTGGGAAATAAGCGCTGCAGAGTGTCAAGAAGCTTCATAGACTGAATAAGGACAAGTTCAAATTTTGCTGTCAAATATCCTTCATCATCAAAAGAAAAAGGTCCACTAATACGCACTGCACCACCTGTATGAAAAGTCAATTCACCTTGCTTTAAAAGTCCACTTTTTCCATACAATCGCTGTTGCCAATTTTTTCCTTCATTTTCAAACAGAAGAGAGGCATCATTTAAAATCCATTTCAAATTGCCATCAATTTTAGGAATATCAACAAAAGAAGATTTTAAAAAGGGAGAAGCATCAAAACCGTCAAAAGTTATATGTCCCGATAAATCATTCTTTTCATGTTTAAGATCAAGTCGAAAAAATTCTGCCGTTATTTTTGGGAAAGCTTCTTTTGGCTCTAACGGCTGAATAATCACGTTATGCGTATTTTGCAAAGATGCCTGATCTTCAATATTTTCTTGTGTCGTTTTTTTATCTGTCGTTTGTGCTCCTAACGCTTCTTGAAGCTTTTGACCTTCAAAGGAAGAAGAAAAAGGTGAAATCTCAAGCCCTTCAGCTATAAACTTCAATGTCTTACCCGTTTTCCAATAAGGTTCTGTTTCAATCATCAAATTGCGCCAACTGGATACTATGGAAATTTTTCCAGAAAAAACAATTAATGCAGGGGAATGAACATTAAACTCGACCAAATGAGGTGCATAAATTGGTGCACCAGCTGTCAAACGCCCCGTCGATAAAGAAACCCCATGTAAAGGCCAAGAAAATTGAAACTTGTCACAAACAACACCGACACGTAAAGGATAACCATCCTTGTGCACATTCTCACATACCGCCGCCATATTATGGGAAGATATTTTTGTGAATATATCAGAAACATAGTCTTCTATTTTACGTGAAAAAAAAACCAGAGCGCGCTATAAATAAATACCAAAGCAAGACAAAAGAGCCCACAAATTAAATAACTCAAAGAAAAACTTTTTTGTGATGATGGTATTTGAAAGGATTTAGACAATATTCAAACTTTCTTTATCTCTTAACTTCCTCCCCACCCTAAAAAGGATAAAGATTCCCAACCACGGTCAGTTTATACACAATCCAACTTCTTAATCGACCGGATTTTATCTACTGGTCACTTCAAGAAGTCCCTATACATCGTTCTAAAGTACAGTATCTCATAAGCTCAACAAACAAGATTTTCTTAAAAAACCCATTACACCCTTTAACAAAAAACACCTCATGTGTAAAGTTTTACATAGATTTTCTACCTCTACCTTAAACCATACTGTTTTACAGCACAAAAAAAATGATAATGAATAGTGTTTCTTAACGATAAAACCATTGAGCACCCCCATCTTTACGCTTATTGAGGAGCAAAGCCAGCACCATCATTATATTTGGCTACCCCCACAATTTTGCGACAGCCCTTGGCACTTAAGACAGTTCATAAGAAGCATTTTTAGTCTTTTCTTATACAGTTTTTGCCCACACGCCAGCCCTACTTGTGACAGCAAGCAAGAGGTTTTTATTGAGTCAACATACACAGGTTTGGAATGAGAAAACCTTACGATATTCGGGGTTCTCATTCAATATGCAAAACAGTAAATTATCTATATAAATCAATGCGTTGTCAATAATCACACAAGTACGGGCGGTGTACAAAAAATCTGGTGTAATGCGCTTTCAAACCATTGGCTCAAAGCTCGATCATAGATTAAACGACCTTTCAAATGTGCACAAGCAGGTTGAGCACCTTTTTCAGTCAATTTATGTGCCGAACGCACGACCAAACGCCGCATCATAGCGCGTGTAAACTCAGCATGAAACTGCAAGCCCCATGCATTGTTTCCATAACGAAAAGCTTGTGTAGGATATGTATTCCCTGTTGCCAAAAGCATTGCCTCTTTCGGTAAATCATAAATACCTTCATCATGGAAATGGTAGACCATTTCTGGCCAATTCATCAATTCCTTCCCTTGTGGGGTTGCTTCTAGTGGATACCAGCCGACTTCAACAGTCCCATCACTTCTTGTACCAACGCGCCCCCCTAGATTTCGCGCTAACATTTGTGCTCCAAGACAAATACCCAAAAAAGGCTTATTTTCCTTTAGTGATAACGAAATCCAATCAATTTCCTCACCAATATAAGCTTCGCTGTCATTCACACTCATCGGCCCCCCTAAAATAACAACACCGGCATAATGCTCTAATGTATCAGGGAGTTTTTGTCCAAAAATAGGACGATAAATATCAAGAACAAAACCTTTTTGTTGTAAAAATTTTCCCAAACGACCAGTATAGGTAGAGCGCCGATGAATAACGACAGCAATCCTTGGTTTGTTATTTTTTTGTTTTTTATCAAGACATCTCTGATTTAAAAACATTTTCTAACCAATCACCTCTGCTACCAAGCAAAACTTTATTTTTAAAGCATAAGAGAATAATTTTATTGGAAAAGACTAACGATATTTTTTCTTCTAGGTCAATTGTTTCTTCTGAGAAAACATTCGTATTATCACATTGGTGCAATTTAAAATAAACGAAACTTTTTCCTCGATAAAGATGTTTCTTCTTCTGTTTTAACCCCTGGATCATCAACATTTAAATGAATTTGACTGAACATTTTTACATCTTGTTCTTTTATATCTTGTTTCTCCACCTGCACATTATGCAAAAGAGAATTATCTATAGGTGTTAATTTTTCCAGCTTCTTATCTTCAACATCATCACTTTTTCCCATAACATACTCTTTGTCTTGCTTTTTCGGCACAATATTGTCCGCCTCTAATGTGAGAGAAGGCATACAGGGAGGCGCCTTCCATTCAAAACAGCCCAAACGTCCACTGATTGGAGAAACCGCTGACCAAGAAGAAAAAATGGACCCATCACACATCCATACTGGATCACGTTCAGCACGAAGTGCTAAAGAAAGCCATTGACGCACAGCACCTTGATTGTTTCCCTGTGCCTCTTCAATATCTGCCAACAATAAATAAACACTTTCCCGTGGATGACATTGTAATGCTTTTTGTGCCTTCTCTCTTGCTAATGCTGTTTCACCAGCATCCAAAGCTGCTTTAGCAATAAGGAAAGCCGACTCAAATGCATCTTTATTATAAGAAGCAAGTGTCTTAGCCCTTTTCAATCGCCCAATGGCTCCTTCTTCTCTTTCAAGATAAAGCGTCCCCAAATCAGGATGAGGATTCTTTTGCCAAGCCGCTATAATCATTTTATCCGCTTTACGCGTTTCATTTAACTTATAAAGAATATCAGCAGCAATAACTATTATTGGAACAAAATCAGGCGCCAATTTATGGGCTTTCAAAATAGCTTCACGTGCTTGTACAGGATGTGTATCAAACAAAGAAAGTGCCTGCCCACTTAGTAGTAAAACCTGTATATGCTGCCGCTCTGGAGTCGCGCGAACAGAACGCGGGAGAGCTTTTTGCGTTCTTTCAAAAACAGTAAGTGCCTTATCCCATTTACCTTCAGCACTTAACCGATCAAGCACCGCCTTATGCGCCCATAAAAGTGCTGGCGATAAGGTCAGTGCCTCTTCGGCATATTGTTGCGCTGCCTCATAAGCTTTACTCTTCATTGCTTCACGAAACAAACCATAAAGTCCAACCAGTTTTGTCGGATCTTCCTTTCTCATCTCCTCATAAAGACCGATGGCGCGAACAGAGTCATTTTGTAAAGACAAGGTTTGCGCCTGTAAGAGTTTTACCAATGGCTCTTGTTTTCCTGCAAGATATTTAGCAACCCGTGCTTCCATTTTTTGCGCAACCATACTATCACCAGCAAAAGTTGCAAGAATCCCCTTTGAAAGAGCTTCGTAACCACGCTTTTGGTGGCGTTTATAAAAATAATTGGAAAGAGCACTCGGTATGGAAAAAAAGAAAGATAATAACCACCATAAAAGCACCAGCGTTATAAAAAACAAAATAAGCACACTTAACACTGTAAGAAATGAAGCAGAAAATCTGAAATGCAAAAATGTGAGAACAAAAATACCATTGTGATTAGCAACCCACGTGAAAGCTAAACCGAGGATACAAACAACAAAAATATAAATAAAAACACGTATCATCTTGGGCCTATTTACATCTTTGTTGCTTTAAAAGATCCTTGTTGCACAGACAATAACAATTGCTGCAACAACTGTTGAATAGCAATATGTCTTTCAAGCTGCTTAACAAAATCCATTGAAACATCTTTTGCACTTTGAGGCAATGATTGCCATTCGCTCAAAGCCTTTTCGTAATCACCAGCTTGAATGGCAACTTCCATGCGTGCCGCAATAGCCTCCAGCGTTGTCCCTTCAACATTTCCAATCGGTCGCGAAACAATGAGCCCTTTTATCCACGCTAAAATTCGGTCAAAAAAACCAGCATCTGACGCAACAAGATTTTGCGTACCAACAATTGCATCGGCAACATGAGCAAAATCAACTGAAAGTTGTGCTGAACTTGGAAGACCCACAGTAGCTGTTTTTTGCAACACATCAAGTCCATTAATCGAAGGCGATAATTGCTGTAACAGCTTTAGTTCATTATTATAAGATCCACCACGCTCTACAGCATTTTTTAATGAACTAATTGCAGTAAAGAGCGCGGTATCTATTTCTTTTTTCTTACTATTTTTAACAGCAGTTTCTTCCTGTAGTGCTTCTAACTGTTGTTTTAACGCAGCAAGATCATTTGCATTGCTCTGCCCAACAGACAAAGCCGTCTCTATATCTTTCGACTTTCTAACAAAAGTTTGTACAATTTCTTCAAGAGCTTTTACTTTTTCCTCTAAAATCGCAAAAGCTTTTTTGCTTTCTTCTTTCGATAGTTCATCATTTTTCGTTGTTTTAAACTGTTGTGATGAAAAAGAAGACAACTCTGTTTTTAACGCATCGATTTCTTGAAAGACCCGCCTCAATTGTTCCTTTGTGTCTTCACCTTGACTTTTTGCGGCTTCAGCAATCTGCAAAGCTTTTTCTCCTCCAGCAGAATTTTCCACAAAAGGAGAAGGAAAAAAACCAGCCCATTGAAGCCCCATAAAAATTCCCAAAGCAATGAATCCTCCCAAAATCCCAGAAAGGGACAAGAAAAGCCAAGTTGTACTAGAGGTACTTTTATCCTGACCTTGCATATTCTGTTTTTCTCGCGCATGAGCTTCTACAGAATTGTGGATTTTTCCCTCTGAATCATGGGGAACAGCTTCATGTTCAATAACTGGTTTCTTACGGCGCGTACCAGCATAATGTGGTTTAACTTTTGGTTTTGAAGAATCGACCATCTCTGTCACTTTTCGTGCACACTTTTTTTAATGATAAAATAATAAAATGAAAAAAGTTTTAAAAACGCAGCTTTTCTCAATAATATTTACAAGTATCGCCTTTAATAGACAAGTTTTTAAAAAAACATTTGCATTTTATACTCGAAAATACAGCTTTATTTTTTAATCAACGATATCATAAAATTCAAAGAAATAGAAAAAACAATTCTAAGAGAAATACTTTCCATCTTTTTCTGTTCATGGTACGCACGCAAGAAAGAAGCTTCAATATAAGGTTTTGTTTAAAATGCGTCTGCTGGGAATAGAAACAAGTTGTGATGAAACGGCAGCGGCTGTCATTGAATATAACAATGAATCAAACAGCCGAATTCTTTCCAATGTTGTTTGGAGTCAAATTGATCACCATGCACCTTACGGCGGTGTTGTTCCTGAAATTGCTGCTCGAGCCCATGTTGAAGTTCTTGATCATTTAATTCTGCAAGCACTAACAGAAGCAAACACAAAATTAAAAGATATTGATGGCATTGCAGCCACCAGTGGTCCTGGTTTGATAGGAGGATTGTTAGTAGGCGTTATGAGCGCAAAAGCACTCTCTCTTGCCACTGGCAAGCCATTTATTGCGGTAAATCACTTAGAGGGACATGCTTTAACAGCTGTGTTAACGCACAACGTCAGCTTTCCTTATTTATTACTTTTAGTTTCAGGGGGTCATACACAAACAATCATTGTTCATGGAGTAGGTAACTACCAACGTTTAGGAACCACTATTGATGATGCATTAGGAGAAGCATTTGATAAAACAGCAAAACTTTTAGGTCTTCCTTATCCTGGTGGACCAGCACTTGAAAAAGCAGCTTTATTTGGTGATAAAAATCGCATCCCTCTTCCACGACCTTTAAAAGGTGAAAAACGGTTAGACTTTTCTTTTTCAGGACTCAAAACTGCTGTTCGACAAGCCGCAACAGCCATAGCTCCCCTTACAGAAAATGATATTGCTGACATTGCCGCAAGTTTTCAAGCCGCTGTGACCGATACAGTACATGATCGTATTCACCTAGCCCTACAACACTTTACCCACCAATATCCTCTCTCTCATGATCAAGAAAAGCGTTCTCCTGCTTTGGTTGTCGCAGGCGGTGTTGCCGCAAACCAAGCCATTCGCTCTACGTTGCAAGAACTTGCCCATCAACATGGTTTTGAATTTATAGCCCCTCCTCTTTCCTTGTGTACCGATAATGCTGCAATGATTGCTTTTGCCGGTGCACAAAAACTCGCACGAGGAGAAACAAGCTCTCTTGACATTGCACCCCGCTCACGCTGGCCATTAGATGAAAAAGCCGCGCCCTTGATCGGGATGGGACGCCGTGGAACAAAAGCATAATAAAATTGACGTCCCACACACACCTTAAAGAACGAAGATTTCTACTCAATCCGGTTTATAGATAGCCCGAATTCTCTATCGAGCAGATTCCAACCTGCTTCCCATTCACACAATTCACTTAACCCAAAGCTCGACACGTAAACCTAAATATTCACCACATATTCTGAAAACCTTCATGTTTCAAAAAACTGCCTTATATCATTACATTTCAAATGACGGTATTTTACAGCATAATAAGCTCTACTCTCTCCCACGAAGCATAGATATGAATGCCATTCGTTGACCTCTTCATCTTTGACCATTCATTCGTTTCATTATCATTGTAATCTTAAAGCTTTTTAGAACCAATTTTCTTCATTTTTTCCCAAAAACTCTTATAGTGACCGCATTTCAAACCATAGCTGAAAAGATAAGAAAAGAGCAAAATACCTTTATACAACATGAAATATCAATGGAGCGCGTCTCTCTATTTTGAAACAAGAAAACACAGATAATAGCCGTTCTTTACCCCATTTTAAAAATCATCGTTGATGGTATTACAAAGATACTTATAAAAATACATAACAGTCTATGAAAAAGGAGAACTCATGGCTTATTGGCTTTTTAAATCTGAACCCCATAAATGGTCATGGGAGATGCAAAAGAAAAAAGGAGTTAATGGCGAACAATGGGATGGTGTACGCAATTATCAAGCCCGTAATAATATGCGCGCTATGAAATATGGCGATAAAGGTTTTTTTTATCATTCAAATAAAGGTTTAGAAATTGTAGGAATTGTAGAAATATGTGCTGAAGCGCACCCTGATTCTACAAGCTCTGATCCACGCTGGGAATGTGTGGACATCCGTGCACTTTGTGACATGCCAACACCTGTTTCATTAAAACAAATTAAAGCCAATCCCAAACTAGCAAATATGGTGCTGGTCAAAGCCAGTCGCTTATCAGTGCAACCCGTAACAGAAGATGAATGGAAAGAAGTCTGTTTGATGGGCAACCTTAAGGAGGAAATGCTTTTATCTTAAAACAATAATTTTTTATTCATTAACTCATATAAAAAGATGCTTCATAGCGCAGAAGAATAAGCTCAACACATCCTTCTGTTGAGGTATTCTTATGCTAAATGCATAAATATGATATTTTTTATCCTGCACTCTTTCTCAATACAGTCTCCTTCCAAATTACACAAAAAGCCTCTTTATGATGCATCTTTTCGGCATTGCTAAAGGCAAAGCTTGCTCAACGATTATAATAAGCACCACCACGAACATAACACACAGCCCCCTTCACACACAAATGCAACAAAAAAACAAAACTGAACGTGGATAAAAACAATAAAAACGATCGTGAAGTTCTCCTAAACAGTGCATATGTGCTAGGTGTTGCACAATTCTCTTCACGCTTAAAAAACGCATCATATTGCGTGTTCATTGTTTTGCATGTTGGACGAGTGCGCCTCATGCCGCAGGATTCTCTCATTCCCAACCTGTTTATATTGAATCAATCAAAAGCTATTTGCTTGCACATTACAAGCGGAGAAAGTCCCATATGGATAAAAACCGTGAAAGAAAGGACTAAAAATTCCTCCTATGAATCGTCTCAAGTGCCAAGGACTATCCGCAACACCCACGAGCTGGCAAAGTGAATGATAGTGCTAGCTTGTTTCTCCATAAAGCGTAAAGATGATGACACTCAATAGCTAAAACACGTTCTAGAACATAAAAAACGCTTCCAACCAATACGTAAAATACTCTGCAGACGGAATACCTTCTTTTCAGCAAGCAACCATTAGAAATTATAAAAGTTTATTTTTTAGAAACGCTCTTTTTTAATTTTTCTCTTTTAATTTTTCTTGCATGAAATCTCATTTTTCATGAAACTATACCAATCAGTGCATCAACATGCCTATAAGGAACAACATGAACCACTATACTCTTTTAATCGTTGAAGATGATGATCTACGCCCCATTTTAGTAGAACAATTGCAAATGCATCAAGAGTTTAAAATTTTCCAAGCAAAAACAGCAGAAGCGGGAATGAAAATAATCCAAGAAGAAAATATTGATCTCACTATTTTGGGACTTCAACTTCCTGATCTTGATGGTTGCAAAGCAGTTAAACAATTACGCTCCCAAGGATTTCGTGCCCCCATTATCATGATAACGAATTATGATACAGACTGCGATAATATTTTAGATCTTGAAACAGGCGCCAATGATTATGTGACAAAACCCTTTCGCTTTGCGGTGTTATTAGCGAGAATTCGAGCACAGTTGCGCCAATATGAACAAAATGAAGACGCAACCTTTCATATTGGTCCCTATACTTTTAAACTAAGACAAAAACTTCTTCTTGATCAATGCAACAATAAAATCTGTCTCACAGAAAAAGAAGCAGCGATCCTTAAATGTCTCTATTATGCCAATGATAAAATTGTCAGCCGTGAAACATTGTTAGAACAAGTTTGGGGATATAATGAAAATATTGTCACCCATACTCTAGAAACCCATATCTATCGTTTGCGACAAAAAATCGAAAACGATCCCTCCAATGCACAAATTCTCATGACAGATCAAAATGGTTACCGTTTAAATCTTTAATTCGAGATTTACTGTTTCAAAAATAATTTTAATATCCTAAATGAAAACAGAAAGAGATGAAAAAAACTTCGCGTATAATTCAAATGCTATTACATAAAACTTACTCTTATCTGTACTCTTATAACAAAATATATAACATTATGAATAAAAAACGAAATATTCAACATGATAACCAGAAACAAAAATGCTTTCAAACCTCACGATATACTTTGTAACTTCTGTTTCACATGCTTTTGTTCTTTCTAAAATTTTTAATATGTTCCGCATATAAATAATCGTGATATCTTTTAGCAACATTCTTGATCATAACTATCATCTTTAGATGAGTGCTATTTATGATTATTTTTTTCAGAAAAACCGCTCCACGCAATGCTTTATCTCATATTCACTAGCCTAAATTGAGAGATGTTTTTTATCTTTATAGTTTTCCTCCATTCTTTATGATTTTATCTCCTCTTAAGAGGTTGTATAATTAATGATATAACGCTAAATGTTTATCCTAACGATAAAGCCACTGAGCACCACCATCTTTACCCTTATAAAAGAACAAGCCGGCACCATCACACACTTTGTTAGATTTCAATGTTGCAGAGGAGCCCTTGACACTTGAGAGATGGTTCATAAGAAGCATTTTAATCCTTCCTTGTACAGTTTTTAACCACCATGAACCATATTATGCAAGATCCCTTGGACTCTGCTATTTTTATGCTTACGAAGATACCAGCATTTTTTCTCTTAAAATGTTTCCACTATTCATGAAATATGGTTCGGTATATAGATACTTGAGATTTTTTATTCACATGCCAATTCCACATATAATGTACAAAAGAATATTTTTTAATTGTAAATGCAAAAAATTGAAATAAGAGAATCCTTCTATATTTGCGGTTCTTATGCCAATGGCAAAATGATTAATTATCTTTATAAATTAAAATATTTCGCACTTGTGGTGATAACGCAGGAATAAAAATACGTCGCGACTGACGACGCTGTACGAGCAAACCCTGATAAACACGTTTTTGTGCCTGACACATTAAGAGTCCACCAAAATAAGGCAAAAGATAGCGTGCAAATGGCTCATAAAAAAATGAGAACAACCGCGAAACATAACCCGTAGAGGGCATATAATGTACAATTTCTTGTATTGGCCCAGAAACAAAATTTGTTTTTTCAAACAAACGAGTAATTTGTTGCCGACTATAGGGTTCGCCATAACCAAAGGGCGTAGTAATATTGCGCGCCCAAAAGCCAGAGCGATTAGGTACAATAACGATCAAGTGGCCATTGGGTGCTAAAACACGCCATATTTCATTCAACGTTTCAAACGAATTTTCTGTATATTCTAATGCATGTACCAATAAAATACAGTCAACTGACGCATCAGGAAGTGGCAAATCTTCTTCAAAAACAAGCGCTGTAGCAACTTGCTCAGCACAAGGCCAAGGCGAAGCACCCTGAGAAGCTGGCATAAAAGCAAAACATTGTTGGGCACGTTCACGCAATGTAGAAAGATAAGGAAGCGCATAACCCAACCCCATAATCCGTTTATCCGTAAGATCAGGCCACCATAAATTCAATTGGTCACACAGCGTCTTTTGCACACGCAGCCCAAGTGCAGAAGCATAAAAATCTTTCAGCGTAACGATATCCAACTCAACATACCATGTAGAAACAAATTTCAAACATTACAGATTTTCATATACCAAACTTATATGGACTTCTGCTCTTTTTCCGCAATAGCGAACATTTTAATATTTCATATTTTAAACTTAAATGATCAAAAAATCAGTACAGCAGGATAATTATTGCCTTACAAGCACTTTAATCATTTTTTGGGAGATGAACTCCATAGAGGTTCTTCATACACTGTTTTTGACATCAATTAAGAAAAAAGCCAACATTGGTTAATTAAAATGAAGCAATCTTTCAAGATAGTTTTTTTCTTCTTCTGAAAGATGCTCTTTACCAAGACGTTTGCGAATTTCATCCAAAATCTGCCGTGTACGCATTTGATCACTTTCTTGTGGTCGTGCCTCGCCTTCTTGTTCTTCATCTGTTTTTGAAGAAAGTGGACGTCCTAACGGATCTTTAGGACCAGAATCAGCATTTTGATCATCTCCCGTTTCTTTGAGTGTTTCGCGCATTTTTTTCAAAACATTTTGTGCACCTTGCCTCAAAGATTCCAAAGCATCAGACTGATTTTGTATAGATACCTGATGATTTCCATTATCAAGAGCATTTTCCGCAGAATTCATTTTTTCTTCTGCCCTTTTCAACGCGCCCCCTGTTTCAAATCCTTGTTCTAATAATTCTTTTTCTAATGTTGATAATTCAGACTGCAATTCAGCTTGACGTTTTTTTAAAGATTTTTTTTGTGTTTCTGGCACATCTTCTCCGCGTTTTTGTTCCATCTCTAACTGATGTGTTTCATTGAGAATTTCTTGCTGACGACGCATTAAATCTCCAAGCTGGTCCATCTTTTCTTTCATTTGTGCAGATTGGCTTTTTTCTCCCTCATTTTGATTGCCTTTTTGCACATGCAAATGATCAAGCGTCTGTTCAACTTCCGCCAAGAGTTGTTCAGCTGCTAAAGAAGAGCCCGTTTTAGCCATTTCCTCAATTAAATTTAGTTTTTCTTGTAATGTAGATTCAGAAAGATTAGGACTTTTTGAGCTTTTAGAATTTTTAGAAACTTGACTATCCGGTGCTTTTTCAGCCAAAGCACGAATATACTCATCCATAGCTTGACGTAAATCTGCCATAAGCCGTTCAATTTCTGCCGCTGAAGCACCGTAACGCAGTGCATCACGTAAAGCAGCTTGTGCTTGTTTTAACTTTTTTTGCACGGATTCAAGCTGATTATCTTCAATACCCAAAGCAATTTGCCATAAATAATCCACCACATCGCGCAAATCCTCGTCTGTTTGTGCTAAAGAAAGTCTTGTCCACGCACTTTGTAGAACAATAAAATGCGATGCATTTTGCAACCCCTTTTCTGGATGCACAAGCAAAGCAGAAAGCATATCCAATACACGCTCTTTCACAGAAGCATCAAGAGCTAATAGACGACGCAATTCAACCACTGCGCGTGCAACAGGATTCGAAAAAACACGCTGTGGTAATATCATAACAAAAGTTTTGCTACGCCCTTTCTGCTCCGCACCATCTTCTGCCACCAAAGTAATTTTGACTTGCGAACCTGCCCATGGATGCGCTGATATATCCTGCACCATTCGCATTTTCCCCTTTCCACCACGCGGAAGAAGAAGCTCTATTTCCGGAGCATTATAAAGAGAAGAAGCACTTTTATTCTGAGGAAGAAAAGGCTCTATTTCAACAAAAGCCTTTGTCACACCATAATCATCATCCACCACATATCGTAACTCCAACGATCCCGTTAAAATCCTCCCTGGTTTTTCCAGCCAATGAATTGTCGGAAGCTTGTCCTTAATTATCTGCAAATGCCACTGCTGTTTTTTACGACGTGATGATACAAATAAATTTATTGAATGCTTTAAATGTGTTTCAAAATGAACGATTGGATCATTCAAAGCTGTTTGTTCCGTTTTCTCTGAAAACGAAACTTCCCTCCCATCTTCTACAGACTTTGCTTTTACTGTAATACCAGCTCCATTGACAACACGCACAACAACATTACTCCCTTCAGGGATTTCTAGTTGTGTTTTCTCATCTTTTGTCAAATAAATCGGTGCCACACCGGTATAAGCTGGGGGTGTTACCCAAGCATCAATCCGCATGAGTTTTTCATCAACGACAGGACGAAAATCAAAGGCATCAGCCAAACGCCCCCCTTGTGAACCAAAAGAAAAACTAAAAGCGCACACAAAAAGAAGAGCACACAAAGCCCTCAAAGCCAAAGGATCATAATCCGCACTATTAAGAGAGATAAATCCAGTTTTTAAATGGTATAATTGCTTTGCCATTCGGCGTTGATGTTCACGCCAAATAACAGCACTAAAATCTTCATCATTTTCAGAACATAAACGATCTGTCTGAATATTCAAAGGCTGGTGTCTAAGATCATTGACGCGTTCAAGGCGGCAATTTACTTCCCGCATTGTGGGAAACCGAAAACGAATAAGAAAAAACAAACTTGCCCCAGCACAAACAAGTATAACCCCAAGTAAGAGCAAATGTGACCAATAGCCCAAAATGCCAAAAAGTCCCAACCAGCTAAACGAACAAAAGAGACTAAGAACGAGGAAAAATGGCAACAACCGTACCCACATCCGTTCAAATGAAAGGATCCCCCACATCAAAATGCGCACACACAAAAGCTTCATTGCAAAACCTTTGATGTTTTTATTTTTCATAAACAAGCATTTATCCCCTTTTATCGTGGTGCATTAAGATCATAAACCCCATACAAAACAATTTCTAGAAAATAAATTGTTTCATCAAAGTTTAGTAAAAATAAGACCCAAAATATTTAATAATGCTCAATCTAATTTGGGCTCAATCCAATCTGGAATATGATCACATCCTATCAATTGTGCATAATCAAGGCGTGGACGAATGACTGCATAACGTGTATCCTGAACCAAAACTTCCGGCACCAAAAGTCGACTATTATAAGTGCTTGCCATCACTGCGCCATAAGCCCCTGCTCCTGTTAACATCAAAACATCACCCGCTTTCAACACTGGTAAAGAACGTTCCAAGCCTAAATAATCACCAGTTTCACAAATAGGACCAACAATATCAGCATTAATCAGAGGGGCATCTACTGGTGTTTTTTTCACTGGCATTACATTTTGCCACGCATCATAAAGCGTTGGACGCATGAAATCATTCATCGCCGCATCAACAATAACAAAATTTCGTCCTTCCCCCTTTTTTAAATACACAACCGATGTCACCAACACACCAGCCTCACCAACAATACTACGCCCAGGTTCTAAGATAATATTGATCCCTAAAGGCGCAATATGTTTCTTTACCAGTGCTGCATACTCAAAAGGAGAAGGTACTGGATGCTGCTCATAACCATAAGAAATACCAAGCCCGCCCCCAATATCGATATGGGTTATCGCATAACCATTATTCCGTAATTGACGCACAAAATCTGCAACAATAACAAATGCATCTTCAAACGGTTTTAAATCACAAATTTGACTGCCAATATGGAGATCAACACCACACACATGAAGACCGGGCAATTGGGCTGCTTTTTTATATGCATCACCCGCCAAAGACAGTGGAATACCAAATTTATTCTCAGACTTACCTGTTGTAATTTTCTTGTGAGTCTTAGCATCCACATCAGGATTAATACGTAAAGAAATACGAGCCGTTTTTGAAAGCGCAGCAGCCCGCGCCGATAATTGTTCAAGTTCTGGCTCTGATTCAACGTTAAAACAATAAATATCTTGTGCAAGAGCAAAATCTATTTCTTTCACTGTTTTACCAACACCAGAATAAACAATATTCTGCGCAGGAATACCAACAGCAAGTGCACGCCGTAATTCCCCTTCTGAGACCACATCAGCTCCCGCTCCATTGTTAGCTAAAAGTTGTAAAACCGCTTGATTGGAATTCGCTTTAACCGCATAAGCAATTAAACTCGGCATATTATGAAATGCATTCTGATAATCTTTAAAATGTGCAACGATTGCGCTAGCTGAATAACAATAAAAAGGTGTTTCAACTTTCCGCGCAAGTTCCAAAAGCGAAAGACCTTCAGCGTGGAGCACACCCTGATGATAAGAAAAAAAACGCATAAAAATCCCTATTGTATCAACCTATCAAGAATAAAAGGTTTATCTGTTTTGCCTTGAGGAACAAAAGTTCCTTGTGAAGAATTCACTCCTGTTGAAGGAGGTAACTCTAATGACCCTTTACGCCCACACCCAACGATACCCAAGCCCCCAAAAAGGACAATCATCACCCCCTTTAATATAATTTTCATCTGTCCTCTTTCCTCATCTCGATCTCTTTTTTACCTTTAAAATACAATCACTCAAGCGCTCACGAGACGCTTTTTCCAATACGCAATTTGCCGAAAAACCTCTGAAGGCGCTGTTCCCCCAAAGCTTTTGCGACTTTCAACAGATTTTTCAACGGTCAAAACATCAAAAAGTGTCGCATTGATATCAGGACAAATTGCTTGAAGTTCATCTAATGATAAATCATGGAGGCGACACTGTTTTTTTTCTGCCAATGCCACAGCACACCCTGTGATGTGATGTGCTTCGCGAAAAGGAATCTCTGATTCGCGTACAAGCCAATCAGCAAAATCTGTAGCTGTTGCATACCCTAAATCCGCTGCTTGTTTCATGGCTTTTTTATTCACTTTCAAATCAGCAATCATCCCTGTCATTGCTGCTAGTGATAATTCCAAACTCAAAGCCCCATCAAACACATATTCTTTATCTTCTTGCATATCCTTTGAATAAGCAAGCGGTAATCCTTTCATCACCGTTAACAATCCCATAAGCGCACCATTCAATCGACCTGCTTTCGCTCGTACTAACTCTGCCGCATCAGGATTTCTCTTTTGTGGCATAATAGACGAACCCGTTGAAAAAGCATCTGATAAATGAATAAAACAAAACTGTTCACTTGACCAAAGAATTATTTCTTCTGCTAAACGTGAAAGATGTGTTGCACAAAGAGCGCCAGCGCTTAAAAATTCCAATGCAAAGTCACGATCTGAAACACTATCAATTGAATTGCGTGTAGGTTCGCGAAAGCCTAGCGCTTTTGCTGTCATAAAACGGTCAATTGGAAAGCCTGTCCCCGCTAAAGCAGCCGCTCCTAAAGGCGATTCATTCATTCGCTCAAGAGCATCACGCATCCGCGATAAATCTCGACCAAACATTTCAACATAAGCCATCATATAATGACCCAATGTTACGGGTTGAGCCAATTGTAAATGCGTAAAGCCTGGCATAAAGGTATCAACATGTTGTTCTGCGCGAATAAGTAATTGCTCTATCAATCCTTTTAAAGCTTGTGCTATCTTTTGCGTTGCTTCACGTACCCACAAGCGAAAATCAACAGCAACTTGATCATTGCGTGAACGCGCCGTATGCAAACGCCCAGCTACAGGACCTATCAATTCGCTCAGCCGCGCTTCAATATTCATATGAATATCTTCAAGCTTTCGTGAAAAAACAAATTTACCGTCTTCAATTTCTTGGCGAATAAGTTTCAAACCATGAACAATTTTTTCATAATCTGATTGTGAAATGATTTTCGTTTGCGCTAACATAGCTGCATGAGAAAGAGAACCTTCAATATCTTGTCGATAAAGTTTTTGATCAAAATCAATAGAAGCATTAATTTCTTCCATAATTGCAGCAGGGCCTGCCGCAAACCGACCACCCCACATTTGGTTCTTTAACTTCTCATCTGTCATATTCTGAAAACACCCATCCAAAGGACAAAATTATGATTTTTCAAATTTTCATCAGCAAAAAAAACAATAAAAAAAGGCAACTTTCCCTTGCATTCTTTATCATTGCATTGAGTTTATACGCAACCATAAACTACGATACCAAAAGAGAGTTTTTTCTTTTCAATTTCATTTCAGCAGCACAAGCACAAGAAATAAACATTAATAAAGCACGAGCAGAAAAAATGATGGCGATACGAAAAGCAGCAAAAGGCTTTTTTAGCCACATACGATTTGCTGATACGCCCTCAGATATGAATAAACTCTCTTTCAAGGATATTCTAGGAAAAGAGCACACACTCAGCGAATTTACTGGAAAACCAATGCTGGTCAATCTATGGGCTATTTGGTGTGCACCTTGCCGCACAGAAATGCCTGAACTTGCGCAATTAAAACGTGAATTAGGTGGAGAAAACTTTGATGTCATAGCTATTAATATCGATAAAACTGCTTCTCCTGAAAAAATTCAGCAATTTTTACAGAATATTCATTCAGATAATTTGCTTTACTATCGCGATGAAACAATGGATATTTTCAACAATGTTAGAAAACAGGGGCTCGCTTTAGGACTCCCCATTACATTGCTCATTGATAAAGAGGGATATCTCATTGCTTCTTTCAATGGTGCAGCTCCATGGGCCAATGACGATGCCAAAGCACTTATAAAAGCAGTCATTAAAGAAGCCCTATAACTTTAATAACCGCGTCTTTTTAAACGTTGTATAACAAGATCCAGTGCTGACAAAAAAGCAGAACGGTCTTTACGAGAAAAAGGACGGGGACCACCTATTATACTGCCCTGTCCACGCAAATCTTCCATCAAATTGCGCATCGCCAAAGCCTGACCAATTGAATTTACATCAAAAATACGCCCCGTTGGCGAAAGACAAAAACCCCCAGCTTGCACAACCCGTGCTGCTAAAGGAATATCACTGGTAATAACGATACTTGCCTCATGCACATGTTCTACAATCCAATCATCAGCACCATTGAATTCACCAGAAACGACCACTCTTTCAATGAGTACTTCATCTGGAAGGGACAAAGAACGATTTGCCACAACAAATGTCTTAAGCTGATAACGATTCATCACACGATAAACTTCATCTTTTACAGGACAAGCATCCGCATCAATCAACAAAGTGATAGCAGGCTTTATTGGGATATTCATACCTTGGCTTTCAAGCAATAATAAGCTCTTTCATTCATCTGAATGTTGCAAATCCTTGCGATAAAACATTATCGCCGCGTTTATTTCTCCTCCCAAAATAAAAATTGCACTCAATATGTAGAGAAAAATAATAGCAACCATAATAGATGCCAACCCTGCATAGGTAGAAATATAATCAAACATCGTTAAATATTGCGCAAAAGCGATAGAAGCCATAAACCATATAAACATTGTCACCACTATTCCTGGTAAAATATCTATAATTTTCCGCCGCCCTGCTGGAAGCCATTTATGAACAATCAAAAGACTGATAAACAAAATAACGATTGCAACTGTATAACGCCATACACGAATAACAGCAATATATTCAGTCATAAAAAAAGAATGATTTTGCATAATTTTGATCAACAAAGGCGCCAGAATCAATAAAAAACTAATCACAACAAGACCAACAGCTCCAAGGATTACAAAAAACAGGCTTTGAAAACGACAAAATAACAAACTCCGTCGATCAGTAACACGGTAAGCTTTATTTAAAGCCGTACGCAAAGCCTCTATCCCATTAGAAGCAAAATAAGCCGCTCCAATGACAGAAAGCGTCAACACACCTCCTCGATGAATGGTTAAAACATTGACAATTTCCTGAGATAAAGGCTCTGCAATAACATCAGGCAATAACTGCACCAGTGCTTTAATTTTTTGCGGTGTATAGGTAAAAGCCCCTAGAAAACGAGCAAACGATGTTCCAAAAATAAAAAAAGGGAAAAATGCTAAAAGCCCCGATAGCGCAACATGGCTTGCAAAAGCACTCCCATTATCACGCCAATAATGACTTACTGCGTCACCCAAAATACGATAGCTATACCAAAAGATATTTTTTAACAAAACTCAATACTTTCTGGTAAAACTCTTCCTCAGTCTATTTCAAGTTTTATAAAAATCATCAAAACTCTGCAAATAAACATTTTGCAATGCTGCAATATAAAGGTCAATAATCAATACGGTCAAGCCCGACTTTATACCAAAACAAAAACAATAACCCACTCTATGAAGTTCTACAACGACCTCATTTTTTTGTTACTTCTACAGATCAGTAACCTCTTCTGTACATCATATGCCCTATAGAGAGCTAAGCAAGATGATCGTGCACACATAAAACCTTTTGAAGTCATGATTATCTGTATCGGAGCAATCGCCCCTCCTTTTTATTGCAATCTATGACTGAATAAAGAAAAAACTTCTTATCGATTTCTAGAAAAAACCAACGAAATTCAACAAAACCCCCTTGCTTTTATTCACCCTTTTTTAGAAACACTCTGACGTCCAAAATCAGGAGCATCAATTTCCTGTCCAGCATCAATAATATTGCGACGTACAGCACGCGTACGTGTAAAAAAGTTAAACAGTGTCTCACCATCTCCTAAATGAATTGCCCGTTCTAAAAAAGCAAGCCCCTCACTAAAACGGCTCAACATTTCTAAAATAGCATCCTTATTATGCAAACAAATATCTCGCCACATAACGGGATCAGAAGATGCTAAACGCGTAAAATCACGAAAACCGGAAGCGGAATAAGCAATCACTTCCGAATTTGTTACTTTTTCTAAATCACTCGCTGTCCCAACAGTATTATACGCAATCAAATGGGGTAAATGTGAAACAATAGCCAAAACAAGATCATGATGCTTAGGTTCCATCTTTTCGACACGCGCACCACAAGCTTCCCAAAACGCTGTTAATTGTGCGACAGCAGCAGCATCGCTATCCGCAAAAGGCGTTAAAATACACCAACGATTCATAAATAAATCAGCAAAACCAGCATCCGGTCCTGAATATTCCGTTCCAGCAATTGGATGCCCTGGAATAAAATGAACCGTTTTTGGCAATAAAGGTGCCATTTCCGCAATAACCAACGCTTTCGTAGAACCAACATCACTCACAATCGCTCCAAGTTTTAAATGATCACGAATAGTTTTTGCCACTTCTGCACTAGCCCCAACAGGAACAGAAAGTATAACCAAATCTGCTCCTTCAACTGCTTTTGCATTATCTGTCGTATAAAAATCCCCAAGCTCCAATTCACGCGCTCTTTTCAGGGTTTCTGGACGACGTGTTGCAATAGAAATCTGAGCCGCAAGATTTTTCTTTTTAATCACTCTTGCTAAAGAAGACCCAATCAGACCGATCCCAATGAGTGCTATTTTTTCAAACTGAATATGGAGCATCTTTCACCTTCAAAGATTCTTTGCAAATGGCAATAAAGACAATTGTAAAATCATAATTTTCTTGTTTGTTTGTTCAAGAGTTATGCGTAAAACATTAAAAAATGACAACTAGGGAATAAAGAATAACGCAGCTTACCAATTATCACCTGCGCAAGCTGACAACAGATCAATTTACCTAGAAAACACATAAAAAATAAATGACGAGAAATCTAACATCACGCTCTAAAACTCCCTCTTAATTACTGATCAAAGCGCATCACCGAAACAAAATAAAATGCACTCTCAATTAGGATAACAACGACTCTACATAAATCCCATCAGTTTACTTTATCTTACTAATTTACTCACAAAAAAACACATCAAAAGCGTAAGCAGACACTAACTCTTCTCCAATTATCCCGATACGTTCATTAATTTGTACATTAGACCTATATAAAAACGTATTACGACTCCACCTACAACATCAACATAAGTTTCGCGAATATTGAAAACACCGTAAAACAACGCATACCAAAAGATACCATTAAAAACATTTTCCTCTCCCGATTCCGGATACCATAAATCAAATAAATATGAGAAAAACACGCCCTCTCAATAAAGAAAAAGTTTGGATAACAAAAACACTGAACATCCCTTTAATGGAATCACACCCCTCGCGTAAAATAGAACGCCCTAAATAGAATAGATTTGGATTACAAATTCATGCGTTTGTTTTAAAAAGGCATCTCGCTCCCCAGCCTATCTCACGACAATGTTCGTAAATGTTATAACTATAAATCCATTAAGCACGACCCTCTTTACACTTAATAAAACACTATTATTATATTTTCCTACCCCCAATGTTGCAAAAAACCTTGGAATTTGAGAGCATTCATAAGAGGCATTTTTAGTGCTTTCTTGCACAGTTTTTATCCACACGCCCCCACTTATGACGTGTAAAAGACATTGTTCTGATTGATTCAATATAAAAAATAATAAATTATTAATAATAAACAATGGCTAGCTTTGTTTATGAGACACATTCATTGCTAAGATAATCATCTCTGTATCAAACATAAAAGTTTCCCCATAGGTGCTGTCGTTTTCATCATAATCTATTTTGACCTTCTCCTCATCCCACGAAGATTCTTAATTCATACAGATCTGCACACCGTTCATTTTCTTGTCTAAAAGATTCCTCTGGCTCACTATTTTATGTGATTCAATTAATCTATAGTATATTGATTTATAAAAATAATAATTTTTTTCAATTTGAATCATAACTTCGAATACTGTAAAATTCTTCCATCACAAACCCTCTTATCAATTAAAATCTCTTTTCTACACGTCACAAGAAGACATGTGAGAAAAAATGATGAAAAACGCTTTCTAATGCTAAAAACTGTAGCAACATTAGAGGCTAGCAAAGTATATAATGAGTGTCGACTTGCACTTTTATTAAGCGTAAAGATAGAGTTGCTCTATGGGTTTTATATTCTTCACAAGGAACTTTACTTCTACACCATTCATAAACACCGCCTCGAAATAGATATGACGCGCATTAAAAAATATTTCTAAGAAAGCGTATGAATCTACCATACAAGTGTCTTCTGTTGTTTGAGATACTCTGTTTTACATGGGGGTGTTACTCCATTAAGACTCTATGAACCAACCTAATATTCACCAAATACCCACACAAAAAAACATCGAATACATAAAATTTGATATGAGCCTCGTATCACTACTCTAAAAAACAGTACTTTACGATACAACAAAATAATAAAACTGTTTCAAAATGGCCTTTTGAAAATAAACTATTTCTTTTGAAGAAAAATTTCTATCAAGCTTTCAAGCTCCTAAAATGCATCCTCAAAAATACAAGTTCCACCAACCTCTACTTGATAGCATAACAGTTTTAATTGCTGAAAATGCCTCTGTGGTATACCAAAAATAAAAAATCATTATATTTCTAGGCTGTTAAGCTGCCATCTGGCGTCGTGCAATAATTGTAAGCCCTAACAAAACTTGACGAATGATAGCTTCGCCCAAAAGTGGATTTTTACGACTGTCTAAAACAGCACTCTGAATTCTTTCCATTGCATAAGAAATTTGTTCTAACTTCCAATATTTTAAAGCTTGTTCAACGATCTTTTTCCGTTGAAAAAAAATGGGAGGACGAGCTTCAGAAACCACCGTAAAAGGCGATTTTCCTTCAACCTCTACCTGATAACGCAATAGCTGTAATTGCTGAAAATGCCTTTGAGCTGTACTCAAAATTAAAAAAAGTGCCCCATGCACTGCTGCATGTCGGTTAAAATGCGCTTCAAAGCCTGATATATCGCCCAATAAAAGAGCATCAATGACTTCATCTTGAGAAAGAGCACTGACATCGCTTACAACAGCTTTCACATCTTCAAGAGTAACGTGAGCATTTGCAGCGTAAAGACAAAGCTTTTCTAATTCACCTCGTGATACAAGGCGATCCGCCCCTAAACATTCATGCAACCATCTACGTGCATCTAAAGAAAGAGTCTTCTTAAACTGCCTTAAAACCTCATCAATCAAACCGTCAAGAGAACGCATATCATCGGCAAAACAGGGCAAAGCCATCGCTTTTGATGCCGTTTCAACAGCATTGCGCAACCCTGTTCCTTTTTTTAAATCCCCTGATTCAATGAGTATAAAACAAGCTTCTGGTGGCTTCTCAATTAAAAGTTTTAAGGCAGCAAGAAAACCTTTTTGATTAGCCGCATTAGAGATCCATATCAAACGATCTCCCCCAAAAAGCGATAACGTACGCGCTTCATTTTCCAAACGCGCAGGATCTTTATCAATTTCAGCAGCATCCAAACGAATTGTCGAAAATGGATCTTCTATTGCTACCTGTGTAAGTTTTGCAAAACATTGTGCACGCTCACAAACAAGACCACGATCTGGCCCATAAATGAGAACAATAGGAAAAGCACGTGAAAAACGCGTTAAAAACTGATCAACTTCATGTGCTTTTTTCTGAGCCACATTATTAATCCATTAACAGTTCATCATCATCAAGAACTTCCCCGCGAACTTTCTGAAACATGCCAATTAAATCATTGACATTCAAGCCCTTACGCTCTTCATGACAGACATCCAAAATCACTTTTCCACTATGCAACATCAAGGTGCGATCGCCATAATCAAGAGCCTGACGCATAGAATGAGTCACCATGATAGTCGTTAATTTTTTCTCTTCAACGATTTTTTCAGTCAACCGCATCACAAAATCAGCCATTCCAGGATCAAGTGCTGAGGTATGTTCATCAAGCAATAAAACATCCGCATGTGCTAACGTTGCCATCACAAGACAAACTGCTTGGCGTTGCCCACCTGATAAACTATCCATAGGATTATGAATATATGCTTCAAGACCAATGCCTAATTGAGCAATTTTCTCTCGAAAAAATTGCCGTTTCTCATAATTTAAAGCCGCACGCAAACCACGACGACTTCCTCGAAGAGCAGCAAGAGCCAAATTTTCTTCAATTGTTAAAGAACCACAACTTCCCTCTAACGAATCTTGAAAAACACAAGCAATTTTTCCAGCGCGTTCACTGACTGATTGCCTAGAAACATTTTGTCCATTGATAACCACTTTCCCTGTTGAAGGAAGCGTTGCACCCGCTAAAACACTGAGCAAAGTTGATTTACCAGCACCATTTGAACCAATAACCGTAACAAAACTACCCTGATCAATTTTCAGGTTAATATCAATTAAAGCCTGTTTTTCCAAAGGTGTTTGCGGTTTAAATGTGACCCCAACATGAAAAAATTCAATCACGTTTACGCCTCCTCCAATAGCGTGGCACAATAAGGGTTAAAATAACCAACAGTGAAGTAATCAACTGAAGATCTGTCGACGTATCAATACCAATTCCATTTGCTTCAAATGCAAATTGCACCGCCACACGATAAAGCACAGACCCTACAATACAGCTGATTATAATCCAAAAAATATTGCGCGTACGAAAGAGAGTTTCACCGATAATCACGGCTGCCAATCCAAAAACAATTGTTCCAATTCCACCGGTAATATCTGTTGCAATCGCAGTTTGAATATAAAGAGAACCACCAAGTGCCACACACGCATTGGAAAGCCCCATTCCAAAATATATCAATGCTGATGTATGAACACCTTGCGCCGTCGCCATGCGTGGATTAGCTCCCATTGCACGCATAGCAAGACCAATTTCACTTTCCAAAAAGCGCCAAATCAAAAACGCCATAACGAGCAACACAATACCAACGAAAAGAGGACGCACAAAAATATCAGACAAACCAAACAGATTATAAAAGGGCGTTAACGCAGTATCAGCAAGAGCTAAATTAACATTAGACCCTCCCATAATTCCCATAATACGAAGATTAACCGTATAAAGTGCCGACATTGTTAAAATAGAAGCTAAAAGATTCAAAATGCCAAAACGCAAATTCAACATAGCCGTTAATAAACCAGCCACCATACCTGCACAAAAAGCACATGCCATAGCTGTCCATGCATTGAAACCCAAGAGAATCAAAACACCACAGACACAGGAACCAAGAAGAAACGATCCATCAACTGTTAAATCAGGAAAATCTAAAACCCGAAATGAAAGATAAACCCCTATAGCAACAAACGCATAAATAAGGCCTAATTCCACAGCACCAGAAAACGCAAATATATTCATGTAAAAACAATCTCCATGAAAACTTAACGTATTTTTATAGGATCAACACTTTGATCAATAAAAGTTATTGAATCACTTTTGTTGCACGGTCAATAACTGCCTGCGGAATAACAATCCCTGCTTTTTGGGCTGCTTTCAAATCAATTCGAATGTTATTATTAGCTGCCTGTACAACATCAATATCACCAGGTTTTTCACCCTTTAGAATACGCACGACCAATTTTCCAGCATCAACCCCTACATCATAGAAATTCACACCTTGCGTCATAAAAGGCCCGCGCCCGATAGTATTAGCATCAACAGTAAATACAGGCATATTGGCTTCCTCTGAGACCTTTATTGCACCTTCTAAAACAGATAAAATCGTATTATCAGCAGGAACAAAAATAATATCGACCTTACCGATTAAAGCGCGTGTTGCTGCCTGCACATCTGAAGGCTTTGGTGCCGATGAGGGAATAATTTCAATTCCAGCTTTTTTTGCTACATCCTTTAACGTTTTAAGTGTCGAAACAGAATTTGCCTCAGAAGCATTATAAAGATAACCAATTTTTTTCAAATCTGGTTTTACTTCTTGTAAAAGTCTAACACTTTCTGCAACATCTATACGATCAGAACTCCCCGTCATATTACCGCCAGGTTTGGTAAGTGAAGAAACGATTTTAGCTCCGATAGGATCAGAAATCGCTGCAAAGACGATAGGAATTGTTTTTGTTGCCGCAAGCATCGTTTGTGCTGAAGGCGTGGTAATTGCTACAATAACATCTGGTTTATCACCAACAAATTTACGTGCAATTTGCGTTGCTGTTGAAATATTACCCTGCGCTGATAAAAAGGTAAGTTGAAAATTTTCACCTTGCTTATAACCATTTGCTGCAAGCACATCTTCTACACCTTTACGAACAGCATCCGCAGCAGGATGAACCATAATTTGCGTTATTGCAACTTTAACGTGTTTAACTTGGTCATCGGCCTTTGCAACACTGTTCATCATAAAAACAGTTGCAATGATAATCCCTAATATATTTATTCTCTTCAACATTATATTCCACCCCTCTCCATGCAAAAATTAAAAAAGGAATAATTTATTACTGAAGAATTTTCTAAAATCAATCTTTATTTCATTTTATTTAAACATGGACAAAATAAATCAAACTAAAATGATATTTTTTTGTTGCAATTCGTAGAAGCCTACGCCATACAGACAAGACATATATCGAATCGGTAAGCGGGTGTAGCTCAGGGGTAGAGCACAACCTTGCCAAGGTTGGGGTCGTGGGTTCGAATCCCATCGCCCGCTCCATTGAATTTTGTATTTATTCGTTCTTGTGTGGAGTTATAGCTTGTCATCGGTTGTTGTAGCTGTATGTATCTTGCCAGCAGGTTTTGTATATTTTTCCACTCGGTTTTGTATCAATTTACTTTTTTCAAAGTTTTTCTAAGATTCGTAATTTCTTGTGAAGCATCTATTGGATTGGGGCTTAGATCTAAGATAATAATTTTTAACTTAGACGGATTTTTTTACAGCCCCCGTATAAAAGATTAATTAGAAATGATGAACAATAACAAGAAAAACAAATGTTAAACAAATCAAAAATTGACTTATCATTAGAGAATAATTTTTGTTCAAAAGTACATTTTTTACCAAAATTGTGCCCTAAAATGAAGGTTGTTGATTTTTCAAATGGCGTATCTTCTATTAATTCAACATTTGCTTCAGATACATTCAATATTATCTCTGCTAAAAATTTACAAGAAACTATACCTGTAGAGCAGGCAAAATCTATAATCGCTTCCTTTAATGCGCAGAAACTACCTTTAGCTTGGTGGGGTGGACCTCATTCGTCTCATTATAAAGTGAATGAAGTTCTCTTATCTATTGGCTTAGAGCATGTTAAAATAGAGGTAGGCATGGCAGCTTTAGCGCAAAATATAGACTCACATGTTACTTCTATGCCGGATAACTTCAAAATCAAGGAAGTTGAATCACTTCAAGATTTTAGAGATTATGGAAATGTTATGGCATCAGTCTTCGAGCCTTTTGATGAAGAAGCAGTTATATTTTATGAAACAATAGGCCGTTGTTATAAATAAAGACTCTGATGTAGAGATGTTCGTTGGTTATATAAATAATAATCCTGTAGCAATATGTTTTTGTATTAAAGCAGATGGAGTTGGTGGAGTGTATGATATTGTCACCAATCCAGATTTTCAGAAAAGAGGTGTTGGGTCATTCATGACAAAAATTGCTATTGAGCATTTAAAAAGAAAGAAATGTCATGTTATTGGTATGCAAGCCTCTCACGAGGGAATTGGCATTTATAAAAAATTGGGCTTTACAAACTTTGGTGAATTTAAAATTTATTCCAATAAACACATGATCATTGAGTGATGAATTCTTTTTTGCTCATCAACTAAAAGAATTTATTATTTTCAGCAGAGCTCAAATATGATCAAGCAATCGATACAACCAAGGAAGCTTGGCCAATTCCCTTTACTACTGATAGTGAAAAGCTAAAATCATTACAAATATAATTGTTTTAAATGACTCACTCAAATTTTCTTATTTTCTTACTTTGTCTTAAATAAAGATATCTATCACAAATCTAAGTTGAATAAGTGTAAATTTTTTATATGATCAATAATCTACTGTTTGTTACTGATAATTATGAAGAACTCGAAAGCAAATATTTAGAACGACAGTTGCATCATAGTTTGTTAGATGGTTAGTCTGTTAGTTAATTAATAGAAAAAATTTTCGCTTTATAAAATAACCAAAGGAGCTTAAAAAAACTTTCAAAGATCATTTAAAGGTCCTTTATGTGTATTGTTTCTTTTTTATATCACAGTTGATGATGAGAAATCTCTCACGCTAATTGTATTATTTTTACACGAAATAAACTATTTTCACCTATTATGTAGAGTGAATTAAGTTTTTGGGATTTCTGGCACATCATTTGAAAGACAAAAGAAATTTTCCCTTGTACTTGTGCAAACAGCGTGGACATCATTTGGTAATCCTCTTGCTTGAACAAATTCTTATCCAGAATAATCTTCAACACAAAAATAAATTAATAACTTGATTTATAAAGATAATTTATCATTATTCATATTGAGCAAGCGTCTCAAATATCATAGGACTATCTCATTTCAAATCTCTATACATTAAAATCACTCACAATCATCTGCTCACGCATAACAGGCAAAATTGACGTATCGATAAAATTCACTTGAAGAAAGGAATAAAAACTCTTCTTCTGAACGCTCTGAAATACCAAAGATTATCGCAACATTGGGAGCTAAAATAGTATAGGGGGAGGACCCCTTTCACCTTGAAAACGTAAAAATGGGAAGCATAATAGTTTTATACACTTCATAGAGGCTTTAGACCATTCACGAACATTATTATAAAATGGATGTTACACACCTTGAGAGAAATCTCTTTAAAATAAACATGTGAATTAACAATATAAGTGCATTCTATTTTACATGAGGAACATAACTTTAATCAAGATAAGGTAACATAAGGTGTTGAAACCGTCATAGCGCACAATAAAATCAGACCATTTTAAATGTTTAATGGTAACATCTGCTAAACAACATAATAAAAATTCAATTTTGAAAAGATTAAACCATACGCTACAGGTCTATTGAAACTCCGATTGTACGATCGACTATCTTCTCGCTAAAATTTAATCACTATAAATATAAAAACCTTAAAACCCGCTCTAAATGCGTGAAAGTTTCTAGATCTTGCTGTATTAAATATTGAAACTCCTCATGGCTACTCATCTGAAACGCCAATAATTCCATAAAGCAGTTCCATAAAAAGGATAATGACGTTGTAATATCCGAAAAAAATTTACCACATCACCTGAAAGATCATTGATAATTCCATCAGAAAGTATCAATTTCTATTTAGAAAACCCTATCCATGCCGACAAAAAACTCTGTAAATGTTAGATATCTTCAATAATTTTGATAACGATTTTGGCTCATCCTGTTTTGCCACCAATATAAGAAACAGCAAATATAGTGGGATCAGCCAGCTTTAATATTGGTCTTTCCCTCTATCCTTTTTTCTATCAAATCCTGATTTTACAATTCCTTTCTCTCTCTTTTTTTATACTCAAAATTGCCTCTGAAACAGGATAGATTAATCGTAAAAAATATATAAAAGAAACAAATTATAACATTTTTTTCTCATCCTTCTTAATACAAAATAACTGTTAAGCTACAATGCGCTAACACTTATCAGTCATAAGTCCAAAACAGCATATAATGACGAAACAAATTCATAAAGTGAAGATTTTTCACTATCAATCGTTGTATTAATCTTTCCATAATGCATAAAAGTGATGAAGCGGCCCTCGCCCTTTCCCTACTTTTAAAGCATCTGAGGCAGTTAAAGCGCCATGCAAATAATCTTTTGCTTGTTTAACAGCGCAATCCAAAGGTTGGGTAGGTAACAGAGCTGCAATGGCAGCAGAAATGGTACACCCTGTCCCATGATCATGAGTGGTTGAAAGACGAGAGGCTTCAAGTATAACAAGGTTTTCACAATCACAATAAAGATCTGGACTAGAACAATCGTAATTTTCTGTACTATTTCTGGTAAGCGTATTCAAATGTCCCCCTTTTAACAAAACTGCACGACACCCTAGCGCCAAGAGTCGTGGAGCATATTGATACATAGTCTCTAAAGACCATTGCACTTCACATCCCAATAACAATGCAGCTTCAGGCAAATTTGGCGTGATCAAAGTTGACATCGGCACAAGAACATCACGCATAATTTCAATTGCATCAGACTTTAAAAGAACATCACCACTTTTTGCAACCATAACCGGATCAAAAACAATGAAACGCGCTTTATGATAAGCAAGACGTTCTGCAATAACCTGTGCAATCTGAGCATTTGCAACCATACCAATTTTAACGGCATCAACATGGATATCCTCAAAAACAGAATCAATTTGATCTGCAACAAAAGAAGCATCTAATGCCTGAAAAGAACGCACACCCTGAGTATTTTGTGCAACAACAGCTGTAACCACACTCATACCATAAGTTTTCATAGCTGAAAAAACCTTCAAATCCGCCTGCATTCCAGCGCCACCAGAAGGATCTGTTCCCGCAATAGATAAAATCCGTGGAATAAAAAGTTTATCTTTTTGTAATTCCATCAACCTCTTTCCTTCTGTTTTTAAATATCGGAAAATGAGTTACCGAAAAATAGATGCTTGAAAAAATATAAAGAAGATGTTTTCTCATGTGAATTATATTATATACGAAGTCTTCTTATAGATATAAAATGGAAAATGTAGTGCTTATCCTTCGTTCTATTCTTTTTACGTTCGCTTTTTATACAACAACTTTCATACAAATGATTCTTTACGCTCCCGTTTATTTTTTAATGCCCCGCAAAAAGGCATGGATTGTCCCTAAAACATGGGCGCGCGTTACTCTCTTTTTGCAAAAATACATCGCAGGCACAAGTTATGAGATTGAAGGTTTAGAAAATCTTCCCAAAGGACCCTACATCATTGCTCCAAAGCATCAATCGGCTTGGGAAACTTTCAGTCTTGTTCCCTATTTTGATGATCCCACTCTCATTTTAAAACGTGAATTGATGTGGATTCCATTGTTTGGCTGGTATATGGCAAAAACGCAAATTATCCCCATTAACCGCACAACACCCATCAAAGCCTTAAAAATGATTATACAAAAAGCAAAAGAGAAAGTAAAACAAGGGCGCCAAATCTTGATTTTTCCCGAAGGAACACGCCGACAACCCGGTCAAGAACCAGATTATAAGTCAGGAATTGTCGCGCTCTATAATGAATTAGGACTTCAAGTTGTTCCTATTGCACATAATGCGGGTTTATATTGGCCACGCAATAATTTTCGCCGCTATCCTGGAACAATTCGTGTCCGTATTCTTCCCCCGATAGAGGCTGGTTTAAGCAAACGTGATTTTCTAGATCAACTTGTCCAAAAAACTGAAAAAGCGTGTGATGAACTGCTTCTCTTAGCAGCTCAAGATCCTACCCCTCCTCCTATGCCACCATACGCTGTTCAGAAACTTCAAAAACTAAATCATCATGAAACAATGCACTGATTGATAAGAATAATGCATCACTTTGTATATTGAGCGGAGTATAGGAAACAAAAATATAAGAAAGATACTTCAAACTTTCTAATTCAAAATTATAAAACACATGTACATGATAAGAAATAATCAATGTGTAAATTTTTTTGAAAAAGAATTCTTCCTCTCTTTAAAATCATTTAAATAACATACACATCATTGATTTATAAGGATATTTTAGCGTTATTCAACTTGAATGAGAACCCTGAATACCGTAAGATTTTCTCATTTCAAATATACTCTAGGTTGAATCAATTAGAATTATTTTCTTGCACATTACAAACGGGGATATCTCGTGTGAATAAAACGATACAAGAAAAGATTAAAATACTTTTTACGAACCGTCTCAAATACCAAGGGCTGTCCTAATAGGAAAGCAAGAAAAATGTATGATTATGCAGATTCGTTCCTTCCTAAGAAACATCAATCCCCCAAGAATCTGAAATCTTGTACAATCTTCATTATTTAAAAAGTATTTCTTGAGATACTTAAGTCATCAAACCAAATTCAAGGGGAAAATAAAAATGAGTGTTGTTTTTTATCCCACATACACAACGGATACAGCAATTAACCATCTTTCCTCCCTATCCTAGACTTAAAAGCTTTGTGTGCTACATTAAAACAATTCTAAATAACGAATAAGAGGGAACTAGATTTAAATTAATGCAACGTCTCTTCTATAATTTATTTTTTTCTGTGATTTTGAGTTTATCCAGCGCTGTTGCTCTAGCGCAGCCTTTTATTTCTGTTGATGTTACAACGAGGCGTATCTTAAAACATAATCAAGCTTTTGAGCGTTGGTATCCTGCTTCCTTGACAAAATTAATGACCGCTTATGTTATTTTTCGTGCCATGAGCCGAGGGGAAGTTTCACCAAACAAACATATCACCATCAGCGAATACGCCGCAAAAGCTCCCTCATATCGTTCAGGCTATAAAGCTGGTTCTGTACTCACACTTGATACAGCCTTAAGTATTACCATGGTTAAATCTACCAATGATTTAGCCATTGCCATGAGTGAAGCTATTGCGGGTTCACAGAAAGATTTTGTACGTAAAATGAATAGCGAAGCTAAACGTTTAGGCATGTTTGGCACCCATTTTGCGAACGCAAGTGGTTTACCAGATCCTCAAAACTACTCCACGGCACGCGATATTGCTCTTTTAGCCGTTCAAATACGTCGAGAATTTCCACAATATGCTCATTATTTTTCTATTCCAGCCATTGATTTTGGTAATAATCGAAAAATCCAACATAACTCAAACAACCTCATTGGCCGTTTTTATGGGATAGACGGTATGAAAACAGGCTTTATTTGTGCCTCTGGTTTTAATCTTGTTGCCTCAGCCACCCGCAATAAACGTACAATTATTGCTGTCATTCTAGGTGCTAACAACATAAGTGAAAGAGAAGAAAAAGCTGCACAACTTCTTGAAACAGGATTTTTGCACCAAGGAAACCCCCAATTAACACTAGCAACATTAAAACCTTATGGGAGCAACATAACACAAGCCAACAATATGAGACAACAAACATGCACACCTGAAGCCATAAAAATGCATGCAAATTCATATGATGATCAAGGAAATATTATTCTCACCTCACCTTTTATCACTGCTCCACCTTCTTTTTCTCATCCTTTATCAGTACATCTCATTCGTACGCCACAAACACCTAAAATGACAGTAAAACCACTAAGAAAACCCTATATTCCGTATAAAAGGCACGCAAACCATTCTATAAAAAGTCATAAATCATAATCTAAAATTAATTATAATACTTTGATTTATAATGATAATTAATTATTTTGTACCTTATGTCAGAACCACAAGTATTGTAAGATTCTCTCATTTCAAATCTGTATTTGTTGAAGCAATAAAAACCAGTTTCTTGCCACCACAAGGTGGATGAACATGTAGATAAAATAATTAAAACAAAGAATAAAAATTCTTCCTATAAGTCCTTTCAAGAACTAAGAATTATCGTAACATTGACGCTAAAAAGTGTATGATATACCCACGTGCACCTACCTTTATAAGCGTAAAGATAGTGGTACAATGGATTTCATGGGGGATTAACCATTATATCCCTCACGGACACCATTATAAATTGGTTAGACATACTGAGATATATTTTTTAAAAACAAAACTATGATTGATGATTAACATGAAAATAAAGCGCATCCCCCTCACGCTTATTACAGGTTTTTTAGGCTCTGGCAAAACAACTTTGCTCAACCGTATGCTACAAGACCCTCTTTTAACAGAATGTGCTGTTATCATCAATGAATTCGGCGAAATCAGTATTGACCACCTTCTGGTTGAAAAAACGACAGAAGGAATTATTGAGCTTGCCAATGGCTGCTTATGCTGCAATTTACGCAGTGATCTCATCGACACATTAATTGATTTAATAAATCGCGTTCAGACAGGACAGATCAAACAACTCCATCATATTATCATTGAAACCACAGGGATGGCTGATCCCGCCCCTATTTTACAAATACTTTTAAGCCACCCGTTGTTTATTCAAACATTGTCCATAAATGCTGTTCTTGCAACATTTGATACATTAAGCCCGCTTTCCATATGTGAGCGCTATCCTGAAATATATAAACAATTAATATTTGCTGATAAAATCATTCTCACCAAAACAGATCTTAGAGACCCACAAACGCTTTCAGATACACTCCTTAGCACACTTAAAACAATGAATCCTACAGCACAAATCATTGACGCCCATTCTGAAGATTTCTGTTCAAATCTATTAATAAATAACACATTATGGGCTGAAAAAGTAGAAAATACAAAACTTAAACAAAATCTTACGACTACCCCGCATGATCATACCCCCCATAAAACCATTCGTACCTTTTCACTAAACTGTGAGGGTCCTGTTGATTACGGCACAATTGAAGCCTTTTTAGATCTCCTACAAGAGCGTTATGGTACAAAATTATTACGTATTAAAGCAATTATCGCATTGCGTGATGACCCTTATCGCCCACTCGTATTACATGGCGTACAAACATTTTTTCACCCTCCCATAAGATTGCCAGCATGGCCAAAAGGAATAAAACAAACACGTTTCGTCATCATTGCCGATGGTGTTGAAAAAGAAGCTATACAAAAACTCCTCAATGCTTTTTTTAATAAACCAGCAATAGATACTGCAGACAAAACAGCTCTCTTAGAAAATCCTCTGGTCATTCCAGGAATAAAATTTTAATTTTTTCTCCTCTTCAATGATATAGCATTAAATTCATTGACACCACCATCTTTATGTTTTTAAAGGAGCAAACCGGCACATCATTACACACTTTGCTAATTCCCAATGTTAAAACAAAAAGCTTTTGGCACTTGAAACAGTTTGTAAAAAGCATTTTAGTCTTTCTTGTACAATTTCACCCACGCAGCAATCCTCGCTTGTAATGTGCAAGCAAATGGTTTTAATTTATTCAACATGCAACAGCTTTGAAATGTGGAATCTTACGGTATTCAGGGTTCTAATTTAACTTGAATAACACTAAATTATCTTTATAATCAAAATGTTATAAATTTATAAAAAACTTTCATAAATATTTCTATTCAAGTTTATTAACATAATGGAATAAAAAATAAGAAAATACACATTTTTAACAATGCTTTCTGCACAATAATGCCTCTCATAAAATTATTCGTACCTTTTCACTGAGCGGCAAAATCCCCATAGACTACCACAATTGAAACTTTTTAGCTCTCTTACAAAATCACATGCCGGAAAATGACTATCTATTAAAACACTCCAGCGCTAACATATTACCCTTATCTGTAAAATCGTCGCCCTCACACAAAATAGAATACCATTGTATCACGAATTCACGCACTCGTTTAAAAACATCGTCTCTCAATACGCATTATTCCTATTTCAAGACGCTACCCATAAATAATATAATACAAAATTCTCCATGAAATGTATAAGGCCCATTCTCCATCTTTACTCTATAAATATGTAAACTGATCGCCTCATACTTTTGCCAGTTAAAAATGTTTTGAAAAAACTTGGCACTTTAGAGTACTCATGAGAACTATCTGTACTCCTTTCTTTAAAAATTTTATTCACATGCCAATCCAATTTTATGGCGTGCAAAAAATGGTTTCGATTGATTCACCATAAACAAATTTTAAGATAAAAGGATCTTATGATATTTAGTCCCTAATTCAAACTGAAAAATTATAAACTATCATTATAAATCAAATTGTTATGATAAAAATTTTCAATATCCATCAATCTGTAAACAGATTGTTTTCTCTCTAAATGCGCTTCATCTGCAAACCACTTCATGTGATTCATTTCACAGACAGATTGGCCAAATTCTTGGTTCTAAAATATTCTGCTCAACTCTATATTTATTCAAGCTAATTGAAATCAAAATCCCTGTTAAGAAAAAACCAAAATCAGACAGAGGCAATATCGCATTTTAAAATATGTGAATGTATCTTATATAACAGCACGACAAGACAATATTTTACAGCATAAAAGAATAAAACTCTTTGAAAGAAATAAAAAGAGAGGCACATTCCATGTTAACTTACTCTTCACTAAAAACGAAGATTGACACCAGTGCCGATGTGCAAACAATCCAACTTCTTTGAGAAAATTCCTCTTGGCTTCCCACTTCATCTGATTTACTTACATAAGGCTCTATGAAAAAACTCTGCGCTTTAAAATATTGACTACTCACTTAAACACCTTATGTGCAAAGTTTTTGCATATCTTGTATCGCCATTATTAAGTGATAGTGTTACAGTGCAATAGAATACAATAACACTCACGGCATTCGAGAAACTGAAGTTTTATCAATATCGCGATTAAAAACGTAACGTTTTCCATAAACCTCAACAGTTGGAGGTTGACGATTTTTTTCAAAAAAATCATAACCTTTCTTAAGCATAACCCAGAATTGATAATGAGGATCCTTGCTATGACGTGACATATTATCCTCGGTCATGCGGAAAGGAAAAGCCTGTAACTGAAACTCTCTTTGTCCTCCTTTAAAAGCATCCCGTGCAAACGCATAAATCTGAGCCATGTTCTTATCACTCATAGAATAACAACCTGCGGAAAAGCAAGAACCATGCACCATAAGATTGCTTCCTGTGCGACCATTTTCTTGATCATAAAGGTTAGGAAATCCTATATTAAAAGAAAGATAATATTTTGAATAAGGATTCATTTGGTTTGCGCTAATAGTATAAAAACCCTCTGGTGTCTGAAGATCCCCTTCTTTATATTTAGGTCCAAGCTTACCAGACCATTTGCAAATACCATAGCGAGCAACCAAGATAAAAGGTCCTGAACGAGATTGTTTCCAAACTTCAGCAAGATTTTCTTCCTTGAAAAATCGCATTACAATTGGTGCATAAGGATCAATATCGTACAAAGCCATTCTATTCTGGATTTCTTGCGGCAACGGCTGCTCAACCTTAGCACGAATAGAAGCTGGTAATCTTCCTTCACATGCTGTCAATATTCCCATTACAAACAACATGCACACAGCGAGGAATCTGCTAAATGTCATCGAATAAAACTCCAATCAATCCCCTCACAAAAAATGACCTATGTTAGAGATCGACCAATTTGAAGGTATTTTTCTCTTCGCTCTTGTTTAAGAACTTCACCATCTTTTCCAGCCATAGCTTTTAAAGCCTCTGAAATAACATCACCCGTTGCATCAATGGCAATCTCTTTGCCACGATGTGCTCCCCCTAAAGGTTCCGAAATAATGCCATCAATAATCTTTAAGCGATACAAATCTTGAGCGGTAATACGCATATTCATTGCAGCATCTTTCGCACGAGCTGGATCACGCCATAAAATAGAAGCTGCTCCTTCTGGTGAAATAACAGAATAAATTGCGTGCTCCAACATATAAACTTTATTGGCAGCCGCGATTGCTATCGCCCCTCCAGAACCGCCTTCTCCAATAACAACGGAAACTACAGGAACTTTCAAACGCAAAGTTGTAGCTGTTGATTGGGCAATTGCTTCTGCCTGCCCCCGTTCTTCAGCACTCACACCAGGATAAGCGCCTGCCGTATCAACAAAAGTGAGAAGTGGCAAACCAAAACGATCAGCCATTTCCATAATACGTACAGCTTTACGATAGCCTTCTGGACGTGCAGAACCAAAATTATAGCGCAAACGTGTTTGCGTGTCATAACCTTTCTCTTGACCGATATAAGCAACGGCCTCACCTTTAAAGCGTGCAAACCCCGCTTGAATAGCCTCATCTTCAGCAAACTTGCGATCTCCGGCCAAAGGCGTAACGTCACTCAATAGGCGTTTAGAATAGTCCATAAAATGGGGACGATTAGGATGACGAGCGACTTGCGTTTTTTGCCACGGCGATAATTTTTTATAAATATCGCGCAAGGCTGTTTGGGAACGCGTTTCAAGGCGAGCAATCTCATCGCTCATATCAAGACTGCCTTTTTCCTGAGAAATTTTTTTTAATTCAAGAATTTTCCCATCAAGATCAGCAACTGGTTTTTCAAAATCAAGATAATTATACATTTGTGTCAACTCATTCAGTGTCACTTATACACTTATAATTTGCTTTATAAAGTCTTTTTCAAAAACATCACCTTTTCTTTAACGAGCCTTTTGCTCATCGGCAAGTGGATGATGCTCATTGACTAAACGATAAAGTCCCTCTTCCAACACATGGGTATAAATCTGAGTAGTAGCAATATCAGAGTGACCTAACAAATGTTGAACGGCACGCAAATCAGCACCATTTTGCAAAAGATGACTAGCAAAAGCATGACGCAACACATGGGGAGAAAAGCTATCACTTTCTATTCCTGCTCTTCTAGCGAGATTTTTCAACTCCCGCGCAACGACTTGACGAGCAATATATCCTGTCTCGGAATGCGCGGGAAAAAGATAAGAACTCGTAGCACCCTTTCCCTGATCACGCAAGTTTAACCACTGTGAAAGAACTTGGCATGCTTTTTTTGATAACAGCACCATTCGTTCTTTTTTGCCCTTACCACGAACCAAAACGCTGTACTCCTTCCTTCGAACAGACTGAACCGGCAGACTCACCAACTCACTGATGCGTAATCCCGTTGCATACAGCATTTCAATCAATAGCTGAAGACGCAGTGCACGGAAATACTCTTTGGACCCATAATCTGCTTGATTGACTTCTAACTGTGCCAAATCAAGCAATTTTATCACTGCATCTTCACTCATGATTTTGGGCAAAGGACGCCCCTGACGAGGTGCATCAATATCATGAGAGGGATCATCTGCTCTCAACCCTTCAGCATAAAGAAATTGATAAAACTGACGCAAAGTCGATAAACGGCGCGCTTGCGATGATGCCGCAAAACCAAAAGTATGCATAAGCGACAAAAGGGTAATTAAATCTTCTTTTTGTGCTGAAAAAAGCGAAACAGAGTGTGAAGACAATTCGTCTTGTGCCCACTGCAAATCATGCTGATAAGCCGCAAGTGTATGAGGTGAAGCCCCTCTCTCCGCGCTCATCATCTCAAGAAAATGATCTATCACAGCACCACTTTTCATTTCATTGATTCACTTCCGTAGAAAGATTCCATGAATCCAAGGGAACATCAATGTACATATCCACAGTTACTGGTTCAACCCAAACCACAAGAGCACCCATTATAATGAAAAAAACAGAAAACAAAATGAAAAGAATCATCAAAAATCTAGTCAATGTTGGCATAAGACAATAACCTACCCAAAAATATTCTATCTCGTATAATGCCTCACAAAGATTAACAGGAATTGACTTTAAGATGGATAAATGCCGAAATAAAGTTATGAAAAGCAATCGACCAAAACGAATCCCCATAACACAAATAAAGAATCAGCTCTTATCGTCCCTTGATAAAAGAGCACTTGTCCTTGTTGGCCTTATGGGGGCAGGCAAATCAGTGATCGGAAAACGCGTCGCCACCATGCTTCGTTTACCCTTTTATGATTCTGACCAAGAAATTGAAAAAGCTGCACAAATGACAATCACGGAACTCTTTGAAATTTATGGTGAATCCGAATTTCGTGCTCTTGAACAGCGTGTTATTCTAAACCTCATGAAAAAAAGTCCCCTTATTTTAGCAACAGGTGGTGGTGCCTACATAAATGAAAATATCCGAAAAGCCATTCAAAAAAATGGTATATCTATATGGCTAAAAGTCGATCTTGATATCCTCATGCAACGTGTCTCAAAGCACCCGACACGTCCCCTGCTTAAAACAGCCAATCCTAAAGAAACCATGCAAAAACTCATGGAACAGCGTTATCCTATCTATGAAAAGGCAAACTTAACAATTAACAGTCATAAAGAAAGCCGTCATACCGTAGCACAAAATGTTATACGATCCGTACAGCACTACCTATACACAGAAATTAACAATAGGGATAACCAGCATGCAAACCAAAACCGTCACTGTTAAACTGGACAAACACTGTTACGATATCATCATTGGTCCGGGTCTGATTACACAAGCTGCTTCACAGATTAAACATGCTCTTAACAAAAAAGATCCTTATCCAACGCGCTTTGCACTTGTTACAGATACAAATGTTGCTTCCCTTCATTTGGAGATATTGCAAGCAGAATTAACAAAAAATAAAATTCATACTGTCCCTATTATTGTAGAAGCGGGAGAACAATCAAAATCATTTTCAACCCTGCAAGTTGTCATCGATCAAATTCTTGCTGCGCGTTTAGAAAGAGGCGACTGTGTTATTGCTTTTGGCGGTGGTGTCATTGGCGATCTAGCAGGATTTGCGGCAAGTATAATCCGCCGTGGTATGAACTTCATTCAAATGCCCACAACGCTTCTTGCACAAATTGATTCCTCTGTTGGTGGAAAAACGGGCATCAACAGCCGATATGGCAAAAATCTTATTGGTGCTTTTTTTCAACCGCAATGCGTTATTGCTGACACCTGTGTCCTTGATACCCTATCACTGCGTGAATTTCGTGCTGGTTACGCGGAAATGGTCAAATATGGACTCATTAACCAGCCTGATTTTTTTGAATGGCTTGAAAAAAATGGACAAGAAGTCTTTTCTAATGGCCCTATGCGAACAGAAGCCATTGTCCGCTCATGCCAATTTAAAGCTGCCATTGTAGCACGTGACGAACACGAAACAGGAGAGCGCGCACTCTTAAATCTCGGCCATACATTTGGACACATGCTTGAAACAGCAACCGCTTATGACTCAAAGCGTTTAATTCACGGTGAAGCTGTAGCAATTGGAATGATTCTAGCGCATCAATTTTCTGCTCAATTAAATTTAATAAGCCCCACGCTTACACAACGCGTTGAAGCACACCTTAAAGCAATAGGATTACCTACACAATTAAAGGATATCCCAGGGTGTCTACCAGATGCTGAAACTTTAATGACTCTCATTGCCCAAGATAAAAAAGTTTTACAAAATAATTTGACCTTCATCTTAACGCGCGGACTTGGCCAATCATTTATTGCAAAAAATGTTTCACCAGATGCAGTTTTATCTTTTTTGGAACAAAAATTAACAGAAATTCGTTAATTCATATTGAATATAATTGATTCGTTTTTATACTTCTATTAAAGATTAAATATGATGATGTCTGCGTAGCTCAGTAGGATAGAGCACAGGATTCCTAAAGAAATTGGGCACTTTGAGGAGAAATCCTCAAAGTGAATCTGCTCAAATTCGGGGAAAGCTTCATGGGCGACTATATGCCAATCCCGAGCCAAGTCTCTCTTAAAATGAGAGAAAGGTGTAGAGACTGAACGGGCAGCACCTAAAGAGCAAAAGCTTCAAGGTGAAGAGACAGTCCAGACCACAAACAGCCGATAAGGCTGGCGGTGAAAATCGAAGTGGTATGAATCCTGGGGTCGCAGGTTCGAATCCTGCCGTAGACACCATCGTATCAGTCAAATTATTCTTTGTGCACAATATTAGGAATATAGGGAAGCATCATGAAAAAAACTTTGCACATTTTAGGATTTTTCACCGCTTTAAGTTTATCACTCTTCAGCTCAAACAATAGCTTAGCTGGTTCTTTAATCATTGAAGTACCAGACAATCCAGAGCCCAAAACAGAGATCATTACCTATCAGTGTGATACTGAAACAGGTAAAGAGCGCGTTGAGGCAGTCTATCTTAATGCTGATAATATTTCGTTGGTTGATTTCAAATGGAACGGTGATCGTGTCATTGCCGCTAATGTCATCGCTGCGACAGGAGCAAAATTTGCAGGAGCTCAGTATATCTGGTGGGAGAAGAACAAAGAAGTCACGCTTTATGACCTTGCTCAGGATCCAGAAGAAAAAAAACCTATCCTCTGTAAAGATGAGTCAACATTATTATTTTAAATAACACGGGAAATATTATGAAAAAAATTTCTTTTACTAAACAATTTTTCATTACTTTAAGTGTGTTCCTCCTCGGTTCAATTAATGCATTAGCAAGTTCTTTAGTCATTAAAGTACCAGATGATCCAGAACCAACAACAGAGACCGTCTCCTATCAATGCGATATGGGAACAAGCAAAGAGCATGTTGAAGCAACTTATCATAATGCTGGCAATATTGCGCTTGTTGATTTAAAATGGAACGGTAAGCGCATCGTTGGTTCTAATGTAATTGCCGCTTCTGGAGGAAAATATGTGGGTGGTCAATACATTTGGTGGATAACCAAAAATGAAGCCATATTTTACGATCTTATTAATGATCCAAAAGAAGAAAAGCCCATCCACTGTGTAGAAGAAAAAAGCACAGAATAAGGAAGGTTCTTACATTTCAAGAACCGCGCTGGCTCTCATCTCTTGATGTTCCTTCTGATGTGGGTAACTTTTCCTCCGTCTGGTGTAATAAAAGAGCCAGCGGTTTTTCTGACTGTTCTTCTGAATGATGTCGATAAGCTGCTGTATGTGAAAGCAACATAGAAGCTATCGGCGCTGTTAAAAACAAAAAAAACATCAGCAACGCTTCATGAAAAACAAAATAATGGTCCACAAATATTGAATAAAGAAATGAAGAAATAAGAATACTACCAACGCCCCAACTCGTACATACTGAAAGCATATGCAAACGCTTATAAAAATTGGAAAAACGCACCAAACCTATTGTTGCGATCAATGTCAGTCCCGACCCTAATATTAAGAAAATCGTGATAGCAATAGCAACCACAAGCGATACATCATCTTTCATTCAATAATCTCCCCTCGCATGAGAAATTTCGCCAAAGCAATACTCGAGACAGGACCCAACAACCCAATAATGAGAGCTGCGACAAAATAAATGGTTGTTCCAGAACGAATATCGAATGTAAGAAACAAAAGAATAGTGGTTATATAAAGGGCATCCAAACCAACAATTCTATCCTGTGCCCGTGGACCACGAATCAACCGAAACAGCGCGAAAATCACCGCTAAACTTAAAAAAAACTGTGAAAAGAAAAGCCCCCAATAAAGAATCACCATACTCATAAAAAAATCTCCAAAAGCAATTGCTCATACCGTTGTTTGATCAACTGTTTGTAATCATATCCATTTTTTAAATTTAAGACATGAAGCAAAAGTTCACCCTTTTTACTATTATAGGCAACCCAAGCAGTTCCAGGGGTTGCCGAAAGGATGCACGCTAAAATAGCCAAAGCAGTGCGATTATGAAGCAGAAGAGGTACTACAATAAAACCAGATTTCTGCTCTCGAGACCTTTTTGTTAAAACAAACCAAGCCACCGAAACATTTGAGAATATAGAATCTATAAATACTCGAAAAACGAGACGAAAAACCGCACTCCAGCTTTTAATAACAGCCTTCTCTGGCTCCAGAAGCCGTATCATCCAACCACAAAACAAAGCGGTTAAAATCCCTAAAAGCAATTGCCCTAAACTAAAACCATTTAAAATAAGCCACATAAGGACAATGCCACCACTGAAAAAAGGGGAAGTATAAAAACGATTCATTTACTCATCTCCCTATTTTCGAGAGAAAAATCCGTTAAAACGCTCCCAATATAGTTTTGAGGTTCATACAAAGTCTTAGCGGTTTCAGACATATAATGACTAACAGGACTGGCTACAATTGTTATAAGAAAACACAAGGCAAGAAGAACGGCAATAGGTGCAAATTCTATCACCTGCACACGGGGAACGCGACCTTCAAGAGAAATCCAAAAAGTTCGGATACCCGTTCGTGTCAGTGCAATCAAAGCTGCAAAGCCAGAGAGGGTGACAAAAACTACAAAAAGCCAATCTTGGTAAACCGGAAGAGAGGCAAAAAAATCCTCTCTACTATGGTTTAAAATTGCCATGAACATCATAAGTTTAGCAACAAAACCAGAAAAAGGTGGCAATCCAATAATCAAAATGGCACAGATACCAAAACAAGCCCCAAGAATTGCCAAGGTTACAGGGAAATATGTGCCAACTTCATCTTCTTCCTCCTCTTCATCGTCGCCATAAACCTCCATTGTGACAGCAAGAACATTAGCAGCCACATCTTGACAGCGCTCAACCAACTCTACCAAAAGAAAAAAAGCTCCCAGTGCTAAAGTTGAAGAAACAATATAAAAAAGTGCACCTGCTGTCAGTGCTGCATTGCCGATGCCGATCGCGGCCAACAATGTACCAGAAGAGACAAGGACACTATAAGCTGCCAAACGCACCAAAACTTGACTCGCCAATACCCCAATAAAACCAACAATCATAGTGGCAAGCCCACCATAAAACAAAACCGTATGACCAAAATGGTTAAAATATTCACTTTCAGGACTAAACCATAGCAACGTTAAACGTAAAATAATATAAATACCCACCTTGCTCAAAAGTGCAAAAGAAGCTCCAACGGGTGCTGCTACTGCACTGTAAGTTGGCACCAACCAAAAATTAAGCGGCCACATACCCGCTTTAAGCAAAAAAGCAATACCTAAAAGTGCAACACCTATTTCGAACAAAACAATATCTGTAGAAGATATATATTTTATTTTAACAGCCAAATCGGCCATATTAAGAGTACCAACGACTCCATAAATGAGCGCTATACCCACTAAAAAAAATAATGAAGCAACAAGATTAACCACGACATAATGCAACCCTGCGCGCACGCGTGTCTGACCAGAACCATGCAAAGCAAGCCCATAGGAAGCCGTTAACATAACTTCAAAAAACACAAATAAATTAAATAAATCGCCGGTCAAAAAAGCACCATTTATTCCCACCATAAAAAATTGCATTAGTGACTGAAAATGAGAACCAGCTTTGTACCAATGAGCCCGCGCAAAAACCAACACGCTAGTCACCAACAAGCTGGAAAGTAAAAGCATCATAGCGCTTAAGCGATCAAGGACTAAAACAATTCCAAAAGAAGACGGCCAATTACCAAGTCGATAAACATCGCAAGCCGGTGCTATTTCAAGAGTACGTATAATCAATAAAATGGCAGTAACGACCAACAGTCCCGCAGAAGAAAGACTGATGAATGATTTAAGTTTTGCACGACGTTCATCATAAAAAAGAAGAAGTGCTCCAGTGATTAACGGCAAAAGAATAGGCAAAATAAGGAGATGATGCACCCCTACTTCCATTATTGCACCTCACGTCCATCAACGTGATCAGAACCCGTTAAACCACGTGAAACCAACAAGATAACTAAAAATAAAGCTGTTGTTGCAAAACCAATCACAATCGCAGTTAACACCAAGGCTTGTGGGAGAGGATCGACATAATTAGCTGGATTAATAACAGTGGTAGGATCAACAATTGGAGCAGCATTACTACGCGGTCTACTCATTGAAAATATAAAAAGATTAACACCATAAGAGATCAAGGACAAACCAAGAATGACTTGAAAAGTACGTGGACGTAAAACAAGCCAAATACCTGATCCGACAAAAACACCGATACCCAAAGAAAGAACAATTTCCATTAATTTTCCTTCTCTTTTAAAATAGGTTTCTTACCGATTCGGTAACTCCGAATTGACTGGTGTGCAAGTGCAATTAAAATGAGAACAGTTGCTCCCAACACAAGAGAAAGTACACCAAAATCAAACAAAAAAGCAGATGTCATGGGAACTTTCCCAATTAACGGAAGATGAATATATCGAAAAAAGGATGTTAAAAAAGGATATCCAAAAAACCAAGAGCCCATCCCCGTTACAACTGACAACAATAAGCCAAAGCCTATCCAACGCAAAGGTAAAACTCTCAAATGCGTTTCCACCCACCGAATATCGCGTGCAAGATATTGTAAAATAAACCCTATCGCCAAAGTAATACCACCGACAAATCCACCTCCTGGCAGATCATGCCCTCGCATGAATAAATAAATAGCAAAAGCAATAATAATCGGAAAGAGCCAACCCATAATAACAGCAGGAACAGCTAAATAATTTAATACTGTATCTCCCACATTTCGATTAGGCTGTGCTATATCAAAGGCTTTCTGGATACGTTGTTGAAAAGGCGCATCAATACTCTCAGGCGCAGGACGAAAACGTCGTAAGAGGGCAAAAACAGTAAGGGAAACAACACCCAAAACCACAATTTCTCCCATGGTATCAAAACCACGGAAATCAACCAACAACACATTCACAACATTGCGACCACCAGCATCTGAGTAAGCATGCGTTAGAAAAAAATCAGAAATCGTTGTACCTTGAGGACGTGTCATCACTGCAAAAGAAAGCCATGCTACACCAGCACCTCCTACAAGGGATATGATGAAATCACGGAAACGACGCAAACGAATCCAAAAATGAACAGCAGCTGGCCCAGGATCATGCAAACGTTTAGGCAACCACCGTAAACCAAGCAATAATAAAACGACTGTAACAACCTCAACAACCAATTGTGTTATTGCTAAATCAGGAGCAGAAAGCCATAAAAAGGTTGCACAAGTCATCAAACCAGCTCCCCCTAAAAGCATAAGTGAAGCAAGACGATGAAACTTTGCTCGCCAAGCAACTAAAAGCGCACATAATCCGCCAACCAGCCAAAGAGCGAGAAAAGGAATATCAAGTGGAAAAAGCGGTAATGTCCCCACTGGAATGAAACCATCGCACCAAAGTAAAAGACCAACAAATGCAAAACAGACCCAAAAAATCCAATGCAACTGGATCTGCAAACGGCGTGTTGACAAAGCAGATTCCACCGCACGGGCCCATTTCCAAGAAATAATTACGAGAATGCGTTCAAAAATACGCGGTCCTTTTAAGTGACGGAAAAAAGGAGCCCCATCATCACAGGATAAAAAATAACGATGCCCGACAGCATAGAGCAATCCGCCCCCTAATAATGCAACAAAACTCATCACTAATGGAGTGTTAAACCCATGCCAAACAGCCAAACTATAAGGAATTGTCATTGGTCCTAAAACAGACACGACCGCATTATCTAAAATAGGTCCTATTGTTAAATTAGGGAAAATACCAACCGCTAAACAAATAAACACCAAAAGCTCCATTGGTAAACGCATAAAATGCGGTGGTTCATGGGGAGTCTTGGGTAAATTGTCAGGCTTTGGTCCTAAAAAAACACCGTGAATAAAGCGTATAGAATAAGTCACACTAAACAGACTAGCTAGCGTTGCCACATAAGGCGCAATCCAATCGAGCCATGATTCCATATGCGTTTCAACAGCTTCAGCAAAAAACATCTCTTTCGATAAAAAACCATTCAACAAAGGAACCCCAGCCATCGCTGCACTCGCAACTAAAGCAAGAGTTGCTGTAATAGGCATAGAACGATAAAGCCCTGACAGTTTACGCATATCACGTGTTCCTGTCTCATGATCAATAATGCCAGCAGCCATAAATAAAGAAGCCTTAAAAGTAGCATGATTGGCCATATGAAAGATCGCCGCAACACATGCAAGTGGACTACCAAGACTTAAAAGCGTTGTAATTAATCCAAGATGACTAATAGTCGAGTAAGCAAGCAGTCCTTTTAAGTCTTGCTGAAACATGGAAAAATAGGCACCTAGCAGCAATGTCGAGAGTCCTGAAAAGCCAACCAGCCAAAACCAAGATTCTGTTCCAGAGAGCACAGGCCATAAACGAACAAGCAAAAACAATCCCGCTTTTACCATTGTTGCCGAATGCAAATAAGCCGATACGGGGGTTGGAGCAGCCATCGCGTTGGGTAGCCAAAAATGAAAGGGAAATTGCGCGCTTTTTGTTAACCCTCCCAATAAAATACAAATAAGGATAGGACTATAAAGAGAACTTGACCGGATCATATCTCCAGACTGTAGCACCTTATCCAAATCAAAACTGCCAACAGTATACCCAATCAATAAAACTCCAATAAAAAGGGCAAAGCCGCCAAAACCTGTGATCGTTAGAGCCATACGCGCACCCTCACGCGCACTTGCATTATGGTACCAATAGCCGATCAACAAAAAAGAAAAAATACTGGTGAGTTCCCAGAAAACAACCAAAAAGACGAGATTACCTGATAAAACTATTCCTATCATTGATCCCATAAAAGCCAAAAAAAAGGAAAAAAAACGAGGTACAGAATCCGCTGGATCCATGTAATAACGTGAATAAATGACAACAAGCAGCCCAATCCCTGTAATGAGCAAGCAAAAAAGCCACGATAAACCATCTATACGAAGAATCAAATCGCTTCCCCATTCTGGAAGCCAAGAAATATCTAAACGCACTATGTGGTTTCCGCGAACTTCCGGATAAAGCATTATTGTAAAAATAAGACAGAAAAGCGCGACAATCCCAGCAAACCAGGCTTCATTATTTTTTGCTGTCGAACGAAAAAAGCCAATGACAGCACTTCCACCAAAGGGAAGCAAAACGAGCAATACCAACATTGCTTCCCGTGTTGTCATTCTTTAAACTCCATTTTGCCTTAATATTTTGTCATCGACAAAAACTTATATTCTCACCCCCCATTCCACACTTAATGATAATAAGATTTAATAAAACTTAAAAGCATTTAAAATTTTAAAAAAAACAATGCTGGCATGAAAATACTGCGCACCACACAAGTCTTCTCTTTATTTTAAGAACAATAACGCCCACGACAAGAAGCAATTAAAATTTTATTTAATAATTTCTATCCTTTAAAAAAGCGTGATAAACACTGCTTACGCCCCCCATGAAAAGGCTGAAAACTATTATCATTTTTATTATAAGAGCGATAACGCGCAAGGCAAGATTCAATATGTTGTTTAAGCATCCATGGCTCTTTTTTTTCTAATTTTTCCGAAGAAGAAGTTAAAAACACTTTTTTAGCATCTGGTACAACTTTTAATGATGCGCCTTTTGTGCTTAAGTGCGGTGATGTAATAAATGCCACTTCAGGGTACCACCAATTATCACTGTATTTACGATAACCACGCCGATAATGACGATAACCTTTAAAACCATTAAGTTCTCTACGCCCCGTAAAAATCAAAGGCACCGAACTATCTTGGAGAGAGGTCTGAGTAACCAGTTTGGCTTTAGCATCACTCCTATTTTGCCCCCAATTAACAAGAGTGGTTATTATAATGAAAAAACTGCTAACAAATACAAAAGCTAAAGCATAATATAATTTTTTTTTCATACTCATAACAAAAAACTCAACATAATAAACAACAGTAATTACAGAAAGCCTTTCTCTTGCTGGACAGAAACAGATTCTTTTCTTAAGATTCTTTTTTCTTGAGACATTCTGTTACTCTTTGTACTAAACGTTGATCTTGGCAATAAGATCCTACAAAAAAGAATGAATAAATAATGATAAAAACCCCCTACTATCTTATAGACAAATCGAAACTCATCAAAAACATGCAAACAATTTCTCGTTTACGGGAAATGTCCGGAGCTAAAATTTTACTTGCTTTGAAATGTTTTGCCACATGGAGTGTTTTTGATTTAATGTCTGAGTTCATGGATGGAACCACATCATCATCCCTTTATGAACTGCGTTTAGGAAGAGAAAAATTTGGCAAAGAAACCCATGCTTATTCAGTGGCTTGGGCAGATGATGAAATTGATGAAGCCTGTGGTTATGCAGATAAAATCATCTTTAATTCCATCCAACAGCTTCAACGCTTTTCTGATGCAACAAAAACCATTCAAAGAGGTTTAAGGTTAAACCCAGGAATGAGCGCATCAAATTTTGATCTTGCCAACCCCTCTCGCCCTTTTAGCCGCTTAGGAGAAACAAACCAAAGCGCTATCAAAGAAGTTCTGCCTCTTATCAACGGATTGATGATCCATAACAATTGTGAAAATGCTGACTTTAATCTTTTTAACCAAATGCTTGGATATATGGAAGAAAAATTTGCAGAACTTTTTTCTGCTGTTGACTGGATAAGCCTTGGCGGCGGAATCCATTTTACGGCTGAAAATTATCCTCTAGAAGCTTTCGCAAAACGCTTAAAACAATTTTCTAAAACTCATGGTGTCACTCTTTTTCTAGAACCAGGAGAAGCTGCTATTACCAAAAGCACCACACTGGAAGTAAGCGTTCTTGACACATTGTATAATGAAAAAAAACTTGCCATCGTTGATAGCTCTATTGAAGCTCATATGCTTGATCTTTTAATTTATCGTGAGAATGCCAAATTAGAACCCAATCAAGGTCCACACGAAATTATGATTTGTGGAAAGTCTTGTCTTGCCGGCGATATTTTTGGAACATTTCAATTTCAAAAACCTCTTAAAATAGGCGATAGACTGTCTTTTCAGGATGCAGCAGGTTATACAATGGTCAAAAAAAACTGGTTTAATGGCGTTACAATGCCTGCTATTGTTCTCAAAGAGTGCGATGGTACATTAACACTTCAACGCCAATTCAGCTATAACGACTATCAGGAAAGCCTTTCATAAAGATAAACCATAAAAAACGTCATACAACAGTATTAAAAAGGAGATGGACCTACAATGAAAAAAAATGTTCTCATTATTGGTGCCGGAGGTGTTGCACAAGTTGTTGCGCATAAATGCGCTCAAAACAACGATATTCTTGGTGAAATTCATATTGCTTCACGAACACTCAAAAAATGTGAGGCCATCATTGCTTCTATTAAAGAAAAAAACACAATGAAAGAACAGGGTGTTCTCAAAAGCCATTCGCTCAATGCCATGAATGTAGAAGAAACTATAAAGCTCATCCAAAAGACCAAATGCGAAATTGTCATTAATGTTGGTTCTGCCTTTCTTAATATGTCTGTTCTTTCAGCTTGTATTGAAACCAAATGCGCTTATATCGATACCGCAATTCATGAAGACCCATTGAAAATTTGTGAAACACCTCCTTGGTATGGCAATTATGAATGGCCTCGACGTCAAGAATGTGAAAAAGCTGGTATAACCGCTATTTTAGGAGCAGGTTTTGACCCAGGTGTAGTGAACGCTTATGCTGCATTAGCGCGCGATGATTATTTTGATAAAATCACAGATATTGATATTATTGATATTAATGCCGGAAATCATGGGCGTTGGTTTGCTACAAATTTTGATCCAGAAATTAACTTCCGTGAATTTACAGGACAAGTATGGTCATGGCAAAATAAAAAATGGACTTCCAATAAAATGTTTGAAATCAGCCATGAATGGGATCTTCCCGTTGTGGGAAAACAAAAAGCCTATATGACAGGACATGATGAAATTCATTCACTTTCCAAAAATCTTGATGTAGAAAATGTCCGTTTCTGGATGGGATTTAGTGATCGTTATATCACTGTTTTTACGGTTCTAAAAAACCTCGGACTCTTATCCGAACAACCAATTAAAACGGCAGAAGGTCAAGAAGTCGTGCCCTTGAAAGTCGTGAAGGCCGTCTTACCCGACCCTTCCTCTCTCGCCCCAGACTACACAGGAAAAACCTGTATCGGAGATCTTATTAAAGGCGAAAAAGATGGAAACTCGAGAGAAATTTTTATCTATAATATAGCCGATCACAAACAAGCTTTTCATGAAACTGGGGCACAAGGCATTTCCTATACAGCTGGCGTACCAGCAGCCGCAACAGCTCTTCTTATTGCCACAGGCGAATGGGATGTTAAAACTATGGTCAATGTAGAAGAATTACCACCCCACCCTTTCCTTAAATATCTTGATCATATGGGGCTTCCCACTTTTATAAGAGAACAACAAGAAGATAAAAAATTACAATTTTAATACCTATAGAAAGCATATGCTTGATTTTTTAAGTTATCACAAAACTGCCCAATGAAAACAAACTTAATATTCTCGTGTAATTATGGTTTTCAAAAAAATTTTAGCTATTCGTTATATTTTGGCAACATTACGATTTCTTAACAACCTTAAAGAAGAGACATATCATCTTTTTAAGACATAGCAAGCAATGATCAAGAAAAGCAGAGAAGAAAAAACTAACTTAATCACACTGTATGACTTGTCATTATCATCAAAAAGATAGTGTCATAAACAAAAGATATAAAAATACCGCTTTTTTAAAGAAGAGCGGTATTTTGTAGAATATCCAATCCCTCCCCTCTTCATCTTAAATGACAAAGATCCTTAACCCACACCAATCATTAAACAATTCAATTTCTTTGGGTGAATTCCTCTCGGCTTCTCTCTTCATATGATTCATCATCATATATAACACATTGATTTATAACAATAAAATATCATTTTCAACTTGATTTATAACGCTGAATACTGTAAGATTTTCTTATCACAAGCTCTCTCACATTGAAGCAATTAAAATCTTTTGTCTGCACATCACAAACAAAGCGAGCGTGTGAGGTAAAATGATAAAAGAACAGAATAAAAATTCTCTTATGAAAACTCTCAAATAATAAAGAGCTTTAGCAATATTGAGAACTGAAAAAGTGTATTATCAATGTCAGCGTGTACTTTTACTAAACATAAAGATGATGGTGCACAATAGGTCTTATAACAGTTTGAATGAATTTCATATATTTCAAGAGAAACTTTACAGCTATACCATTCACGAGCACCATTGCGAAGTAGATTTGGGCATTTTGAGAGATGTTTTCTTAACACAAAGCACGCAGATAGGCTCAGAATCCTATCTTAAATATTTTATAACAGTATAAAAACTACCCCATATATAAAACTTTACATAGACTAAACACCACCGCTCTAAACGATAGTGCACAACAGAATAATCAATCAAAACTGCACAACAGATATCTAAAACAGTAATTATCGAAAAGCATACAACAAATGGAACATTTTAATACAATTGGTTATATTCCTTTTTAAAGTTTTAAAATGTTGTTGCATGCTTCACTAATATTTTCCGCCTCATGTGCCTTTTAAAATGTACTTTTTAAAAGCTTTTTAAATATGAAGTGGTTTAGCAAATGTTGCCAAAGCTGCCTCACGCACGGCTTCTGATAAGGTAGGATGTGCATGGCAACAACGTCCCAGATCTTCTGATGAACCACCAAATTCCATTAAAACTGCAATTTCATGGATCATTTCACCAGCACCAAATCCAAGAATATGCCCCCCTAATACCCGATCTGTTTTTTTATCAGAAAGGATTTTAACGAACCCATCACTCTTTTGCATTGCACGTGCACGACCATTAGCCATAAAAGGAAATTTGCCAACATTATATTCAATACCAGCAGTTTTTAGCTCTTCTTCTGTCCTTCCTACACTCGCAATTTCCGGCTGTGTATAAACAACACTAGGAATAACATCAAAATTAACATGTCCTTTTTGACCTGCCAAAATTTCTGCCACAGCAACGCCTTCTTCCTCTGCTTTATGTGCTAACATTGGTCCTTTTACGACATCACCAATTGCATAAATTCCTGGAACATTCGTCTGCCAATGAGCATCAATTGCAATAAATCCGCGTTCATCTAACTGAACACCAGCCTCTTGTAAGCCAAGCCCCTCTGTATAGGGAGAACGTCCAGTAGCAATAAGCACAACATCAGCCTCTAAAGTTTCAGATTCACCACCTTTGACAGATTCAAAGCTCACCTGAGCAGTTGAGCCAGATTGTGTAACAGCTGTCACCTTTGCACCCGTTTTATATTCAATCCCCTGTTTTTCCATTAATTTCTGAAATTGCCGTGAAACTTCACCATCCATTGAGCCCAAAACTTTATTAAGATACTCAATAATGGTCACCTTAGCACCTAAACGGCTCCAAACTGATCCAAGTTCTGAACCAATGACACCAGCACCCACTACAATCATATGCGCTGGTACTTTTTCAAGTGAGAGAGCTCCCGTAGAAGAAACAATAGTCTTTTCATCAATTTCAACATTCACCCCTGGAATGCCTGAACTCTCTGAACCGGTAGCAATAATAATATTTTTTGTTTCAATTGTTTGTTTATTACCATCTCTGGCAACAACTTCCACATGACCCGCACTCAAAATTTTGGCTGTCCCAAAAAAAGTATCAACTTTATTTTTTTTCATCAAAAAAGAAACACCACTCGTATTGGCTGTTACCACAGCTTTCTTATGAACCATCATTTGTTCAAGGTTAAGCTTAGATTTACCAATAGAAATACCAAGCGTTTCAAAACCATGCTGGGTTTCAGAAAACACTTCTGAAGCATGCAACAACGCTTTAGAAGGAATACAACCAACGTTGAGACATGTTCCTCCTAATGTTGTACGCTTTTCAATAATCGCTACTTTAAGTCCCAGTTGTGCCGCCTTTATTGCTGCTACATAACCACCTGGACCCGCTCCGATCACAGCCACATCATAAGACATCCGTTTCTCCTTTCATCCTGAAAACTGTATTTTACAAATCAAGAACAAGGCGTTCCGGATCTTCTAAGCTTTCCTTAACACGCACAAGGAAAGTCACAGCTTCTTGCCCATCCACAATACGGTGATCATAAGAAAGCGCTAAATACATCATGGGACGAATCACAACTTGTCCCTCAACAACCATTGCTCGCTCTTTAATCGCATGCATTCCCAAAATACCAGATTGTGGTGCATTCAAAATCGGTGTTGACATCAACGATCCATACACACCACCATTGGTAATGGTAAAAGTTCCGCCCTGCATATCAGAAACGGCTAATTTTCCATCACGCGCAAGACGTCCCAAACGACCAATCTCTTTTTCAATCTCTGCCAATGACATTTGATCTGCATCTCGCACTACTGGAACAACAAGCCCTTTATCCGTTCCAACAGCAATTCCAACATTGACATAGTTTTTGTAAACAATATCTGTCCCATCAATCTCGGCATTAACAGCAGGAAGTTCTTTTAATGCATGACAAACAGCCTTGGTAAAAAACCCCATAAAACCAAGTTTAACACCATGTTTCTTTTCAAAAAGATCCTTATAACGCTTGCGCAAATCCATCACAGCTGACATATCAACCTCATTAAATGTGGTTAACATCGCTGCTACATTTTGTGCATCTTTAAGACGGCGAGCAATTGTTTGACGCAATTTCGTCATACGAACCCGCTCTTCACGTGTTTCTTGGACAGGAGTTGCCGAAGAACTCGTCGCAGAAGAAGAGGGTGTAGGGGCATTTGTACTTTGTTTTAATCCACCAAGAACATCTTCTTTAAGAATTTGTCCACGTTTTCCAGAACCTGAAATATCGCTTTTTGCAACATTATTTTCAGCCATCAATTTTGCTGCTGAAGGAGAAGGAGGCATTGCACTGCTCAAAGCAGACTTCTCCGATTCAGATGAAGCCGCTGGAACAAGCGTAGCAGAAGGTGAAAATGATTGGGAGACACCAGCTTCTCCAGCTTTCACCACTCCTAAAAGAGCATTTACTTCAACCGTATCGCCTTCTTTTGCAATAATTTCAGATAATTTCCCAGCAACAGGAGAAGGAACTTCAACGGTTACCTTATCAGTTTCTAATTCAACCAAAGGCTCATCCATAGCGACAGCTTCGCCAAGTTTTTTAAACCATTTGCCAACCGTTGCTTCGGTAACCGATTCGCCCAAAGTAGGAACACGAATTTCAGTAGTCATAATATTTTTCCATACATCAGAGTAGTAATAAATTAAGAACCTAACGCGTCTTTAAGAAACGCAGCCAGTTGTTCAAGGTGTTTCACCATTAACCCAGAGGCCGGTGACGCACTCGCAGGACGTCCTGCATAACGAGCACGTGAATATTGCGCATTAATATGCGTCAAAACCCATTCCAAATAAGGCTCAATAAATGACCAAGCCCCCATGTTTTTTGGTTCCTCTTGGCACCAAAAAACTTCCGCCTGCAAAAAGCGCGATAACACATTTACCAAAACTTTTGCAGGGAAAGGATAAAGCTGTTCAATACGAAGGAGATAAACATCATCAATACCCTTTTTTTCACGTTCTTCATAAAGGTCGTAATAAACCTTACCAGTACAAAGAACGACACGGCGAATTTTATTATCTTTTTGCAACTTAATGACAGAATCTTTGAGACATTCTGCATCATCAAGCAACACACGACAGAAACTTGTTTCTGGCCCCATTTCATTGAGAAGAGAAACCGCTCGCTTATGACGTAAGAGTGATTTCGGTGTCATCAAAATCAATGGCTTACGGAAATCACGCTTAATTTGTCGACGCAAAATATGAAAATAATTTGCAGGGGTTGTACAATTAGCAACCTGCATATTATCTTCCGCACAAAGTTGAAGAAATCGTTCTAAACGTGCAGAAGAATGCTCCGGCCCTTGCCCTTCAAAACCATGAGGCAATAAACACACAAGACCAGACATACGAAGCCACTTACGCTCTGCAGATGAAATAAATTGATCAAAAATGACCTGTGCACCATTAGAGAAATCACCAAATTGTGCTTCCCAAAGTGTTAATCCTCGTGGTTCAGCAAGAGAATATCCATATTCAAAACCAAGAACAGCTTCTTCAGAAAGCATAGAATTAACAACGTCATAAAGCGCTTGCCCCTTTTGTAAATGATTCAAAGGAATATAACGCGTCTCATTTTCTTGGTCATAAAGAACGGAATGACGTTGTGAAAAAGTTCCCCGCTCAACATCTTCACCGGAAAGACGAACCGGTGCACCTTCCAAACAAAGTGAACCAAAAGCTAAAGCTTCAGCGGTTGCCCAGTCAACACCCTCACCGGTTTCAAAAATTTTAGCACGATTATTTAAAAAACGTTGAATGGTTTTGTGAACGTGAAAATTCGCCGGAATTTCAACAATTTTCTGACCAATTTCCTTTAAAGTTTTTAATTCAACACCGGTTGCTCTAGAATGCTGCTCATCAGAACTACTAAAAGCTTTGAGTCCCGTCCAGCTTCCATCAAGCCAATCAGCCTTATTAGGCTTATAAGAAGCACTCGCTTCAAGTTCACCTTCAAGCTTATCGCGCCATAATTTTTTTTGTTGCTCAATCTCTTCTGAAGAAATCATTCCTTCTGCTACCAATTGGTCACTATAAAGTTGAAGTGTTGTTTTATGATTACGAATTGCTTTATACATAAGCGGCTGCGTAAAGGAAGGTTCATCACCTTCATTATGCCCATAACGGCGATAACAAAACATATCAATAACCACTGGTTTATGGAAAATTTGGCGAAACTCTGTTGCTATTTTGGCAACAAAAACAACCGCCTCAGGATCATCACCATTCACATGGAAAATTGGTGCATCAATCATTTTTGCGACATCTGATGGATAAGGCGAAGAACGTGAAAAACGTGGAGATGTTGTAAAACCAATCTGGTTATTGATAATAACATGAAGTGAGCCTGCAACACGATAACCTTTAAGACCTGAAAGACCAAAAGTTTCTTGGATAACGCCTTGTCCTGCAAAAGCAGCATCACCATGAATAAGCAATGGCATCACTTTTGAACGCTCACTTAATGGGAGTAAATCAGTATGCGCAGGTCCCATAAGTTGATCTTGTTTAGCACGTGCTTTCCCCATAACAACCGGATCAACAATCTCAAGATGAGATGGATTAGCCAACAGCGATAAGTGAACTTTTTTACCATCAAAGTCCAGATCAGCGGTAGTTCCCAAATGATATTTGACATCACCGGATCCCTCCACATCATCAGGCTTATAAGATCCCCCTTTGAATTCATGAAAGATAGCCCTATGCGGTTTGGCAAGAACTTGTGAAAGAACATTTAAACGACCACGATGTGCCATTCCTAAAATAACTTCCTGCACCCCCAAAGCACTACCACATTTGATAATTTGTTCAAGAGCGGGAATCAGCGCCTCACCACCATCGAGTCCAAAACGCTTTGTACCTTTATATTTAGTGTCTAAAAACTGTTCGAATCCCTCTGCCTGAATAAGCTTATTCAGAATAGCTTTCTTGTCTTGTTGTGTGAAAGAATTTTTTTTATCTCGCCCTTCAATGCGTTCTTGAAGCCATGCTTTCTGAACTGGATCAGAAACATGCATATATTCCACACCGATTGTTGAACAATAGGTCCGATTGAGAATCTCAAGCATTTGCGGAATAGTTGCATATTCCAATCCTAAAACATTATCAATAAAAATGGGACGCTCGTAATCAGCTGGAGTAAAACCATAAGCTTCTGGAGAAAGTTCCTTATAATCTTCTTGTTTTTCGGCCAATTGAAGAGGGTCAAGCTGCGCATGAAGATGTCCCCGTTCTCGAAACGCACGAATCATCATAATTGCATGAACGGAATCACGTGTTGCACGAATAATATCTTGTTTACTGGAAGTTTTTCCCTTTTGTGCAACACCTGTTATTGCTTTTTCCTTTAATTTATCGCCAAGATATTTTTCAAGAGAAGACCAATCACCATCAAGAGCAGAAACCAATTCACCCTCTGCTTTTAATGGCCAATGATCACGCTGCCATGTTGCTCCTTCAGCATTTTTAAGAACATCTTCTTTATTATCATGAAGTCCTTCAAAAAAAGCACGCCACTGTGAATCAACACTGGTAGGATCTTTTTCATATTGAGCATAAAGTTGATCTATATAATCCGCATTCCCACCATAAAGAAATGATGTCTGTGCAAAAAGGCTATTTATTTCGTCCTGCCTTGCCATATACCTCTCCGGAACATCTATTCCGTCTCCTTATATCTCTTTTGACCTTTAAATGCTTACAAACAAGCAGTGATTTGAACATTCAAAAAAGTTTTACCTTTTTATACTCAAGTTTTTTCACCTGAATCTAAGAACCTTTGCTTATTCAGGTGAAACTTTCTTTTAGCCTTTCAAAACTGACATCAAAGTCTTACCTATCTGTGATGGCGAAGAAGACACACGAATCCCTGCTGATTCCATTGCTGCAATTTTATCTTCTGCTCCACCCTTACCACCAGAAATAACAGCACCGGCATGTCCCATTGTCCGTCCTGGAGGAGCCGTACGGCCAGCAATAAAGCCAACAACTGGCTTTTTTCGACCTTTTCTTGCTTCATCTTGCAGAAACTGTGCTGCTTCTTCTTCAGCAGAACCACCAATCTCACCAATCATAACAATAGACTGAGTTTCATCATCTGCTAAAAACATTTCCAACACATCAATAAATTCAGTACCCTTAACAGGATCACCACCAATCCCTATAGCAGTTGTTTGTCCGAGACCTTCCTGACTCGTCTGAAAAACGGCTTCATAAGTTAAAGTTCCCGACCTCGAGACAACCCCAACAGAACCTTTTCTAAAAATAGAACCAGGCATAATACCAATTTTACATTCATTTGGTGTAAGAATACCGGGACAATTAGGACCAATAAGACGAGACTTTGAGTTTTCTAATCGCGCCTTCACTTTAACCATATCCATAACGGGAATACCTTCCGTAATACAGATAATTAAACGAATTTCAGCTTCAATAGCCTCTATAATAGCTGCCGCAGCCCCTGCAGGAGGAACATAAATAACGGAAGCATCCGCACCTGTTTTTTCTTTTGCTTCTGCAACATTAGCAAAGATAGGAAGAGTTTCACCTTTTGAACCTTCCCATGTTTCTCCACCCTTTTTAGGATTAACGCCACCAACCATTTGCGTACCATGATAAGCAAGCGCCTGTTCTGTATGAAATGTTCCTGTTTTTCCTGTAAGCCCTTGAACTAGAACTTTTGTCTCTTTATTCACAAGAATCGACATAGCTTAAGCTCCCTTCACGGCTGCAACAATTTTTTGGGCAGCATCATCTAAATCATCAGCAGGAATAACATTCAAACCACTCTTATTAATAATTGCTTTACCCTGCTCAACATTAGTGCCTTCAAGACGAACAACCAAGGGAACTTTCAAACCAACCTCACGAACAGCAGCAACCACACCTTCAGCAATGACATCACAACGCATAATACCACCAAAAATGTTAACCAAAATGCCCTTAACATTTGGATCGGCCGTAATAATCTTAAAAGCAGCTGTCACCTTTTCTTTTGATGCTCCACCACCAACATCCAAAAAATTCGCTGGCTCTGCTCCATAAAGCTTAATGATATCCATTGTTGCCATAGCAAGCCCAGCACCATTAACCATGCAACCAATCGTACCCTCAAGAGCAACATAAGCAAGATCATGCTTTGATGCTTCTATTTCCTTTGGATCTTCCTCTGAAAGATCGCGTAATTCTAAAATATCTGGATGACGAAACAGAGCATTATTATCAAAAGAAACTTTCGCATCAAGAACACGCAAACGACCATCTTTCATCACAATAAGTGGATTGATTTCTAAAAGGCTCATATCTTTTTCACAAAATGCCTTATAGAGAATCGGAAAAAGCTTTTCACCATCTTCTCGCGCACTACTTTGTAGTTTCAACGCATCACAAAGTCTTGCACAATCAGCAGAAGTAACACCTTCTCCAGCATCAATGGGAAGCGTGAATATTTTTTCTGGTGTCTCTTCAGCAACCGTTTCAATATCCATTCCACCTTCTGTTGAAACAACAAAAGCAATTCGACCAATGCTACGATCAACCAAAAGTGAAAGATAAAGCTCCCGTTCAATATCGGCACCGTCTTCAATATAAAGGCGGTTGACCTGCTTACCCTCTGGACCAGTTTGTTTGGTTACCAAAGTTTTTCCAAGCATTTCTTGAACATTTGCAACAACTTCTTCAACAGATTGTGCAAGCCGAACACCACCCTTTGCATCAGGATCAAGTTCTTTAAACTTACCCTTACCACGACCACCAGCGTGTATCTGACTTTTAACCACATAGAGAGGTCCGGGCAATTTTTCCGCCCATTTTTCCGCTTGCTCTACAGAATAAACAGCGACACCATTTGCAATTGGTGCTCCATATTCATGAAGCAGACGTTTGGCCTGATACTCATGGATATTCATGCATTTGTCCTTTTCTTTTATGGATCATGGATCTTATTAATCCTAAAGTTTTAATATTCTAAATACTTATTTTAATGAATTAAACCTTGTTCAATTTACTTGAGACTAGGTACAAGAGCAATACAAGCTTCACAAAGCTTTTTAACCGCATTTACTGAATGATCAAAAGCACCTCTTTCTTCTTTATCAAGATCAATTTCAATGACTCGTTCAACACCACCTGCACCAAGTACAACAGGAACACCAACGTAAGTATCATTAACCCCATATTCCCCTGAAAGATAAGCTGCAACAGGCACAACACGCTTAGTGTCCTTTAGATAAGCCTCAGCCATAGAAACAGCAGAAGCTGCTGGTGCATAATAAGCAGAACCTGTTTTTAACAAACCAATAATTTCTGCACCACCATCGCGGGTACGCTGGATAATTTGATCAATTCTTTCCTGTGTTGTCCAGCCCATCTTTACAAGATCAGGCAAAGAAATACCACCAACCGTTGAATAACGCACGAGAGGAACCATTGTATCACCGTGGCCCCCTAAAACAAACGCTGTCACATCTTTAATAGAGACCTTAAATTCCTCAGATAAGAAATGACGAAAACGCGCTGAATCAAGAACACCTGCCATACCAACCACTTTATGTGTAGGGAGACCTGAAAATTTCTGCAAAGCCCACACCATCGCATCAAGGGGATTAGTAATACAAATAACAAACGCCGAAGAAGCGTATTTTTTAATTCCAGCTCCAACTTGTTCCATAACCTTTAAATTAATGCCCAAAAGTTCATCACGGCTCATACCAGGTTTTCGCGCAACGCCTGCTGTTACAATAACAACATCAGCACCTTCAATTGTTTCATAAGCATTAGCACCTTTTAGACTGATATCAAAACCATCAACAGGAGAAGATTCGGCGATATCTAGAGCCTTACCTTGTGGCACACCTTCTGCAATATCAAATAAGACCACATCAGCAAGCTCTTTAAGCCCAATAATATGTGCTAAAGTACCACCAATCATACCTGAACCAATGAGAGCTATTTTTTTCCGTGCCATTTTATTTTTTCCTAACTTTTAGATAATTCAGCGCACACCCATCAGCGTCCGTATACTGAATATTTTTGACTTCAACCATATTCAAACAATATCATAAAAAGGAGTAAAGAAATGAAATTTACAAATTTCTCTCTTTACAGAAACAACAACCCTCCGCTGAAACAACTATTAGAAAATTATCACGATGTATCGATAAAGTGAATTTAAAAAAAATACAACAGAATTATTATATTTCTTTAATTTCAAAAAGTTATTGTTTTTACAGTTTACGTAAAGGTAAAAGTATAATCAATGCTTCTTCTTCAAAAGAAAATGTTCTTCCCAAAGTTTTAAATAATCGTAGCTTTGCATTTCGAAAAGACGTGATTGTGTTCTTTTAAATTCAAATGTTTCCGTAATCTGCGCATGCCCTTTATACAAATCCCCTACCCCTGCCGCAGCCGACATAAACAACCGTATGTGGCGTTCATAAAGAATATCAATAAGCAAAATAAACCGTTTTGTTTCATTGCGACATGTATCATCCATGACCGGTACATTATCAATAAAAAGCGTATGATAACGCTCTCCTAATAACAAATATTCAGCCGCGGCCAAAGGCTTTGCACATAAATCCCCATAATCAAAACGAGCACATCCTGCACCAAAGCGCGGAATAGGAATAAGGCGCCCTTTTATAGAAAGCTCATCAGATGTCTCCTTATGTCCTTGCAATACAAGTGCCCATGCTTGATCCATATATTCATTTGCCGGGACCCCCAACGGCGACACATACACCTGTTGTAGATTTGATTTTTCAAGGCGATAATCTGTTTTTGCATCAAGATTAACAACGCGAACATATGCTTTCAAAACTTGAATAAAAGGCAAAAAGAGTTCACGATTTAAACCGTTACAATAAAGGTTATCCGGCGCCACATTTGAGGTTGCAATAAAGAAAATTCCTTTATCAAACAAAGCAGAAATAAGCCGCCCCAATACCATAGCATCAGCAATATCTGTTACACTAAACTCATCAAAACAAAGTATTTTTGCTTCTCGTGCAAGATCCTCAGCAACAGCTAAAATAGGATTATCTTGTTTAAATTTTGCACACCCAGATGCTTGACGATAAAAATTAATACGCTCATGTACATCAGCCATAAAATCATTAAAATGGGCACGCTTTTTATGACCTTTAGGCAAACAAGAAAAGAACAAATCCATCAGCATGGTTTTGCCCCGTCCTACTTCACCATAAATATACAGTCCCTGAAAAAAACCTGTTTCATCTCCTTGTTTTACAACACAAGAAATATTTTGTTTTTTCCTTTTAAATATTCTATTAAAGAAAGAGCAAAATATCCAAGTCCAAGGACGAGGGATATTTTGTTCCGTAATTTTTTTTAATAAATGATCAAAATATTCTGTTATAGCTAATTGAGCGGGATCAAAACAAACCTCTCCTTTAGCGACAAGCTCCTTATAACGTGTTGAAACGAGAATCATCCAAAAAACCTTTTTCAAACCGATCTCAATGAAAAATACAAATACTTTTCACGAATCTGTCCGTCTAGCTTAGCTTGTCATAAACGGTCAAAAATGATTTAACGACTTAAAACAACGGGATGATCATCAAGTGTACGTCCCTCAAAACGATCAACATTTGAAGAATAAAGAACGAGGATAACACGTCCAGAGTTATTATAAAAATATAATCTTTTTCCTTTAACGTCCCACGATCTCACTTGGGAAGCAATTCCTGGACAGTGTAAAGGACCAGCACGGTACCCTTTTCCAAACTTTGTTTGTGGAGTTGCAATCCGGCAAACTTTTCCTCCCATAGAAAGATTCCATACCCCAGCAATACTTGCAGGAAATAAATCAGTGGCACTGCTTGGCAATTCGAGACTAGCCATTCGTCCATCGCTCTGAGAATCTCCTTTTTCATACACCGAAGCGTTTGCGTCTTCAGATATCGACGAAGAAGGAGACGACAGATCAGACGCTTCCAATATTGTCATTTGTTGAGATGGATAAAAAACTTCTAATGCGTTATTATCGTCATTACCATCAAACCGTGTTGTTGAACATCCCCCTAAAAACATTACAGTTGATAGTGCAACGAAAAACGAAACTCTTGAAAACGCCATGTCTGTACTCTCTCCCACGACAATAAATAAGTTCACAAAAAAATTAAGCGAATATTTGTTATAGTTACAAAGATAAATTAACAAATTAAAAAAAACAGGTTAAAATCACTTATTTTAAACGAAATAACTTATGTACCAAATTTTATATTTATTAAACACTGGAAATTTATAATATTTTCAGCCATATATCTCTTTTATAAGTAATCATTAGAAATAGAGAAGTTTCATGAAAACGCCATTTAGCAAAATGGACGGTCTTGGAAATCAAATTATTGTTGTTGATATGCGTGAAAGCACTCATGCTCTTACACCAAAAGCAATCCTTGCTTTGTCAGCAGATCCTGAAATGCATTTTGATCAAATCATGGCTATCCACACACCTACCCAGAAAAAAGCCAACTTCCGCATCGAAATATGGAATGCCGACGGATCAATGGCTAAAGCTTGTGGCAATGGTACCCGCTGTGTCATCGCATGGCTTAAAGATCACAATTTTGGTGAAAAATTTCATTTAGAAACTCCCGCTGGAATTATTGAAGGGAAATACCAAACCGACAATCTCATTTCTGTTGATATGGGATGCCCAAATTTCAATGCAAAAGAGATGCCTGTTTCACGTGAAATAGTTGATACAAATCACGTAGAAATTACGGCTGGTCCCCTAAAAGACGCTTGTCTCATATCCATTGGCAATCTCCATGCTATCTTTTTTGTTGAAAATGATATTCAACATATTCCATTAGAGGAATATGGGCCAAACCTTGAACATGATCCCCTGTTTCCCGAACGGTGCAATATTTCCATTGCTTGCATAACGTCAAAGAAAAGTCTAAATTTACGTACATGGGAGCGAGGAGCAGGATTAACACAAGCATGTGGGAGTGCTGCTTGTGCAAGTGCAGTGGCTGCTTATCGTCGTGGACTTACAGAGCGCCATATTGATGTGAACTTACCAAAGGGAACACTTAATATTTTTTACCGAGAAGACGATCACATTATTATGACAGGACCAATAAAATATCAATTTAGTGGTTTTTTAAGCCCTTTAACAGGGTCCTACAAAAAGGATCACTCCTGATGGCAATAGAAATTGTAACTTTTGGTTGTCGACTTAACAGCTACGAATCGGAAATCATTCGCAAAGAAAGTACTTCTTCAGGGCTAGATCAACTGAAAGATGGTGCTATTATCTTTAATACTTGTGCTGTCACTGCCGAAGCCGTACGACAAGCAAAACAAGCTATCCGCAAAGCACGACGTGAAAATCCTCATGCGCGTATCATTGTAACAGGGTGTGCAGCCCAAACAGAAGCACAAAATTTTGCCTCAATGACAGAAGTGGATCTCGTTTTAGGAAACGAAGATAAACTTCACGCCCATTCTTATCGTCAACTTCCTGATTTTGGTATTAATCATTCTGAAAAGGTGCGTATCAATGACATTATGGAAGTACAAAAAATTGCCCCACATATGGTCAGTGCAATGCAAGAGCGCACCCGCGCTTTTGTACAGGTACAAAACGGATGTGATCATCGCTGTACATTTTGCATTATTCCCTATGGACGAGGACCATCTCGTTCAGTTCCCATGGGTGCTGTCATAGAACAAATTAAAAAGCTAATAGGTGGGGGTATCCAAGAGGTGGTCCTTACAGGTGTTGACCTTACAAGCTATGGCCACGATCTTCCTGGAAAAGCTACTCTAGGAAAATTAACTTCAGCAATTTTGCATCATGTTCCTGACTTAACGCGATTACGCCTCTCATCTATTGACTCTATTGAAGCAGACGAAGAACTCATCAATCTTTTAGCTTATGAAACAAGAATCATGCCCCATTTGCATTTATCTTTGCAAGCAGGTGATAATATGATTTTAAAACGGATGAAACGGCGTCATCTGCGCGAACATGCCATTCAATTTTGCCAAGAGTTGCGTGCCAAACGTCCTACAATGGTGTATGGTGCTGACTTAATTGCTGGTTTTCCTACAGAAACAGAAGAGATGTTTCAAAACAGTCTTGTTTTAATCAAAGATTGTAATTTAACCCATCTCCATGTCTTCCCCTTTAGTCCAAGAGAAGGAACACCTGCCGCACGTATGCCACAAATCAACCGTAAAATAGTTAAGATGCGTGCTGAAAAATTGCGTAAAGCAGGTGAGATGGCTTACCAAAAGCATCTTGCTCATTTACAAAACAGTCTACAAACAATTCTCGTTGAAAAAGATGAAATCGGACGAACAGAAGATTATACCCTTGTACAGGTTAAAGGTGCAAAAGCAGGAACAATTGTTCAAGCCCTTATCGTTGATCATGATGGCGATAAATTGATTGCTGTCCTTCCAAAATTAAACGCTGCTTGAGCAGGAAAATTCTTATGACGAAATCTTTTATTAAAAAAATATTCTCTTTTAACAAATCTCAAGAGCAAGAAATTGAACAACAGATTTCTATTCCTGATAAAAGCGATATAATAGAAGAAAATAAAGACAAAAATGAAAAGACAAAAAATAACCAAGTTTCTATAGACACAGAAAAAGAAGAACAAACAAAAAATCCAGAGTCAATACTTACAAAATATGATGAAAAATCTCCATTTCTAGAATCCCGTTCTGATAAAATTCCTTTTTCTGGTAAAATTATTGTCACAGACAACATCCGTGAAAAAAAGAATGAAGAAATTTTATCTGAACCTTCTGTTGAACAAAAAAAGACAGCGTGGTTTGGGCGCCTTAAAAAAGGTCTATCCCTTTCTTCACAACGCTTAAGCGGATCAATTAGCGATCTCTTTGTTAAAAGAAAACTTGATGAAGACACATTGCAAGAGCTCGAAGATATTCTTATCCAAGCTGACATAGGTGTAGAGACGGCAACACGCATCACAAATACTTTAGCTTCCAGTCGTTACGGAAAAGACCTCTCCCCAGATGATATTCATACTATTGTAGCGGATGAGGTCAAAAAAGTTCTGGAACCTGTTGCAATACCATTGGAACTTGATCTCAGCCATAAACCGCATGTTATTTTGCTGGTAGGTGTAAATGGCACTGGAAAAACGACAACTATTGGAAAACTTTCAGCAAAATTAACAGAAGGGGGATTAAAAGTTATGCTGGCAGCTGGTGATACTTTCCGAGCCGCAGCTATTGAGCAACTACACATCTGGGGTGAACGTACCAATTCTCCTGTTATTTCAACAAAATTGGGTGCAGATGCCGCCAGCTTAGCATTTGATGCTTATGAAAAAGCAAAAAAAACAAACAGTGATGTATTAATTATTGATACAGCAGGGCGTTTACAAAATAAATCTGAATTGATGGATGAATTAGCAAAAATTATTCGTGTTTTAAAAAAACATACCCCCCAAGCACCCCATACAATCCTTCAAACGCTTGATGCAACAACCGGACAAAATGCACTCAACCAAGTAGATATTTTCCGCGATATTGCTGGTGTTAATGGTTTAGTCATGACAAAGCTAGATGGGACTGCACGAGGAGGAATTCTTGTCGCTATCGCAGCAAAATATAAATTACCCGTTTATTTTATCGGTATAGGAGAAGATATTGAAGACCTTCAACCCTTTTCTGCTTCTGACTTTGCCGAAACTATCGCAGGAAAACATGCATGAAACAGCCTTTATCTAATCCTAATTTACACAATAATTCTGAAAAAAAAATGAATAACAATAAAAAAAAATCTCTCTCACCAACACTTAAGTTTCTTTTGGAAATGGGTCCATTGGTTGCCTTCTTTTTTGCCAATTATAAGGGAGAATGGCTGATAAAAAACATTGGATTTTTTCAAAATTTTAACAAATCTATTTTCCCTGCAACAGCTATTTTCATGGTAGCGATAATTATTTCCCTAAGCTTATCATGGATCCTTGCAAGACAAATTCCTATTATGCCTCTTATTTCGGGAATATTTGTTTTAGTTTTTGGCTTTCTAACTCTCTGGCTTCATAATGAAACTTTCATAAAAATGAAACCGACAATCATTAATAGCTTATTTGCTTTTATACTTTTTGGTGGGATGTTTTTTAAAAAACCACTTTTACGTTATGCTCTTGATTCTACCTTAAAACTTGATGATTTAGGTTGGCAAAAACTTACCTATCGTTGGGCGTTTTTTTTCATTTTTCTTGCCCTTTTGAATGAAATAATTTGGCGTAATTTTAGCGATAATTTCTGGACAAGTTTCAAAGTATTTGGCGTCATGCCTATAACAGTCCTTTTCATGCTTACCCAAATGCCTATAATTATAAAACATTCAAAAGGACTTTTTACAGAAGAGGACAAATCTGATTCTTAAAAAAATCACCACTACCGATTATTTTATAGATTCATCGCCAAACACTGTTCGGGAGAAAAAAATATGTTGATTGAACAGTTTATTTGTCGAGAAGACAATTTTGGTATACTCATTCATGATGAAAAAAGTGGTATGACAGCTGCAATAGATGCTCCTGAAAGCAAAGCAATCCACAATGCTTTAAAGCGCCACAATTGGACACTTAACACTATTTTTGTAACTCATCATCATCACGACCATGTAGAAGCCCTATCAGAATTAAAACAAGTTTACAACGCTATGGTTATCGGGCCAGAAGCAGAAAAAGAAAAGATCAATTATCTTGATCAAACACTTCAACCTGATGAAAGTTTTTCTTTTGGCACACACCTGCTTTTAGCTCTTTCAACACCTGGTCATACTTTAGGCGCATTATCTTACTATTTTCCTGAGAAGAGTTTACTCTTTGCTGGAGATACACTTTTTTCATTGGGCTGTGGACGTCTTTTCGAAGGAACACCTGCACAAATGTTAAATTCTTTAAAAAAACTTCGTAAACTTCCTGATGAAACACTTCTCTATTGTGGACATGAATATACAAAAAATAACGCTCTTTTCGCACTAACAATTGACCCACATAATAAAAAACTCCACCAAAGAATAGAGGAAGTTTTTTTGCTACGTGCAAAAAACGCTATGACTTTACCTGTCACTTTAGGGCAAGAAAAAGCCACCAATCCCTTTCTCCGCTGGGATGATAGTGTGTTGCGAAGGAACCTTGTAATGGAAGAAGAAACAGATGAAGAAGTTTTTGCTGAAATTCGAAGAAGAAAGGATAATTTTTAACCATGCTTAAGTTCGTATTACGTTTGTTTCTCCTTTTTCTTTTCGTGATACATATTCAACTAACAAGAGCAGAGGAAAAGGAAACAGATAATTCTTCTCTTATATCCCCTCTCGTTGCAAATTATCCCTTAACAGAAGATTTTTTTTTAAAACTGGAAAAAATTGAAAAAGAATGTGAAAATTTACTTCCAGAAACAAAAAATGATCTTATCACTTATGATTCTAGTATCCACTCTAATATTGAAAACTACACTACCTATATTTCTAGTAAACCAAAACTTATGAATATTTTAAAAAAAAATAATATCAAACCAGAAGATTTTGCTGCTGGAACCTTAGTACTTAAAGAAATATCCGCGCTTCTCATATTTGCACCTGAAAAGGAATATTCTACTGAGAAAAATATTATATTTCTAAACAATCTTGAATTTGTTAAAAAACATTTTTACAAAGCAACAATTCTTTTAGATAGCTGTGAAAAACTCATTTTGAGCAACTAATCAGTTATGAAATGTTAGAAAATATCACCCCTTTAATCTAATAAAGAAGTCAGTGCATTAAAAAATCACCGTATTTTTATCATTCCTAATAATTGTTTTTATTTCGATTATATTTACAAATGTTTTTCTAAAAATAAAGAATAACAGACGGAAAAGTATTTATTGAAATTCAAAAAAGAAAGGATAATTTTTAGTCATGTTTAAACTTCTATTGTGTTTTTTCTTCATTTTTCCTTTTGTATCATACGCTCAAGAAAAAAAACAAGAAATAGATGATCCTTCTTTTATACCGCCTTTCATTGCAAATTATCCCTTAACAGAAAATATTCTTTTAAAGCTGGAAAAAATCAAAGAAGAATGTAGAAATTTAGCTTCAGAACCAGAACAAACAAATACAAAAAGTGATATCAATACTTATGATGATCATATTGAAAAATATGCTGCCTATATTTCTAATAATCCAAAACTTGTGAATATTTTAAAAGAAAATAATATCACACCAAAAGATTTTGTTGTTGCTCACCTAGCACTTAAAGCGACATTATATGTACTTACTGATGAGGAAAATTATACTTATGAAAAAAACTCTTTACCTTCAAGAAATCTAGAATTTGTTAAAGAACATATGTATAGAATAATCCAAATTTTAAGAGATAACTGTTAAAAATCTTTTTATAACAATTGATTAACTTTGTAAACGCCGACAAATTTCATCTAATTGTTCTAATGAAGAGTAATGTATTTTTAAATCGCCACCTTTTTTACCATGCCGAATAATAACTTTCATTCCTATCACATCTGCAAGTAATTTTTCTAAAGATTTTGTTTCAGCATCTTTTTCCGTATTGGTACGCTTTTTAGTTTTAGGATTGGCTTTCTCATATGCAAGTATTTCTGTTTGACGTACTGAAAGCCCTTCACGAATAATTTTCTCAGCTAAATTTTGTGGATCATCAACGGTTATAAGACAACGTGCATGACCAGCAGAAAGTTGTCCATCCGTTAAGAATTGTTGTACTCTTTCTGGAAGTTTTAATAAACGAAGCGTATTTGCAACATGACTACGACTTTTTCCAATAACTTGTGCTAAATCTACTTGTGTATAATCATGCTCATTCAAAAGCATCTCATATCCTTTTGCTTCTTCGATAGGATTAAGATCTGCCCGCTGAACATTTTCAATAATAGCCAATTCCAAAGCGGTTTTATCGTCCACATCACGAATAATAACGGGTAATTGACTTAAATTTGCACGTTGTGCTGCACGCCAGCGCCGTTCACCCGCAATCAATTCAAACCGATGAGGATGATCTCTTAAAGGCCTTACAATAACCGGTTGAACCACACCGTGTTGACGAATTGATTGTGCCAAATTATCAAGCTCTGTTTCAGTAAAATGACGCCGAGGATTGTGAGGATTACATGAAATAGATTCAATAGAAATAAATCGCTCAGAAATACTACCGGATTCATTTAATTTATCAAAGCTTGATGAACGTGCAATATTGTTGTTTAAATTGATATCTCCAATCAATGCAGCTAATCCACGTCCTAGTCTTTTTTTTGAGAGATCATCATTCATAATTTTTCTCTTTGAATTTTTAGATTATTTTTTTATATTTTTAAGCAGCAGCGCGTGCTTGTTTTTCACGTTGTATCATTTCTGATGCTAGACGCAAATAAGCTTGGCTTCCAGCACATTTGAGATCATAAAGCAATACAGGTTTTCCAAAAGAAGGTGCTTCTGATACTCTTACATTTCGTGGAATAACAGTACGATAAACTTTATCTCCCATAAAAGAACGTACATCTTCAACAACTTGATTTGAAAGGTTATTACGTCCATCATACATTGTTAGAACAATACCTTGGATTTCTAAAGATGGATTAAGTACGGATCGCACTTGTTTTACTGTTTCAAGTAATTGACTTAAACCTTCAAGTGCTAAAAATTCACACTGCATAGGTACCAAAACAGAATCCGCGGCCCCCATAGCATTAAGTGTTAAAAGATTAAGGGAGGGAGGACAATCAATTAAAATATAATTGAATTTTTTTTCCATTTCCGGATCATCATAGAGAGCTTTACGTAAGCGTTGTATGCGATCTTTTGATGAAGAAATTTCCATTTCCACACCTAAGAGATCAAGTGTAGAGGGAACTATATAAAGATTGGGTACAGCTGTCTTTAAAGCCGCCTGTGTAATTGAAACGCCCGAAACCAAAACATCATAAGACGATAAAGGACGGCTATTACGATCAATCCCCAAACCAGTACTTGCATTACCTTGTGGATCAACATCCATAATAAGAACATTTTCACCAATGGCTGCTAAAGCTGTTGCAAGATTAATTGCTGTGGTTGTTTTTCCGACTCCACCCTTTTGGTTTGCAATAGCGATAATTCGTGTTTCGCTCATTTTGCTCTACCCTCTATATGATCGAATATGAGAAATTTCCAAAATAACAGAATTTTCATCAACTTTACTTTTATGTTTTAACAGATCAAAGTGCCAATTGGCAGAGGCATTTTTTATTTCTGTAGCGTAATCCCGACCTTTTTGCAAAAGAGCTATAGTTTTTTCTGTTAATAAAGGAAAAATAAGTTGTAAAAGAGTATTAAGCGGCGCTAATCCCCGTGCCGTTATAATATCAGACATGGGAATTTTTTGATATATATCTTCAATCCTAGCGTGATAAACCGTTGCTGGAAGATTAAGTTGAGCAATAACTGTTCGCAAAAAAGCAACTTTTTTCCCATTACTTTCAACAAGATTAATATGTCCTTCTTTTTTTTCTTTCAAAAAGATAGCAATCACAATTGCAGGAAAACCTCCTCCTGATCCTAAATCACACCAATGTAAAGAATGAGCATACAAAGGAAAAATTTGTGCTGAATCTAGAATATGTCGTGTCCATAGATCTGGTATTGTTGTAGCAGATATCAAATTAATATGCGCATTCCATTGAAGTATTAAAGACTCAAACTGAATTAAATTTTCCATTGTTTCACGTGAAACAGAAGGAACAATATTTAATAATTGTTGATATTTTTTTTCTATAGAAAAATCCATTAAGCTGTTTTAGCCTTTTCACGTCGTTGACGTTGAATATATGTAATAATAAGAGATAAAGCAGCGGGTGTCATGCCATCAATTTTTTGTGCATCAGCAATTGAACGCGGCGATACTTCTTTAATTTTTGATTTAAGTTCATTTGAAAGACCTGAAATTGCCTGAATATCAAGAGAAGAAGGAATTTCTAAATGCTCATCTCTCTGAAGAGAAGCAATATCTTGTGCTTGTTTATCTAAATAAACCGCATATTGTGCTTCAATTTCTAAAGATTCTGCTGTTTTAGAATCAATTTTTTGTAATTGTGGCCAAAAATCTGAAAGACGCTCTAAGGTCATATGAGGATAAGCAAGAAAATCATAAGCCGAACGCCGAATTCCATCATGATTAACATGTAATCCATGAGCAGAAGCTTCATTAGGTGTAAAAAAAATATTTTGACATATTGATCGTGCTTGATCAAGCCGTTGTTGTTTTTTCTGATAACATTCCCAACGTATTTTATTCACAATACCCCATTTTTGTGCCAAAGGTGTTAAACGCGTATCAGCATTATCAGATCGTAAAGATAAACGAAATTCGGCACGTGATGTAAACATCCTATAAGGTTCACAAACACCACGTGAAACCAAATCATCAACCATAACACCAATATAAGCCGTAGATCGACTTATAAGTATTTCATCTAATTTACCTACTTTACGTGCAGCATTTAATCCAGCTAAAAGTCCTTGTGCTGCTGCTTCCTCATATCCTGTTGTACCATTAATTTGTCCTGCTAAAAATAAACCTGGTAAAGAGCGTAATTCTAAGCTTCTCGTTAATTGTTGTGGATTAACAAAATCATATTCAATAGCATAACCAGGTTGCAAAACTATAGCATTTTCCAATCCTTCAATGGTTTTCAATAGAGAAATTTGCACATCTTCAGGAAGAGAAGTAGAAAGACCATTTGGATAAACGGTATCATCATTTAATCCTTCTGGTTCTAGAAAAATCTGATGTCCATCACGTTCTCCAAATTTAACAATTTTATCTTCAACAGAAGGACAATAACGTGGTCCTAACCCTTCAATATTTCCAGAATATAAAGCAGAACGATAAATATTATCGCGAATAATTTGATGTGTTTTCTCATTTGTACGTGTTATTGCACATTCAATTTGTGGTTGTTCAATTTTCTCTGTTAAAAGAGAAAAGGGTATGGGATTTTCATCTGCTTGTTGTTTTTGGAGAGCTTCCCAAGCAATTGTTTTTTTACTCAAACGAGCAGGGGTTCCTGTTTTTAATCGACCAAGTTTTATATGATAATTTTTTAAACGTTTAGCAAGTTTCACACTTGACTGATCCCCCATACGTCCAGCAGCCCATGTTTTATCACCAATATGAATAAAGCCATTTAAAAATGTCCCTGTTGTTAAAACAACAGCACCAGATAAAATTATTCCTTGTTTTTTTAAAATAACACCTGATACACAATTATCTTTAACAACCAGATCAATAACTTCATCCTCAATAAGAGTAAGATTTTCTTGTTCTTTTAATAATTTTTGAATTTCTTTTTTATAAAGTTGTCTATCTGCCTGTGTTCGTGGTCCTCTTACTGCCGGTCCTTTACGTCTATTAAGTAGTCTAAACTGAATTCCAGCAGCATCTGCTGCTCTTCCCATGAGACCATCTAATGCATCTATTTCACGAACTAGATGCCCTTTTCCAAGTCCACCAATAGCAGGATTACACGACATTGTTCCCAATGCTGATATTTTATGTGTAACAAGCGCTGTTTTGGCTCCTACACGTGCTGAAGCTGAAGCTGCTTCACAGCCAGCATGACCACCACCAACAATAACAACATCATATGATTGCATTTAATTCATTCCGTAGAAAATATTCTAAGGTTTCACGTGAAACAATATATAAATTACATAATCTTTATAATCTGTCTATGAAATAATCAATGTTTCACGTGAATCATTATTTACCAACACAAAATTCTGAAAAAATAATATCAAGCAAATCTTCAACATCAATATCTCCTGTAATTTTACCAAGAAAATCACTTGCACAACGGAGATGTTCTGCACGTAAACTGAGATCAAGAGAATGATAATTAAGAGAAAATTCAATCTCTTTAACAGCCTCCTTTAACAATTGAAGTTGTCTTTTACGTGCTGGAACAATATTTCCAATTTCAGAAGCACGATGATGACAAAATGATTCAAGTTCTTTTATAAAATAATCAAAATTTAAACCAGTTAATGCGGAAAATTGTATAGACCAACGCTGATCATTTTTTTCATAAAGATCAAGCTTATTGCCAACACACCATATTTCAGCCGATGTTTCTGGTAAATCAACTTGCTTAGGATTTCCTATATCATAAACCAAAATAACCAAATCAGCTTCCATAACATGCTGTTTAGCAACTTCTATTCCCATCTGTTCTATTTTATTTTCTGTTTTTCTAAAACCAGCAGTATCCGTTAAAAAAATAGGTAAACCACCAAGAATAATTCTCATTTCTAAAGCATCACGGGTTGTTCCTGCTTCTTCCGTTACAATAGCAACAGATCTTCCTGAAAGACGATTCATAATGCTTGATTTTCCAGAATTAGGAGCACCAGCAATAACAATTTTTAATCCATCACGTAAAATACTCGCACGCTCTCCTTCAGTAATATATTCTCGAAGAGAGGTACAAAGATCTTCAATATCTTTCCAAACTTTATCAGATATTGCGTTGGGAATATCTGCTTCATCAACAAAATCAAGTTCTGCCTCAATAAAAGCACGCGCCTTCATAAGCTTATGACGCCAATCACGATAAAGCGTCGTTAAATGTCCACTTGTACCCATAACAGCTAAACGCCGTTGGCTTTCCGTTTCTGCTTCTATTAAATCAGCAAGACCTTCTGCTTGAACAAGATCTAATTTTCCTTCCATAAAAGCACGACGTGAAAATTCACCTGCCTCTGCAATACGGCATCCAGAAAATGTCGATAATTCATCGAGAAAACGATTAACGACGGCTTTTCCTCCATGTAAATGGAATTCTGCACAATCTTCCCCCGTAAAACTATGAGGAGCAGGAAAAAAAACAGTTAAACCAGAATCTAAAAAACTACCATCACGAGCAGTAAGATTTCCATAATGCATAAAACGTGCTTTAGGTAAACGACCACAAAGCGTTTTAACTATATCTACAACATGAGGACCAGAAAGCCGAATGACTGCAACCCCTGAAGGTAACAATCCACTCGAAACAGCAAAGATTGTATCCACAGGTTTTATCCTAATAAAAACTTTAATGACTCTACGTATTCATTGAATCAAAAAATTCACTATTGTTTTTTGTTTGCTTTAATTTATCAATCAAAAATTCAATTGCATCTGTTACATTCATAGATGCTAAAATACGACGAAGAACAAAAATTTTGTGTAAATCTTGTCGTTCTACCAGAAGTTCTTCCTTACGCGTTCCTGACTTTAAAATATCCATAGCAGGGAAAATACGCTTATCAGCAACTTTTCGATCAAGAACAATTTCCGAATTACCTGTTCCTTTAAATTCTTCAAAAATAACCTCATCCATACGACTTCCTGTATCAATCAAAGCCGTTGCAATAATGGTTAAAGATCCGCCTTCTTCAATATTACGCGCTGCACCAAAAAAACGTTTTGGACGCTGGAGAGCATTTGCATCCACACCACCTGTTAAAACTTTACCCGAAGAAGGAACAACTGTATTATATGCACGCCCAAGACGTGTAATAGAATCGAGAAGAATAACAACATCACGCCCATATTCAACGAGACGTTTGGCTTTTTCAATGACCATTTCTGCCACTTGTACGTGACGTATTGCTGGTTCATCAAAAGTAGAAGAAACCACTTCTCCTTTCACTGAACGCTGCATATCAGTAACTTCTTCTGGTCGTTCATCGATTAAAAGAACAATGAGATAACATTCAGGATGATTAGTGGTAATAGAATGAGCAATATTTTGAAGTAAAACTGTTTTTCCCGTCCGAGGAGGAGCTACAATTAACCCTCTTTGTCCTTTTCCCAATGGAGATATCAAATCAATCACGCGTGATGACATATCTTTCTCTGTAGGATCTTGTATTTCCATTTGGAAACGTTCATTTGAATAAAGAGGAGTGAGATTATCAAAGTGAATTTTATAACGAATCTTTTCAGGTTTTTCAAAATTAATTGTATTAATTTTAAGGAGAGCAAAATAACGTTCTCCCTCTTTTGGACTGCGTATAGGACCCTCAATTGTATCACCTGTCTTTAAAGAAAACGACTGTATTTGTGCAGGTGAAAGATAAATATCATCAGGACCAGGAAGATAATTAGCATCAGCAGATCTCAAGAATCCAAATCCGTCTTGTAAAACTTCAACAACACCCTCTCCTATAATTTCTACATCTTGTAGAGCAAGTTTTTTCAAGATAGCAAACATTAATTCTTGTTTGCGCATAAGGGAGGCATTTTCAACTTCTAATGTTTCAGCAAAAGAAACAAGCTCAACGGGATTTTTGCTTTTAAGTTCTTGTAGTTTCATTTTTTGCATGAAATATGCTCTTTGTAATGGAGAAGATTGTTCTAAATAATTTATGGAAATTTATGAGTGAAATATTATTAAGAAAAAAATATTCTACACTCAATTTTTTTAATCTGCAAGTACCATTTATATGAAATTTATTCCTGTAATATTAAGTAATTATATGAAAAACTTGAAAAAATATAAAATCCAAATAGTATTTAATTATTTTAATAACAAAAATGTAAGTTAAATTTATAGCATTAATGAAATGCTATTCAAAAGTATTTTTACAGAAATTTATATTAATAAATTTATATTAAAGAAAGGATTATTCTTATTTATAACTGTGTTTAGTGTGGATTATTATTTATCCTCAATTTTATCCACAAAAGGAAGTTAAAAAAGAATAAAAATAACACTATCTTAAAGATATTATCCCCTCTTTTTTTATAAGAGGGATTAAATTATCACAAACATTTAATTTGTGCATAAAAAAGGAGAATTTTTCCTAAATTTTAGTTTTATAAAAAACGGTGAAGATATATACACATATCTTAACAAGGAGTTAAAATTTTTGTGACAAAAGAAAAAAAATTCTTTCATTTACACATGCTTTCTGATGCAACGGGAGAAACATTAATCTCTGTTGGAAGAGCTGTAGCATCGCAATATGCAATGAGTCAGGCAACAGAGCATATCTATCCTATGATTCGTAATAGAATACAGTTACAAAAAGCTCTTGATGAAATACAACAAGAACCAGGTATTGTTCTTTACACAATGATTGATGAAGAATTTAAACTTCTCCTTCAAAAAATGTGTAAAAAAATAAAAGTTCCCTGTATTGATATATTACATCCTGTTTTAAATGCTTTTCAGTCTTACCTTGGAATGCCAACACATTTACGTGCGAGCGCACAACATGATCTTAATGCGGATTATTTTCGCCGTATTGAGGCACTGGATTTTACAATAGAGCATGATGATGGACAGTCTTCCAGTAGCTTATCCGAAGCAGATGTGATTCTTGTGGGAATTTCAAGAACCTCTAAAACGCCAACAAGTATCTATTTAGCAAATCGCGGAATAAAAACGGCTAATATTCCTCTTATTCCTAATATTGATTTGCCAGAATCCCTTTTAGAGGCAAAAAATTCTTTAATTATTGGTTTAATTGCTTCAGCTGAAAGAATCTCACATATCCGCCAAAATCGAGATTTGGGAGAAAGTTTTGCTCTTGATAATTATACAAATCGTATCAACATAGCTGAAGAATTAATCTATGCAAAACGCATTTGCGAACGTTTTGGTTGGCCTATTATTGATGTCACAAGACGTTCTATTGAAGAAACTGCTGCTGCAATATTTGAACTGTTATCACGATTTCGTGAAGGAAATGAGAGAAAATTCTCATGAACGCAGATACGTTAATATTAGCATCTCTTAGTTTTTATCGTGCAAAATTATTAAAAAAAACAGGCTTAAATTTTTCCATTGAAGGAGCTTCTTTTGATGAAAGAGAAGTAGAAAAAAAAGCAAAAGAAAAAACACCTAAAGAACTCAGCTGTTTTCTTGCGAGCGCAAAAGCAAAAAATGTTTCAGATCGTTTTCCTGATGCTTTCGTTATTGGTTGTGATCAAGTTCTTGATTTTGAAGGTCAAGTTTTTCACAAAGCAACAAATATTAAAGAAGCACATCAACGTTTATGTGAATTATCAGGAAAAACCCATTCTCTTCATAGTGCGGTAGCTTTATTTAAAAATGGTCAAAAAATTTGGGTTGAAGCTTTTAGTGCACATATGTCCGTTCGTTTACTCTCATCAGAATTTATTGAACGTTATTTAGCACGCGTAGGAAAAGATGTTTTAAACAGCGTGGGAGTATATCAAATTGAAGGAGAAGGAATTCATCTCTTTGAAAAAATTGAAGGAGATTTTTTTACCATTGTTGGTTTACCTTTACTGCCTCTACTCATAAAACTGCGCCACTTAGGAATTATTGATGGTTGACTTAACAATAAAAAAAACAAATTATCCGCGTGCTTTTGTTGTTGGTTCTCCAATTCATCATTCAAGATCGCCAAAAATTCACAATTTTTGGCTTAAACAATATGGTTTACAAGGAGAATATCTTGCACAAGAAGTAACATCTGAAGAATTCAGTCATTTTATTGCGTCTTTACAAAAAATAGGCTTTTGTGGAGGAAATGTTACTTTACCTTATAAACAGGAAGCTTTTCGTTTAGCAGATTATAAAGATGAGAGAGCAACAATGATTGGTGCTGTTAATACACTTTGGTATGAAGGAGATAAGCTTTGTGCCACGAATAGCGATGCCTATGGTTTTAGCGCTAATCTTGATGATTTTGCATCTGATTGGGGAGGGGAAACAGCTCTTGTTTTTGGAGCAGGTGGTGCCGCACGCGCTATCATATATGCCTTAAAAAAACGCGGATTTGAACAGATTTATCTGATTAACCGTACAAAACAACGTGCTGATAATTTAGCTCAGCATTTTGGAAAAATCATTAAAGTTTACGATTGGCATAAAATCCATGAAATACTTCATCAAGCTGATTTGATTGTTAATACAACCTCTATTGGTATAAAAAATCCAGAAGAAAAAAGTGATTCTTTTTTTTGCGATTTTCATAAAGCAAAAAAAACGGCGTTAGTAACAGATATTATTTATACACCATTGATAACTCCTTTTTTACAACAGGCAAAGGCTTGTGATCTCAAGACGGTTAATGGACTTGGGATGCTTCTACATCAGGCTGTTATAGGGTTTGAACAGTGGTTTGGAATAAGACCACAGGTAACAAAAGCTTTACGGACAGCTATTTTAGAGGATATGAGTGAAAAAAGAGAATGAAGATCATAGGATTAACGGGATCAATTGCTATGGGAAAATCAACAGTTGCTGATTTTTTCAAGCAAGCGGGTATTTCTGTTTTTAGTGCTGATGAAGCAGTAAAACAGCTTTATAAAAGTGAGCCAGCTTTGTCATTCATAGAGCGTATTTTTCCTGGTGTTGTTGAAAACGGTGAAGTTAACCGTTTGAAACTTTCTGAAATTTTGATTGATGATAAAGAAAAATTACAAACATTAGAAAAAATAATTCATCCTTTGGTGCAAGAAAAAGAAAGGGTATTTATTGATATAGCGCGTGAACAAGGGAAAAAATTCGTTATTCTTGATATTCCACTTTTGTTTGAAAAAAATGGTGAAAGTCGTGTGGATAGCGTTATTGTTGTTTCTGCTCCACCAGAAATACAAAAAGAACGTGTCATGATTCGCCAAGGTATGAATGAGAAAAAATTTGCCTTTATCAATGCTCAACAAATGCCAGATGAAAAAAAACGAGAACGTGCTGATTTTATTATTGATACAGGGAAAGATTTAGAGAATACACGTCAACAGGTTTTTGATGTAATAAAAAAACTAAAGAATTGAAGTTATGCGGGAAATTATTTTTGATACAGAAACAACAGGTTTAGATAAAGAAAAAGATCGCATAATCGAAATTGGTTGTGTAGAAATGGTTGATCGTTATCTCACAGGACGCCAATTTCATGTTTATTTAAACCCTGAAGGCGTTATTATTCCTGATGAAGTTGTAGCAATTCACGGATTAACCAATGAACGCCTAAAAAACGAGAAAAGTTTTAGTGATATTGTTGATGAGTTTTTAGAATTTATCAAAGACGCGACAATGATTGCGCATAATGCGAGTTTTGATATTGGTTTTATTAATGCAGAATTAAAACGTGTCAACAAACCGCTTATCAGTGTTGATAATATTCTTGATACACTGGCTATGGCGCGGCGTAAATTTCCTATGGGTCCTAATTCTCTTGATATTTTATGCAAACGTTTTGGAATTGATAACAGCCATCGTGTTCTTCATGGTGCTTTGCTTGATGCAGAGATTCTAGCCGATGTTTATATTGAGCTTATCGGTGGAAAACAAGGTGTATTGGGTTTTGATAACAGAAGGGGTGTTGATGAACATATCCAGAATGATAAAGATACATCTTATGCCGTTAAAATTCGCCCACAGGCTTTACCTTCAAGATTGAGTACGCAAGAAAAAAAGTTACACGCTGATTTTATCTACAAAATGGGTGAAAAAGCTCTGTGGAATAATTTCAAAATTCATGAATAACATCATCTTTTCTCTAAAAAAGTCACGATTGAAATTAAAGAATATCGATGTCAAAAAAAACGGTCGTTGTGGGGAGGGGAACACCACAACGACCCTGTCGCTACATCGTACCTCAGCTATCATAGGAGGAGCAAAATGAAAGCTATTAATCCTGTAACAGCAAAGAAAAGCTCTAGGTACTTAATATAAAGTGCAACGACTTCATGTCTTATGAAAAGAAAAAATGGCTTTTTAGAGGCAAAGTGAAAAAATATATAAGGACAAATTGTTTTTTTAGCTGAAATGGAGAAAAAATTGTAATGAAAGCAGCAGATCATCTTTTTTTGGTTGACGGATCAGGCTATGTTTTTCGTGCTTATTATGCTTTGCCGCCTTTAAAACGTAAAAAGGATGGACTTCCTGTAGGAGCAGTAGCTGGTTTTTGCAATATGTTATGGAAATTACTATGTGATGCTCGTAATACAGCTACGGGTGTTGTTCCAACACATTTTGCTGTTATTTTTGATTATTCATCTGATACTTTTCGGAAACAAATTTATCCTGAATATAAAGCGAATCGCGCTGAACCTCCTGAAGATCTAATTCCTCAATTCGCGCTAATACGCCAAGCAACGAAGGCTTTTAATTTGCCTTGTATTGAAAAGGAAGGCTTTGAAGCGGATGATTTAATTGCTACCTATACAAAATTTGCAACAAAGGTTGGGGCAAAAACAACCATTATTTCTTCTGATAAGGATCTTATGCAACTCGTAAATACGCATGTATCTTTGTATGATGGAATGAAAGATAAGCATATAGGTATCTCAGAAGTTATAGAAAAATGGGGTGTTGCGCCTGAAAAAATGATTGATTTACAAGCATTAATTGGAGATTCAACAGATAATGTACCGGGTATTCCAGGCATTGGTCCAAAAACTGCAGCTCAGTTATTAAATGAATTTGGTTCCCTTGATCTTTTATTGCAACGCGTAACAGAAATTAAACAAACAAAACGGCGTGAAAACATTCAAGCTTATAGAGAACAAGTTAAAATGTCTCGTGAACTTGTCAGGCTTAAAACAGATGTTCCTATAGATAATGATTTAGATGATTTTGTTTTGGAGCCACAAGATGGTCCACGTTTAATTGCTTTTTTGAAAGCGATGGAGTTTTCAACATTAACGCGTCGCGTGGCAGAGGCAACGTCATGCGATGCAGCTGTTATTGACGCACTTGATATAGATGTTGAATGGGAAAAACTAAGCCCCAGGCATGATTCTGAGATCAAGAATACTGAGCACGCATCTCTTCATAGTTTTTCTGAAAATTCTCCACAAGTTTTTGCACAAAAACGTAAAGATCAAGCGCTGACTCAAAAAATTACAAGAGCTGCTTATACAACAATTCTTGATGAGAAAATTTTAAAAGAGTGGTTATCACAAGCACAGGAGCAGGGTTTTTTCGCTTTTGATACTAAAACAACATCTCTTGATCCGATGCAAGCAAAGCTTGTTGGTTTTTCACTCGCATTACAGCCGGAAAAAGCAGCTTATATACCTCTTGAACATTTTGATGAAGGAGAAGAGGACCTTTTGAGGGGCGGGCGCATTGCCTCACAGATTGAGGCCCGAAAAGCTTTAGCACTTTTAAAACCGATATTAGAAGATTCAGCGGTGTTAAAAATTGGTCATAATATAAAATATGATTGGTTGGTGATGAAGCAATACGACATTATGATAAGCTCTTTTGACGACACCATGCTTTTATCATATGCTTTTGATGCTGGAACTTTAACCCATAATATGGATGATTTGTCTGAACGTTGGCTTGAGCATAAACCAATTGCCTATAAAGATTTAACGCATAACGGAAAAAAAATTACTTCTTTTGCACAAGTAGATTTAAAACAAGCAACCCTTTATGCGGCGGAAGATGCTGATATAAAGCTACGCCTTTGGCAAGTATTGAAACCACAACTTGTTGCTCGTGGGATGACAAAAATTTATGAGCGTCTTGATCGACCCCTTGTAAAAGTTCTTGCAAGAATGGAAGAACGGGGGATTCTTATTGATAGGCAGATTTTATTGCGTCTTTCCGGAGAGTTGGCACAAGCTGCTTTGATTCTAGAAGAGGAAATTTACAAACAAGCTGATGAAAAGTTTAATATTGCTTCGCCAAAGCAATTAGGGGATATCCTTTTTGGCAAAATGGGATTGCCTGGAGGCGCCAAAACTAAGGGTGGACAATGGTCAACTTCTGCACAGACTTTAGAAGAGTTGGCTGCTGAAGGTCATATTTTACCGCGTAAAATTATTGAGTGGCGTCAACTTGCAAAGCTAAAATCTACCTATACAGATGCCTTGCCTTCTTATATTTTTTCAAAAACAGGGCGAGTTCACACGAATTATTCTTTGGCAATAACATCAACAGGTCGGTTATCATCATCAGAGCCAAATTTGCAAAATATTCCAGTGCGAACTGCTGAAGGGCGTAAAATCCGAACAGCTTTTATTGCTCCCAAAGGACGTGTGTTACTTTCTGCTGATTATAGTCAGATTGAGTTGCGCATTCTTGCACATATTGCGGATATAAAAGCATTAAAAGAAGCTTTTGCTAAAGGGCATGATATTCACGCTATAACGGCATCACAAATGTTTGGTGTTGCGATAGAAGGAATGCATTCAGATATACGACGGCGTGCAAAAGCGATTAATTTTGGTATTATTTATGGTATTTCAGCTTTTGGATTAGCTAATCAATTGGGAATTTCACGCCAAGAAGCGGGTCGTTATATTCAACTGTATTTTGAAAGATTTCCAGGAATTAAAGATTATATGGAGAAAACTAAAATCTTTGCACGTGAAAATGGTTATGTAGAAACAATCTTTGGACGTCGTATCCATTATCCAGAAATAAAAGCAAAGAATGTAAAAATTCGTTCTCTTAATGAGCGAGCAGCTATCAATGCTCCAATTCAAGGTTCTGCGGCCGATATTATTCGCCGCGCTATGATACATATGGAAGATGCTTTAAAAGAAGAAAAACTATCAGCAAAAATGTTGCTGCAAGTGCATGATGAACTGATTTTTGAAGTACCAGAAGAAGAAAGTAAAAAAACCATGACTGTTGTTAAAAATGTTATGGAAAATGCTACAATACCGGTTCTATCTTTATCTGTACCGCTTGAAGTAAAAGTCATGACGGCTCAAAATTGGGATGAGGCACATTAATTTTTTTATTTATTTTTAAGAATGTTGATTGCGTTAGAAAGATTAAGATAGGCTTTGATAGGCAAATGATCTGAAGCAATGCGTGCAAGCGGTGAATGATGATTTTCAATACTTGTTACCAATTGGTGGGGAAAAGAAAAAACTCTATCAAGGGCTAAAAAAGGAAAGCGAGAGGGAAAGCTTGGTACAACTTCAAAAGTGCTATCAAAATAGGGAGAAAAATGATTTAAAGATGAGCCTTTTCCCATCCGCCATTCATTAAAATCTCCTATAAGGAGTGTAGGCATAAGGGGGCGTTTTTGGAAAATTTCAAGGAGCATTTTTGTTTGTTGTTTACGAGAGTAACGTAATAAGCCAAAATGAGCCGCAATAATACGAATAGGGCCTGCTTCCATTTCCAACTCTACAACTACAGCCCCACGTGGTTCAATACTAGGAAGAGTGACTTGTAAAGTATCACGTACATATCCCTTTCGCAAAAAAAGAGCATTCCCATGCCAACCATGGCCATGAGGTGACATAGTATTAAGAGGTACAGGAATCAAACCGGTTTCAGCTTTTAATAGCTGAAGATTAATCAAACCAATGCGTTCCCCAAAACGTTTATCTGCTTCTTGAAGAGCAAGAATATCAACTTGTAATTCAGTAATAACACGGACAATTCTTGTAGGATTAAAAATTTTATCAACACCTACACATTTATGCACATTATAGGAAGCAACGGTCAGATCATAATTACTATTTTGATTGATGATGTTTGATTGATGATGAGAGCGGCTGTGAATTGCATTAAAAAGGGAGCTGTGGAGTTTTTGTTGGATAAAACCGGTAAACCAAGGGAATTTTTGCTTATAAGGTATTTTTGTCATTTTACGAAAAGAATAGTCCCTAAGAGGCCAAGGGTAAAGACTTACACTAAAAACAAAAGAACCTTGTCTCTTTTAGAAACAAGGTTCTTTAATTAAGTTATGATTTTTGCAATCAATCACGGTTTGAGCCAAGAAACTGTAGCAAGAAGACAAACATATTGATGAAATCAAGATAAAGATTCAACGCGCCCATAATAACTTTACGTCCTCTGGTATCGCTTTCATCTCCTTCATAATACATCAACTTAATGCTCTGGGTATCGTAGGCTGTTAAACCAGCAAAGATAAAAACACCAATCACAGAGATAGCAAACTGCAAAGCGCTTGATCCAAGAAAAATGTTCACAATCATGGAGAGAAACAAGCCGATCAATCCGATGAATAAGAAGGAACCGATTGCTGTGAGATCACGCTTTGTTGTGTATCCATAAAGTGAAAGAGCTCCAAAAGTTGCGGCGGAAATGACAAAGGTTTGCACAACACTTTCTGTCGTATAGCGCAAAACGATTGAAGACAGTGAAAGACCAACCAGAGCAGCATAACCAAAAAAGAGACTACGAGCAGCATTTGTGCTCAATGTATTAATTTTAAAACTGAGGAATAAGACTGCTATGAGTGGTGCAAACATAACAATATAAGAGAATGGCGATGTATAAAATGTTACTCCAAGTGGTGTTAGATAAACACTGCTATTGATTTGAGCTGCTGCTTGGCTCATATCTGTTGTCGTTGCTAATGATACAATTGCATAAGCGGCAGCAGCTGTAATAAGCAAACCAATGGCCATTGCATTGTAGACACCCAACATATAGTCGCGTAATCCCTGATCAATTGATGCATCGGCATGAGAAGCAGGTGCCGAACGTAAATCTTTAAAATTAGCCATAATATAAAATCCTTTAGCATATGTTCTGTCAGGTATAGGGCTTTAAAAGTGTCTCTGTCATTACACAGATAAGCTTGGTATAAGCCTTAATTGGGCAAATACAAAAACCCTTAAGAATCACTGACAGAATTCCAGCATATATGCTCTTATTATGGAGATTTATTTAAAAATTACAAGAGATTTATATGAAGAAGGAACCTTACAAATTGGTAAGGAAATAGTTCATTTTAATAAAAAATATTTCCATTTTTTGCCATATTTTTGCAAGATAAAAAGACTATACTTAAAAACTTTTCTATTTTCACAGAAACTATGTAATACAATCCCTTATAAAATATTCACTATTTTTGCGTTTATGAGAAGAGCGGCAAGTATCATCACACTATTTTCAACCTCCAATATTGCATCTGTTTTGCACGGTTATAAGAGCTATTGAATTGGATTTTTATATAATATATTGATGTATAATGATAAATTGTCTTTTTGAATGCTAAATGATACTCTGAATATCGCAAGCTTCTCTGGTTTCAAATCTGTTCATATTAAATCAATCAAGATTATTAACTTGCTTGTGTCTTGCAAGAGACAGGGTTTTTATGGATTCAACATGAACAGATTCCAAATAAAAGAGATTTAGGCTATTAAGGGCTTTTATTCAATATGAAAAAAGGTAATTTATATTTATAATCAATATGTTGCTTTAACAAGGTACCATTGAAAATAGTTGAAAAAATGTTTTTTATTAAACAATATATAAAATAAAAAAGGAGAGTTTTTAAACGAAGCACTTAAGAAAAGCTCTGTAAAAGCGATATCTGTAAAAACTAAAAAACATACGAAAAGCAATTGTTCTAATTAAATAAATGGAACTTTAAATGCTGTGAAATATCTCCTCAAAAATTATGATGTAGGACACATGGATAAAAAATATTGATTTCTATTTGAGTTCATTTCTTTTGCACTAACTAAGTGTAGAAATGTGAAGTTGAAAAGAAAGTAAGATCTTATCGTCCCATGAAGAGAAACACGTGAAATGACGAGCAACAAGAATTGATTAAGAGAAATCAATGCGTAATCAGACTTGTGATGATCAAAGCTCTCTGTTTTCTAAGGCAATGAACATATCAATGAGGAGATGTACTATTGGAATGACGCCTTCCTTTCATCCAAGTACGCAATTCTTCAATAAGGATGGCAATAACACCGAGAGTGATAAAACTATCTGCAAGGTTGAAAATAGCAAAATAAAAAATATCATCAATATGAAAAAGTATATAATCAGTGACATGATGAAAGCGAATACGATCAATGAGATTGCCGATGGCTCCTCCAATAATAAAAATAAGGCCAAAGCGCATTAAATACTTATTATATTCAGTATTTTTCCATAACCATAGAAGGAAGATAATCACAATGATCGTGATGGCGATGATTCCCCACTGAGAAAAGGAAGAAAAAAACGAAAATGCAATGCCAGAATTGCGCACATGATAAAGGGAAAGAAAAGGAATAAGCGAAATTTCTGTTCCTAAAGGCATATTGTGCATAACCCAGTATTTGACAGCTTGATCAAGTACTACTGTAAAAGCCAAGCCCAAGAGAAGAAAAGGGAGTGATTTACGAATCATGTTTTTCCTCACATGGTTCCAGTATTAAATAGGGGCGACGGATTTCATAAAGCATAACAGCTGTTGCTACAGCTAGATTAAGCGAGTCTGCTCGTCCGCTTTGTGGAATACGCGTAAGTTTATCACACCGATTCGTAAGAAGATCTGATAATCCCTGTTTTTCATTCCCCATTAAAAGGATAATAGGGCCATTTTTGAAGTCAAGTGTGCGATAATCCAGAGATCCTTTGAGGTGTGTTCCAACGATCATACCTTTAAAGTGAGAAGACCAGTTTAAAAAGGCGCTTTCATCAAAACGATAAAGTGGTACAGAGAAAATAGATCCCATGGTTGCACGGACCGTTTCAGGCGAGAAAGGGTCTGTTGTTTCACCAATTAAAATAACACCTTTAGCACCTACAGCATCAGCGGTTCGAATAATGGTACCAAGGTTTCCAGGATCACGCACACGATCAAGCGCGATGTAAACATCTTTAATCTGTCCTTTTATCATTTCAAAAGAGTGCCATTTTTGCTTGAAAATACCAATAACTGTTTGTGGGTTATCGCGTCGGGTAAGTGATTCCATAACTTTTTGTGAGGCTTTAATAACAAAACCACCGTTGGCTACAGCACGTGCGGCAGTATTTTCGATAGTAGCATTACCGATTTTACTTTTAGAAAAAATAAGCGTCTGTATTGTCCAGCCAAGATTGAGAGCATCAATGACCAATTTCAATCCTTCTGCCATGAAAAGACTTTCTCTATTACGGTTTTTCTTTTGGCTAAGTGCTTTAAGATCTTTTATGATGGGGTTGCTAAGAGAGGTAATTTCTTTCACTCTACCAGTTTTGGGTCTACACATATTCAAGCAATCCAACGGCTAAAAAGAGAAGTAGAAAGAGCACGTCCTGCAACTTCTTCACGCAAAATGAGTTCTCCTGATTCGACCGTACCACCAAGATTTACAAATGCATCACGCATTAAAGCATGAAGTGCAAAGAAGGAAGCACGAATAGAATAAGCTGTAAGGACAACAGAGAGCGGTTTATCAGAGAGAAGTTTACGACAATTTGTGATCATGGCGGGTAAATGATCAAACAGTTGCCAAATTTCACCATGGGGTCCACGCCCATAAGCAGGGGGATCAAGAAGAATCATATCATAGCTTTTTTTACGACGCAGTTCACGCTCGACAAATTTCATAGCATCATCGCAAATCCAGCGAATAGAATGATCTGGTAATCCTGCTCTTTCTTGATTAGCTTTTGCCCACGCAATGGCTTTTTTAGAAGCATCAACATGGGTAACATTCGCACCCGCTCGTGCTCCAATCAAAGAGGCAATACCTGTATAGCCAAAAAGATTCAACAATTTTATAGGGCGTTTGGCTTGAACAATTTGTTCTTCCATAGAGCGCCAATGGGCATCTTGTTCAGGAAAAACCCCCACATGACGAAAGGAAGTAAAACGGCCTAGAAAAGACAATCCATTCCAAGCAAGAGCCCATGTTTCATCAAGTGGCTTTTTAGGAAAATGCCAACGCCCAACCCCTTCTTCATCAAGGTTTCCTGTGAAAATAGCATCAACATCAGCCCATTGTTGTTGAGGTAAAGCGGGTTTCCATAGTGCTTGACCTTCTGGTCGAATAATGCGGTAAGCTCCATAACGTTCTAATTTTTGTCCATGACCAGAATCAATGAGAGCATAGTTTTCGCTTATACCCGTTTCTAAAATAAGGGGCAACTTTTCCTGCGGATATCTATTGTTATGGGAGGATTGAAAGTATTGTGCGGGCATGTTTTGTATCACGGTATATGAGGTATAAAAAGATATTATAAAGCTCTTAAATGTTTCGTAAAAGTGCAAAAAAGCTAAAGTCAATTAAAACATGTATAAAAAAAGAAAAAGAGCACTTTTAACTCTGTACTGAATATAAAATACTAAAGAGAAAAGATTTCATTTAAATACCATTACACCAGATTTGTGATAGATGTTTTCAATTTTTCAATCTCGGCTTTACTTTTTTTGAGAGCTTTTTTGTATTTGTGATAGGAAAACCAACTTATCAGATTTCCTAATAAAATACCAAAACCAAAGAAAATAAAGAGCCATATAAAGAGGGGAGCATGATAAGTAAAACTTTCAGGATTTGCTCGAAAAGGATCAAGGGTTAACGGAACCATTTGACGATTAGCCACGATAAAAACAATCAAAACCGCTGCGAGAATCACACCGATACTTGTTAGAAGAATACGTTTAATTATCATAAGTTTCTCACTGATTAAGACGGTCGCGTAAATCCTTGCCAGTTTTAAAAAAAGGAATCCACTTTTCTTCAACAGAAACAGCTTCACCTGTTCGTGGATTACGTCCATTACGGGCTGAACGGCTTTTTACAGAAAAAGCTCCAAATCCACGAAGTTCAACGCGATTGCCATTTGCAAGTGCTGTTGCAATTTCCTCAAAAATAGCGTTTACAATATTCTCCACATCCCGTTGAAAAAGATGCGGGTTATGACGAGCGATAATTTGCACAAGCTCTGATTTTACCACAATAGCCTCACTTTCACACAAAAAAATTTTGTAATTGTGCACTCCAATGCATATTACAATATATAAACGGATAAAAGCAAAATAAAATCAAGAAAAAACAAATTGCAAGAAACAAAATTTGAAAATACCTTCTATAAAGGTTATACAGATTAAAAATGCGGAGTATTTAAGAGATCAGGAGAGTATGTCCGTACACAATCATTATGAAGCCTTTTCAACGCAATCATCTTGTGGAGATGTTTTAAAAAAAGCATCCCGTCATTCGCGTCGCATTAGCATATTAAAAATCTTTTTACCTCTCTTAGCGTTGATTTCAGCGCTGGTTTTTTGCTGGTTTACGTTTTTCTTGGTTCCCATTACTTCTGATTCTATGCCTTTGAACAATGGAGAAAGTGGCGTGATGAATTTGACGATGCTCAATCCAAAATTAGAAGGGTATACGCGTGCTCATGAACCTTATTGGCTTAAAGCAGAAAAGGCATTTCAAGACCATACACACGCTGGAATGATTGGGTTGCAAAACATTACAGCTAGAGCATTTATGGGCCAACAAAGACAGATTTTTCTCGCAGCACAAGGGGGGGTTTACGATAACATTAATGGTTTTTTACAGTTGGACAAGCCATTCACCATTACGACGAATGATGGGATGATGGTACAATTTATGTCAGCTAGTATTAACTTATCCGAGGGACAGTTAAAAACAGATCAACGTGTTAATATTCAGCAAGCCGGTTTTCATCTTGCCGCAAACGCCTTACAAATTCGAGAAAAAGGAAAAAACATGTATTTCCATGGTGGAGTGCATTTAGTGCTTCAAAAGCAATAACGCAATATCAATACAAATCTTTAAAGGATATTTATAAAGAGAAGTATGTGTATATACAAACAAAAGAATTGAAATAATGAAATCGTACAAAAGATGGATAGGTGTGATGTTGGCTTTTAGCATGGGAATGTTAGGAGGAGGAGCAGTTTTAGGATATGCTGAAGTGGCCCATTTTGGAATAAGTCTATCAAGCGATAAAGAACCAGTAGAACTTCATGCAGATTCTTTGGAAATACGTGATAAAGAAGGGATAGCGCTTTTTAAGGGTGATGTTTCAGTGGTGCAAGGTGAACGTCTTTTAAGAACGGCAGAATTAGTTGTTTACTACGATAAAGCATATAAAGAAATTGATAAAAATCAGGAAAATACAAAGGCATCATCTGTTTCTTTATTTGGTTCGTCGAGTATACAAAAAATGGAAGCTTTAGGAAAAGTTTATATAAAAATTGCTACGCAAGTTGCTACGGGTGATAAAGGCGTTTTTGATGGAAAGTCAAAAATGATGAGTTTGACAGGGAATCATGTTGTGTTAACTGATGGTGACAATGTGGCAACGGGGTGCAAACTAACGGCAAATATGGAAAGCGGAAAGGCTTTTTTAGAAGGTTGTGAGACACCTAAGAAAAAAGGTCGTGTTTCTATTATTTTAAAACAAAATCAAAAGAATGGTCATTAAGATTTCATGTTTGGAATCAAAATAAAAAAACAGACCGATAGGTATAATCTTGAAAGTGAAGCTTCAAAAAACCCCTTAAAAGGGACCTTGATTGCCAGTAATTTGATTAAAGTTTATCGAGGAAGGCGAACTGTTAATGGTGTTTCTTTTGGCATTCGTACGGGAGAAGCCGTTGGCATTTTAGGGCCCAATGGGGCAGGTAAAACAACTTGTTTTTATATGGTTACGGGGCTTATAAAATCTGATGGAGGATCCATTAAAATTGATGGATTTGATATTACGCATCTTCCGATGTATCGACGTGCGCGTTTAGGTATTGGATATCTTCCACAGGAAGCGTCTATTTTTCGTGGTCTTTCAGTAGAAAATAACATTAAAGCTGTTTTAGAGGTCGTTGAAAAAGATCGCCTTAAACAGCGTGAAGAGTTAGATAGCCTTTTACATGAATTTAAAATTGATCATTTACGTAAAATGTCTGCACTTTCGTTATCTGGAGGTGAACGTCGGCGACTTGAAATTGCGCGCGCTTTAGCTTCTCGTCCCCATTTTATGTTACTTGATGAACCATTTGCAGGAATTGATCCTATCGCTATTTTCGATATTCAACAACTTATTCGTCATTTAACGAAGCGTGGCATTGGTGTTTTAATAACGGATCATAATGTGCGTGAGACATTAGGGCTTGTCGACCGCGCTTATATTATTCATACAGGGCGGGTGTTAGTTCACGGTTGTCCTAACGATATTATCAACAACGTTGATGTACGCAGAATTTATTTAGGAAATCAGTTTTCTCTTTGATTTTACAGCTTTCACGAGTTTCCATTTAAGTTTAACCAAACATTATTACTGAAAATCTCCTTATTTATGCCAAAACTTCTTTTATGACTATAACCTTAGAATGTTTTTATTGAGTGGTGAAAAAAGCTTCATCATTAAAGAGTCAGTTTGTTTTTTTATAAGTTTAGCTTACTCATGATTGTATCATAGAAAAGATATCACTAGATTAACGTGATAATGAGTGATAAATGAAACTCTCAATAAATGCGTGTGTTATTGAAAGGTAAGAGATGTTTATCATATTTTTCTCTGTAATATATCGATGATGCTGGTTTAGGTATTTTAATAGGAGCGCCGGTTATTCAATAGGAGTTGTCGTATTTTATTGGTTTATATGGCCCTATTAAAAAATAGGAGCTTGACTACAGATATCAGGCTAAATCTATAAATCTTTTAAAATAACCATTAAATCTCTAAAAACCTTTATATTCTTGTTATAAGGCGGTATTCAAGCTATACAGTAATTTTCAAAGTAAAGGTCCATTTTGCTCAGTATGCTTTTCATCTTAATTTAAGGGATCATTTTTAAGGAAAGAAAAACTCTGATAGCGAATTATACATCAATTCTTATGACAAGTTTAATAAATTTATGAATAATGACCTTTTCTAGAGTCGTAAGGAAATTAACTTTATGAACAACTTCATTTCTTTGTTTTCTCATGCCATTAATGAGGAGCTAAATACTATTTATTGTTGTGTTAAAAGTGATATGACATGTATTGAGTTATCATCCGTTATAAATTGAAAAATAAAAACACATGCGATGTTGCGAAAAGTGAAAGAACATTAAGTATCTATACCGTTTATAGGTTTATTGATGAGCATTTGAGCGTGTAAGAGGAAAATTAAAGTATGAATTTGAGTGAGTTAATAGCACCGGAAGCGATCATTCCGGCTCTTAAGGCTAATTCGAAAAAACAAGTTCTACAAATTTTAGCCGAAAAGGCTTCTAAGCTGACAGGTCTTAGTGAGCATGTAATTTTTGATGTTGTTTTGCAACGCGAGAAGCTTGGTTCAACGGGTTTGGGTGGTGGTATTGCGATTCCTCATGGGAAATTACCTGATATTGATCGGATTGTTGGTATATTTGCACGTCTTGAAAGTCCTGTTGATTTTGAAGCTCTCGATGACGAACCTATAGATCTCGTTTTTCTCCTTTTGGCACCTGAAAATGCTGGTGCAGATCACTTAAAAGCTTTATCTCAGATTGCACGTGTTTTGCGCCATGCTGATGTTGTGCAAAAGTTGCGCAATACGCATAATGCCAATGCGCTTTATGCTTTATTGATTCAAACTTCAGAATCAAATGCAGCTTAAAAGGTATTATGAGCGTATAAATTGCGAGGTATGCACCACAGAGCGTAGGAAATAATATAATTTGCATCTTAAGACTAATAACAAAAGGTTATGTCATGAGATTTAAAAAAAATCATTTCTAAGTGAACCTTCTTTTTAAAGAGCAAGCAACAAAAACGAAGGAGTTGTCCTTTCTTGTTCTCGTATATTAAAGCACCTAATTATTATGTTCATGGATTCTTTTATCCTGTTATACTGTAAAAACACTATCATTTGAGGTGTGGTGAGATAAATTCTGGAAATCTTCTTGATATATTAAGTGCTTTTAGAGTGCGTGGTAAATATTTTTAAGCAGGATTTGTCTGTAGAGCCTTTAGTTAAGTGAATCACATGAGTGGAAAGGCAAGGGGAACTCGACTCAACAAGAATCCAAACTTCTTATACACCAAATTGGGTTAAAAATCTTCACCCTCTGAGGGTGGGGAAGAAATCAATAGAAAAGTTTATTCGTGCATTGAATTTTTTTGTAAATTAAATTTTGGTACTTAGGGATAATATTATTAAGATTCAAGTAGAAAATAGGGGATATTGTATCCTGTGTGTGTCAATATATTGATTTATAAAGATAATTTACTGTTTTACATGTTGAATGAGATATCCGAATATCATAAGATTCCCTCATGCCGAACCTATTTATGTTGAATCAATCAAAACCATTCACTTACACGATTACAATTAAGGAAAGCCGTGTGGATAAGACTGTATAAGACAAGGAGTAAAAATGCTTCTTATGAACCGTCTCAAATGCCAAGGGCTGTAGCAATATTGGAAGCTGGCAAAGTGTGATTAAGTATGATTTAGATGTCAGCTGTTGTATAAAGCTCATACTAAAAAATAATTTTGTACGGTAAGAATGAAAACTATACCTTTAGGTTGGGTGAAAGAGTTTTTATGCATAAGAAGATTTATTCAAGTGTCTTTAATTGATTAAAATGTTGTTTAAAAAACGGTAATGTTAGAACTTCTATAGAAAAAAGTTTTATATTTCTTGTTATAAATTACTGAGAAATAAGATAAGAGAACTTGTCAAAAAATTCTTAAAACATTTTTGGTAACAGGAAGAAAGGAATTGTCTAATACATTTAAAATAATATGTTTAAGCTATTATAAGCTACTAGAATCACTTTAGAACTTAAAATTGGAGATGAAATATATAGGAAGAGTTAATAGGAGCAAAAGAAACAAAGTTACATGTAGTTGTTGAGACAAAATCTAGTACTTTATGTTTCATGACCAATGTAGTGATAATAGTCTATTATTTTTTTAAGATATTTTGAAGATTATGAAAAGGCGATATGGGAACGATGTTGAATACGAAGTATGAATGCACTATAATGGATAAAAGGTGAGGTATTTACGAACATAAATGTATTGAATGTGTGAAGTCGAGAAGTGATATTCGCAAGGCTGTGAAATTTTTGGGGAGGTCAGGGTGTGTTTGCAAAATTTTGCAGCAGATTTCTTGTGATATTAAAGAGTATAGTTTATTTCTTAACAGAGTGGTAGTGTATTTTCATCTCGTTTTGAAGTTCTATTGCTTAAAGAAATCGTTTTTTATACAAAAACGAAATGAGTAGCATAAAATGAAAATGTTATTTTTTAATGTGGTTATTGAATAAGAAGTTTATATTTTGGTAACACCTAAAAGGTCACAATGAAACGTAGAGATCTATTTTAATTGGTGTGAAAATATTTTGCTTATTGGAAGAATTAGGACAGTGATACATGAGTATCGAGTTTTTTTTGAATTTTTCCAATGAAGAGAATCTTGTTAGAGACTAAAGAAGTGAGCTAAATAAAGATGTTTGAAAAGACTGTTATTGCTGCATCTGTAATGGTTCTGGTTACAGCTGGGGCAGCATGTGCACAAACGCCAAATCGTTTAAATCAATTTGAAGCATGGGGGGTCTATTCTTATAAATCGCCCCAAAATACGATTTGCTATGTGTTATCGGTACCTTTGAAGGCTCTTCCAACGACGGTTAATCATGGTGATAATTTTTTCTTAATTACCAAGCGTTCTCATTCACCTGTTTCGTTCGAACCGCAGTTTATGGCTGGTTATACGCTTCAAGAAGGATCGAGAGTGACAGTGACCATTGGAAATAAGGACTTTAATTTTTTCACGAAGGATTCCTCAGCTTGGTTGGCGTCATCAGAGCTAGAAAAGCAGCTTGTTTCTGCTATACGTGCTGGAAACAATATGACAGTGCAAGCGATATCAAAAAGAGGAACGCATACCACCTACACTTATTCCTTAAAAGGGGTCACTGCTGCATTAAACGCAGCTCAAAAGTGCCATTAAGGTTTCGATAACTTCTAAAATAGTGATGTGAATTGGAAAGCAATGGCCATTTCCTATGACCTTAGACCAGTTGGTTCATGTTTTGCACGAAAAAAAGATAATGTGGTCGTGAAGGAGAGTTCTAAGCTCTCTTTAATTGGTTTGTCGCAAGATGAAATGATACAAGCTTTAAAGACAGTTGGTGTACCAGAGCATCAGACGCGTATGCGTATGCGTCAGCTTTGGCATTGGCTTTATGTGCGTGGTGTTTCAAATTTTGATGAGATGCTGAATATTTCTAAAGCAATGCAAGAAACACTTAAGTGTCATTTTTCCATTATGCGTCCAGAAATTGTTGGAGAACAAATATCAAAAGACGGTACACGTAAATGGCTTTTACGTTTTCCTGCACGTGGAGCTGGAAGACCTGTTGAAATTGAAACGGTTTATATCCCTGAAGAAGGACGTGGTACTTTATGTCTTTCATCGCAAGTAGGGTGTACGTTAACCTGCTCTTTTTGCCATACGGGAACGCAGATGCTTGTTCGTAATCTGACCGCAGAAGAGATTTTGGCACAACTATTGGTTGCACGTGATTGTTTGGGTGATTTTCCTGATAAGAATACCCCTGATGGAGCAATTGTTCCCATTGAAGGACGAAAAATTACCAATATTGTTATGATGGGAATGGGAGAACCTCTTTATAATTTTGAAGCTGTTAAAAAAGCTTTATTGATTGCCTCTGATGGCGATGGCCTTTCTTTATCAAAACGTCGAATTACGCTTTCAACTAGTGGGGTTGTTCCTGGAATTATCCGAACCGGAGAAGAAATTGGTGTTATGTTAGCAATTTCACTCCACGCAGTACACGATACACTAAGGGATATGCTTGTTCCCATTAATAAAAAATATCCGCTTGCTTTACTAATGGAGGCTTGCCGTAATTATCCTGGTCTTTCCAATGCAAAACGAATCACATTTGAATATGTTATGCTGAAAGATATCAATGATAGTTTAGATGATGCTAAGCGATTGATTCAGTTATTGAAAGGGATTCCTGCTAAGATTAATTTAATCCCTTTTAATCCGTGGCCAGGGAGTAATTATCAGTGTTCTGATTGGGAGCAAATCGAGCGTTTTGCTGATGTCGTTAATCAAGCGGGCTATGCTTCTCCTATTCGGATACCGCGTGGACGCGATATTTTAGCTGCATGTGGACAGCTTAAATCAGCTTCAGAGCGCTTACGTAAATCTGAACGGTTACGACTTGAAAATGCCATTGGTCATTAGTTAACGCAATTTTCAGCGATATCGAGGCCTATGCTTTTTTTCAGTAAATCATCATATAATAGCATGTGTGAGACAGAGATTAAGATAGATAAGTGCTAGACGAACAGTCTCAGCTTTTATATGCTAAATGGGGTAAGATATTGTCTATAGTCTGTTTGCATAATCTCTGAAATAAGAAGGAAGCCTAATTTAGAGGGAATATGAGGTCTTAAGGATTGTAACTAATTTTTACCTTATTATCATACTCTTTAATTCGGTTTTATGTCTTTTAAAAGCATCTACGGTAATATCTTTTAAAAAGTGGAGATGGTGCACTGCCTCATGCTTTTGTTTATTACGTTCTTTAATAAGATCACGCTTCACAAGCACAACAGAGGATCTAAAATATAAATACCATTGTGTTGTCCATTGATATGTTTTTTAGGTATCTCTGAGTGCACTCTTTATATCACGACAATGCCTGTGAAGAGTATAACAAAAAGGCTCTGTGAAATGTACTGTACTCCTACACCTTTATGTTTAATAAAGGTGTAAGTTGATACCACCATTCTATTTTTTAGCTCCCAATGTTGTAAACAGCTTTTGGCACTTAAGATGGTTCATAAGAGGTATTTTTATTCTTTTCTTAGACAGTTTTTATCCATACGAAAACTCCAGCTTCGCTTGTGATGTACAAAGGAAAGGTATTGTTTTATTCAACATAAACGGGTTTGAAATGAAAAAATCTTATAATATTTGTTTTTTTATTTAAATTAAAAGCGATACATTACACATATAAATCAATGTTTTGTAACGATAAGGAGATGGAGGGCAAAGCTGGTAAAAGTACCAGCAATAAGCCAGTCGAGAAAGCGAATATAAAGAGGGTTCTTTTTGAGAGTTTTGGTAAGTTTATGCGCTGTAAAAACGATTGCAATTGTAATGGGAAAAGAAATAGGAATATAAGAGAGTCCTAAAAAGAGCAATTTTTGTGTTGCCATAGGATCATTCGCATTGATAAATTGTGGTAAGAATGTCGCGTTAAAGAGTATAACTTTAGGATTGAGAAGATTAATTCCAATACCAGCAAGATAATTACGTTTAGCGCTTTGAGATTTAGAAGATGTCTGTTCAAAGGAAAAAGTGGGGTTTCTCCGTAACGCTTGAAAGGAAAACCATAAAAGATAAAAGGCGCCAACAATTTTCAGAAGAACAAAAGTATGTGGTGCAGCAAAAATAAGCGCTGATAAGCCAAGTGCTACAGCGGTAACCTGAATGGCAAACCCTGTTGCACTACCCAAGGCGCACATAATTCCAGCTTTTTTGCTTTGTGTAATGGTTCGTCCTACAGAAAGCATCATATCTGGTCCTGGAATAAGTGCTAAAATCAACGATGCTAAAGCAAATTGTACAACAATAGACCACTCCGGTAGAAATGACACGTAAATCTCCTTTTATTTTTAAGCAGTGTTCACTATTTATACTTTGAGGCACCTTTATTTACGCTTTTTACGTCTTTTTAATGTTGCTTAAAAAGAATTTATTTTTATATTTCTTGTATCGTTTTGATTTTTGGGTAGAAATAAAAAAAGTAGCTCATATAGAACGTTAAAATGAAAAAGTGGCAAAATATTAGAAAAGTTGTTTTGGCTTATTCAGGTGGATTGGATACGTCAATTATTCTTAAATGGTTGCAAAGTACGCTAGGCGTTGAAGTTGTAACTTTTACAGCAGATTTGGGGCAGGGGGAAGAGCTGGAACTTGCTCGTCGTAAAGCTAAAATGCTAGGTGTTAAAGAAATTTATATTGAAGATTTGCGTGAAGAATTTGTGCGTGATTTTGTTTTTCCGATGTTTCGAGCCAATACCATTTATGAGGGGACTTATCTTTTAGGAACATCAATTGCACGTCCACTTATTTCAAAACGCCTTATTGAAATTGCTAAGGAAACAGGGGCTGATGCCATTGCTCATGGGGCAACAGGAAAAGGCAATGATCAGGTACGCTTTGAGCTTTCCGCTTATGCGCTTAATCCTGATATAAAGATTATTGCTCCATGGCGTGATTGGGATTTTAAGAGTCGGACAGATCTCTTTGAATTTGCTCGTATTCATCAAATTCCTGTAGAAAAGGATAAGCAAGGTGAAGCGCCTTTTTCAGTGGATGCAAATTTATTGCATTCTTCATCAGAAGGAAAGATTTTAGAAGATCCAGCACTTCCTGCTCCTGAATATGTCCATATGCGTACTCTTTCGCCGGAAGATGCTCCAGATCAAGCAACCAGAATTACTCTTGGCTTTAAAAAAGGCGATGCTGTTTCAATCAATGGAAAAAATTTATCTCCTGCAACTTTACTTGCAGAATTAAATCATTATGGGCGCGATAATGGTATTGGTCGGTTAGATTTGGTAGAAAATCGCTTTGTGGGTATGAAATCGCGGGGTATTTATGAAACACCAGGTGGAACCATTCTTTTGACGGCTCACAGAGCGATAGAATCTTTAACACTAGATCGTGGTGCAGCTCATTTGAAAGATGAATTGATGCCACGTTATGCAGAACTCATTTATTATGGATTTTGGTTTTCGCCGGAACGTAAGATGTTGCAGGCAGCTATTGATTTATCTCAAGAACATGTTGAAGGTGAAGTCACGTTAAAGCTTTATAAGGGGAATGTAATTATTGAAGGGCGCCAAAGTAAAAAATCACTTTATTCTAGTGAGTTGGTAACTTTCGAGGATGATCAAGGTGTTTATGATCAAAGAGATGCAACTGGTTTTATTAAATTAAATGCTCTACGTTTGCGTACATTAGCAATGCGTCATCAAGGTGATAAAGAAAAGAAATAGAAAATTACGGTGACAAGTGTAATATGGATTAGTGCTTTTGTATGAAATGCCTAGTTTAAGCATTTTTCTGTTGGTTTTTACCGTTCTTTCGTTCAATACTAGAAGCTTATCTTCTGCGCTAATAAATATAATAAGCAAAACCCATGATAATAATAGCAATGAAGGCTTCGATAATCAAAACAAGTCAATTTTGCTTTATAATATTGAATGTTTTTGATTTTTATCAGAACAAAACATGTTTATAACGAGGGCGGTTTTTGTATTGTGACTTAAGAGTATAAAGAAATTTTCATCTTTTTGCTTGCTATTATTGACGAATAAATTCAAGAACCATACACCCTATTTTGAAAGAGTGTAATTTTTAGGATAAATAATGATGCGTGATCAGTGTGATACCCTCAACCTTACGCCTGAATTAAAAGATGCAGCTTCTCAATCGAGAACTTGGCCATTTGAAGAAGCACGTAAGATTATCAAACGATATGAAAAAACGGGTTATCCAGACAATGTGATATTTGAAACAGGTTATGGCCCTTCTGGTTTACCGCATATTGGAACTTTTGGGGAAGTTGCACGTACAACCATGGTGCGTCATGCATTTCATATTCTCACGGAGAATAAAGTAAAAACAAAATTACTTTGTTTTTCTGATGATATGGATGGTTTGCGCAAGGTTCCTGAGAATGTGCCTGATCGCGAAAGGATGGAACATTATCTTGGTCAACCGTTGAGTCGTGTACCCGACCCTTTTGGAGATGATTATCCTTCTTTTGGGGCAGCGAATAATGCGCGGTTACGGGCTTTCCTTGATCGTTTTGGTTTTGATTATGAATTTGCAAGTGCTACGGATTATTACAATTCTGGTCGTTTTGATGAAACACTTTTGAAAATCCTTGCCTGTTATGACAAGGTTATGGCAATTATTTTACCAACATTAGGTGAAGAACGGCAAGCGACCTATTCACTCTTTCTACCGATTTCTCCCTTTTCTGGAAAAGTATTACAGGTACCGATGATTGCGCGTAATGTTGAAAAAGGTACAGTCACTTATATTGAGCCAGAAACAGGAGAAACCATAGAAACAGAGGTTACGGGGGGCAAAGTTAAGTGTCAGTGGAAGGTAGATTGGGCAATGCGTTGGACAGCACTTAGCATTGATTATGAAATGGCCGGAAAAGACCTTATCGATTCCACAAATCTTTCTTCTAAAATTTGTAAAGTATTAGGTGGAAACCCCCCAGAAGGATTCAACTATGAGCTCTTTTTAGATGAGAAAGGGCAGAAAATTTCCAAATCCAAGGGAAATGGCTTAACCATTGATGAATGGCTTACTTATGCTCCAACAGAGAGTTTAGGGCTTTATATGTTTTCAAAGCCTAAAACAGCAAAAAGGCTTTATTTTGATGTCATTCCTAAAGCGGTTGATGAATACTATGCGCATCTTTCAGCCTATGGTCGCCAAGAATGGAAAGAGCGTCTGAATAATCCTGTATGGCATATTCATAATGGTTGTCCGCCGCAGGTTGATTTGCCTGTATCCTTTGCGATGCTCCTAAATTTGGTAAGTGCTTCAAATGCGGAGAATGCAGAAGTTCTTTGGGGTTTTATTTCTCGTTACGCTAAAGGAGCAAATGCACAAACTTATCCAGAACTTGATCAATTGGTGAAGTTTGCTATTAAATATTTTGATGTTTTTGTTAAACCAAACAAGAAATTTCGTATACCAGATGATAGCGAACGAGAAACATTAGCACAAATTGATGAAAAATTAGCTCATTTACCTGAAACTGTTGATGGCAACATATTACAAAATATGCTTCTTGATGTTGCACGATTAACGGAACGTTATCAAGATCATAGCAAAAAAAGCCCTGAAGGTGGGCCTGGTGTTTCTAATGTTTTTTTTCAAATGTTGTATGAGGTCCTTCTTGGACAAGAGCGAGGTCCACGATGGGGATCATTTATAGCGCTTTATGGGATTAATGAAATGCGTGCACTGATTGCTGAAACACTTGCACGGCCGACGGAGGAATAATGGAACGAAGAGTGCAGGAAGTAAAGCGACGCCGTACATTTGCAATTATTGCTCACCCAGATGCGGGGAAAACAACATTAACAGAAAAGCTTTTATTGTTTGGTGGTGCTATTCAACTTGCAGGAGAAGTAAAAGCCAAAAAAGATCGTATTCAAACCCGTTCTGATTGGATGAATATTGAGCGTGATCGTGGTATTTCCGTTGTGACTTCGGTGATGACGTTTGAATATGAAAATCATATTTTTAATCTCCTAGATACCCCAGGACATGAGGACTTTGCGGATGATACGTATCGCACTCTCACAGCTGTTGATAGTGCTATCATGGTATTGGATGGGGCCCGCGGGATTGAGCCTAGAACATTAAAATTGTTTGAAGTGTGTCGGATGCGGGATATTCCTATTGTTACGTTTATCAATAAAATGGATCGTGAGGCACGTGATCCTATAGAGCTTTTAGATGAAATTGAAGAAAAGCTTGCTCTTGATACCGCGCCTATAACATGGCCAATTGGGTCGGGTAAAGATTTTGTTGGTACCTATGACCTTCATCATAATCGTTTTCGTCAAAAAGATGATGAGATAATACAGCAGATAGTTTCAAATCCCAGAGAGGTTGTCCATTTACTCCCTGAATATCAACGTTCAACTTTTATTGAAGGGGTAGAACTTGCTCAAAGTGTTTGCAAGAATTTTGATCTGCAAGCTTTCCGTGAAGGTCATATGACACCGGTTTATTTTGGTTCAGCTTTGCGAAATTTTGGTGTTCGTGATTTGATCAATGCGCTTATAGATTTTGGTCAAAGTCCTCGTGATCAAAGTGCAGATCAGCGCAATGTCATAGCAACTGAACCTAAAATGACGGGATTTGTTTTTAAAATTCAAGCGAATATGGACCCTAATCATCGTGATCGTATTGCATTTTTTCGGGTATGTTCGGGAACGCTTGAACGTGGTATGAAAACAAAGTTGGTTCGAACAGGAAAACCGATGACACTTTCGGCTCCACAATTTTTCTTTGCGCGTTCGCGCCAAATTGCTGATCAAGCCTATGCTGGTGATATCGTAGGGATCCCTAATCATGGAACATTGCGTATCGGCGATACTTTGACTGAAGGAGAAGATATCCTCTTTAAGGGAGTACCGAATTTTGCACCAGAGATTTTGCGTCGTGTTTGTTTAGGCGATCCAATGAAAGCAAAAAAGCTCAAAGAAGCTTTGCAACAAATGGCTGAAGAAGGGGTTGTACAATTGTTTATTCCTGATGATGGGTCGCCTTCTCTCATTGGTGTTATTGGTGCTTTGCAAATTGATGTCTTAAAAGAACGATTAAAAATAGAATATTCTTTGCCAGTGAATTTTGAGTCTGCGCGCTTTAATTTATGCCGTTGGATTTCAGCGCAGAGCAAAGATGAGTTGCAAAAGTTTCTCAGCAATCACCGCTCTGCTATTGCGTATGATTTAGAAGGTGATCCAGTTTTTTTAGCGGAGAACCATTTTTCATTGAATTATGAGGCAGAAAGAGCTCCTAAAATAAAATTTTCTGCTTTTAAAGATTATCAAGTACGCTCTTAAAATAAAGAAAAATATTTTCTACAATAATTTGATTTATAATGATAATTTATCGTTTTTTATATGGGAACAATCAAAATCATTTGTTTAAAAATCATAAGTAGGATTGGTGTGTGCGTAAAACACTTGAAGCAAGAAATACAATACCTCTTATAGATCTTCTCTATAGCCAAGAGCTTTCAAAATATTGGGTGAGGGTAAAAATGATGATGGTGGTTATAGCGTTATGATGTAATGATGGTGGTGTGTGATGTATCTTATCCCATTCACGGAAGTTTACGTTATACTATTCATTTATATTATTTACGGGATGACATGACGAGGTAAGATCAAGTACAATGAAAAATGTCCCTTTAAAAACAAACATATAAAATTGCAACATAATGATATTTTTGGGCATTCTATTTTGCATAAGGGATGTAATTCTAGCAAGATAGAGGCTTGCACGATAAAATTTCGCAAAACTCTCTCCCTCAAAGTAATCTGTTTTCGCTGTGAAATGTGGAAATATTATTATTTTTTTCCAAGCTTTTTATGGGATTCTAAAATATTATTTATGAAACTGATTTTTAAGTTTTGCAATATCATGATATCTATTTTTTTCTGAAAGTGATGGAGTATGTAAAGGATATTTTTAGATTGAACTGTATAAAAAATACGGTAAATTTATTTATTATTAAAAGAGTTACAGCGCACTGGTACCTCTAGAACCTTTTAAAACTTTAATATTTATTTTTATATTACCTATTTGAGTTAGAGAATAAACTGTAGCCAATTCTACGTTGAAAAATATCAGAAAAATTTTATATATTTTTTCGCGATGACTTAAGACATATAATTTATTTCGATATTTTTTAAATCTAAACTAAAAAATCTGCTTTATAAACATAGCTTTTCAGTTTTTCCTTGTATAAATATTGTATACAGTCAAAATAATACAAATAATCAATAAGCTGAAATTTGTTATCCCAAATATGAGATCATATGACCTATAAACCGCATGTCTTTTCTATTTCTCCGGGAACTGCTTTTTTGCCTCACTTTGTTGATGCACTACTTTCTGGTAGCCTTATTGATAATTTCGCTTCAAGTGGAGACATTCAAACAGCCTTTGCCGATAGCCTTATTTATGTTCCGACACGTCGTGCTGCTCGCGCTTTGCGTTTAGCCTTTGTTGAAAGAAGTGATACACAATCAACATTTTTGCCAACCATTCGTGCTCTAGGAGATGTCGATGAAGACAGTTTTCTTTTTGTTGAAAATCATACCAGTGCTCTAGATCCACCTATTGGAGAAAGCGAACGTCTTTTACTTTTAGCGCGCCTTATCCGTCCATGGCGTGAAAATTTGCCTGCGCATCTGCGTGCCATGTTTGGTACAGAAGATGTACTTATTCCGGCTCATAGTGCTGATGCGATTTGGCTTGCGCAAGATTTAGCACATTTGATGGACGAAATTGAAGCAGAAGGAGCAGATTGGTCAGAACTTAAAAATATTGCACCTGATATGGTCGCTGAATGGTGGCAAATAACGCTCGATTTCTTGACTATTGTTACGCAAAATTGGCCAAAAATCTTGAAAGAAAAACAACGAAGTAATCCCGCTGAATGGCGTAATCAAGTACTCACAATGCATGCAGAGACTTTACGATGCATGCAGCCTGATAAACCGATCATTGCAGCTGGTGTGTCAGGTTCTATGCCCGCAGTTTCTCATCTTTTAAAGGTTATATCTTCTCTGCCCAAAGGGGCTGTTGTTCTTCCTGGTCTTGATCTTCATATGGATGAAGAACAATGGAATGCACTAAGCACAAGCAATAAAGAAAAAACAGCTTGTGATTTTTTTGATCCTGCAGAAAATGTTTTTAGCCATCCTCAATATCATTTAAAAAAACTTCTAACTCTCATGGAGTGTCAACGTCATCATGTTTGCGAAATTGGCCAACAGAGTAGCATAAAGAAAAAACGAATGGCTCTTTTATCAGAAGCACTCCGACCAGCTTCTACAACAGACAAATGGGTACAAATTGTCCGTGATGATTATGAGAATCTTTGTGCAGATTGGTCATTTATTGAAGCTATAAATGAACGTGAAGAAGCTCTTGCGATTGCTGTTACCTTACGCAAAGCTATTGAAGAACCCAAAAAAACTGCAGCCCTTATTACAAATGACCGTAATTTAGCACGCCGTGTTGCTGTGGAATTACAGCGATTTGGAATTGAAGCAAATGATTCAGGCGGAATACCACTTGCACAAACATTGCCTGTAACTCTCTTACGACTTATTTTAGAAAATGTGTTACAAGCTGATGATCCCATTGCTTTTCTTTCTCTTCTTAAACATCCCCTTACAACACTCCAACAAAACCGTCATCGTTTACGGGAAATGGCAGAAAATTTTGAACTTTTTGTTCTTCGAGGGAATACAGGGCGCATCAATCTTTGCGAGTGTGATCAATTTCTCAAAAAATGGATTGATACATCCTTTCATAATAGTTCTGAAGTCAACACCCTTGATCAGCAGAAATGTGAAGAAGCACGTCTCCTTTGTCATCTTTTGAAAAAAGCTGTTGAACCTTTAACATCTCTTATGAAACAAGAGAAAGAATGCACCATCAATGAGGCTGCAATAGCAACTGTTGAGGTTTTTGAAAATTTTGGTCGCAATGAGGATAATTCTCTTGCACATCTTTATCAACACGAAGCAGGACAAGCCCTATCAAATTTTTTGCGTGAATTGGTCAGTGATCAATCAGGATTAACATTTCATCTTTGTGAATGGCCCGCTATGTTTTCTGCCATAATAGCAACCCGTTCCGTCGCACCTTCGCCTGGAGGACATCCACGTTTATTCATCTGGGGTACTTTGGAATCGCGTTTGCAAACGGTTGATACAGTGGTCATCGGCGGTCTTAATGAAGGGTCATGGCCGATATCAACCCGAAATGATGCTTTTTTATCGCGACCGATGAAAATGATGTTAACTCTGGAACCACCAGAGCAGCGTATTGGTATTTCTGCGCATGATTTTCAATGGGCGATGGGAATGGAAAAAGTGGTGATGAGTCGCGCATTGCGCGTTAATCATACGCCTTCCATTCCTTCACGCTGGCTACAACGCATGGAAACAGTTGTAGGAAAACAGGTTTGGGAACAAATCCGTGAACGAGGTGAAATACTACGCCATTGGGCAAAGATGCTTGATCATACAAGCATAACTTCTGAGGTGGAACGTCCTTGCCCTGCTCCGCCTCTTGATATACGCCCGCGTCATTTTTCAGTTACTGAAATAGAAACATTGCGATATGATCCCTATGCTATTTATGCTAAAAAAATCTTAAGGCTCAAACCACTTAAAGAACTTATTCATGATCCTAGCGCTTCAGAACGAGGAACACTTTATCACGCTATTCTTGCAGCTTTTTGCACACAAATGAAAAATCCAAATGCTGCAAATGCACTCAATGTACTGCTTGCTATTGGGCGTAAAGAGTTTGATAAATTCAATTTTCCACCCGATATTGAAGTAATTTGGTGGAATAGTTTTGAAAACCTTGCTCCACGCTTTATTCAATGGGAACAAAGTTTAGGACTGCGAGAGCGATATTCGGAAGTGGTATCACAAAAAATTTCTATAGGAACAACAGGAGTAACCCTTTCAGGACGTGCTGATCGTCTTGATGTTTTGCCAGATAAAACGGTTGAAATTCTAGATTTCAAAACCGGAACCCCTCCTTCATCAAAACAAGTTCGTGAATTATTATTTCCGCAATTGGCTTTAGAAACAGCTTTACTCATACAAGGGGGCTTCCCAGATTTTCAAGATTTTACCCCCTCAAATTTATTTTACATTCCTCTTAACAAAAAAGGTGAAATTAAATCCCAATCAATTCTTTTAAAGAAAAAAGACGGAAAAACTCATCTAAGTGCTGTTGATCTTGCTGACAATGCATGGGAAAATCTTATCGCACTCATAACTTATTATCAAAATCCACAACAAGGTTATCTCTCACATGCTGTCCCTATGTCAAAACGATATGAAGGTGACTACGACCATTTGGCTCGGTTGTGGGAATGGTCAAGTGGTTTTCATAAAGAAGAGTAATCATGACGTTTTTTTCTATTCCTGAAGCCGCTCTTGATGCACAAGCAACAGCAACACATCCCCAAAAAAACGTGTGGGTTTCTGCAAATGCTGGATCTGGAAAAACCCACGTTTTAAGTGAACGTGTTATCCGTTTGCTTTTAAACGGTACGCCTCCAGCACGTATTTTATGCCTTACTTATACAAGAGCTGCTGCTGCTGTTATGCAATCACGAATTTTTCGCACGCTTTCCAGTTGGAATGAGCTCGATGATGCACAGCTGCAAGAAACCTTAACACGGTTTGAAAAAAAGCCTGTTAATGCGCAAAAACTAACTTATGCACGACAACTCTTCGCGCGTGCTCTCGAAACGCCTGGTGGCTTAAAAATTCAAACGATTCATGCTTTTTGTGAAGCTCTCTTACATCAATTTATGTTAGAAGCCAATATTGCAGGGCATTTTGAACTTCCCGATGATATCGGTCGAAAAAAATTACGACAAGAATCCCGTCGTCAACTTTTAGCCCGTCGTGATGTACAACCTGCTTTGCAACAGTTACTTCAAGTTATTAGCGAACATACTTTTAACCAATTGCTCTATGAAGCAGTTGAAAAGCAACATAAATTGTCTGATTTTTTATCTTCTCTTTTATCTGAAAATGGAGAAGAAAAATTGCGCGCGCTTTTTAACTTAGCGCCCAATGAAACAAATCAATATCTGCTGGAACAAATTAAACAAACAGCGCGCCTTCCTCTTTATGCTCTTAAGCATTGTGAAATCAATGGTAGTCAAAGCTTTAAGGATATGGTGGAAAAACTTTCCCAATTAGAAAAGGTGCATGATGAGAAAAATATTCTCAATATTATTTCTGATATTTATTTTACAATCAAAGGTGAGCCGCGTAATTTTTCAAATTTATCTCGTAAAAAATCAGACGAAATTTGGCCTTTTATTCAACAAATGCTTGAAGATAAACAAAACAAGCTTTCTGTTTTTTTAGAAAAATATCAATGCGCAAAGGTTGCCACTCTCAATATGGCTGCTTTTCAGCTCTGTGCTATTTATCTCAAAATTTATAAGAATCTAAAAAAGTCCAATGGCTTCTTAGACTTTGATGATCTTATTGAGCGTACACTTCATTTGTTACAGCGCAAAGGTGCAAGCCAATGGGTGCACTATAAACTTGATCAGGGACTTGATCATATTCTACTTGATGAAGCACAAGACACCAACCCTGAGCAATGGCAAATTATTCAACTGTTGGCACAGGAATTTTTTTCAGGGTATAGCCAACGAACAAACATACGCACTCTTTTTGCTGTTGGAGATGAAAAGCAATCTATTTATTCTTTTCAAGGCGCTGCTCCAGAAAATTTTGCTGCAAATGGACGAATTATTCAAAAAAAAGTGCAGCAAACAAATCAGCAATTTGAAAAAATACAACTGCATTATTCTTTTCGCTCTACAGCAGATGTTCTTAAAAGTGTTGATCTTGTTTTTGAAACACCAGAAAACTATAAAGGACTTTCGGCAGAAAATACAAAAACGGTGCATGAAGCTATTCGTATTCATAGTCCCGGTGAAGTTGTTATATGGGATGCCATTTCCAAAGAAACGAGTGACTTTCCTCAAGATTGGCATACAACTGTTAATCATTTAGATACACCTGAAGTGCGTTTAGCAGAAAAAATTGCTGAAACGATTGCCGACTGGTTACAAAAAGGCGAAATGCTTCCAGCAAAAGGACGCTTAATACGTGCAAGTGATATTATGATCTTGGTCCGTAAACGTGATCAATTTGTCTCAGCTCTTTCTCGTGCTCTTAAACACCGTAATATTCCCGTAGCAGGAGCTGATCGTTTACAGCTTACCAAACATATTAGTATCCGTGATTTAATGGCGCTTGCACGTTTTGTTTTACAGCCACAAGATGATCTTTCTCTTGCTTGTGTTTTAAAAAGCCCACTTTTTGCTCTTAGTGAAGAGGAACTCTATCAGCTTGCTGCACACCGCACCGGCTCTCTTTGGCAAAGCTTATTTACGCACGCATCATCGCAGGCATCTTTTAAAGATGCTTTTGAAAGGCTAAACCATTATCGCGCTTTAGTGGATAAAATACCGGTTTTCGAGTTTTATAGCCATATTTTGAATAATGATAAGGGAAGACAAAAAATTCTGTCTCGTTTAGGATCTGAAGCAAATGATGTGCTCGATGCTTTTATGGATTATACGCTCACTATTCAAAAAACAGGATTACCAGGATTACAAGCTTTTTTAGAAACATTAAGTGCAAGCGAACCAGAAATTAAACGTGAATTTGAACAAAGTAATGAAGAAATTCGCATTATGACTGTTCATGCTGCAAAAGGACTAGAGGCTGCTGTTGTGTTTTTAGTCGATCCAGGTAGTGCGATTTGGCATCCTCAGCATGCGCCTCACTTGCTTAAAGTTCCTTTAAACAATGCACAATGGAATGGAAAACAAGCCTTTATTTGGCATCCCAATGAAAAGTTTGATACAAAACTCTCTAAACAAGCAATTTCATATTTAAAAGAGCGTGCAGAAGAAGAATATAGGCGTCTTCTTTATGTAGGAATGACACGTGCTGAAGATCGCTTGTTTATTTGTGGATATAAAGGCCCGAAAACGCCATCTCATACATGGTTACAACTCGTAAAAAAAGCCCTCGAACCGCATGCCCTTGCTATAAAAGATTCTTCGGAAGATATTGCAGCTTTGCGTTATTGCATTACACCTGCTTCTTCTGCTTCTATAAACTCAAAAGTCCCTTGTGCTGAATGCCAAACCTTACCACCTTTACCTGCTTTTTTCTCCCATAAAATACCAGAAGAACCAGTGCTACCAAAACCGTTGAGACCCTCTGTTGCTAGTCTTTCCATTGAGGCTGATACCGATATTTCTTCTAATTCACAATATCATAGCGTCTCGCCTGTTTTGGGAGAAAAAAATACCAACAGGGCTTTTTCCATTGAATATGGTAATCTCGTTCACCGATTGTTACAATACTTACCCGATTGTCCCCCACAAAAACGTCGAGATTATGCTCGAAACTATCTCAATATCAAAGCCTCTCATTGGGATGAAAGCCAAAGAGAAGATGCTCTTCGCCATGTTTGGAAAATATTAGATCATGTTTACCTCAAGCCCCTTTTCTCTGAGCATTCACGTGCTGAGGTCTCCTTAATGGGTATTGTGAAAATTCGTGGAAAAGAACAAGCAATTTCTGGTCAAATTGACCGTCTTTACATCACGCAAAACAGTATTATCTTTGCCGATTTTAAAACAGGAACCCCGCCAGAAAATGAAGCTGCTATTGCTTCCCATCACTGGTTGCAAATGGCTCTTTACCGAAAATTGTTGCAAGCTATTCATCCCGATAAAGATATCCAGGCTCTGCTTATCTACAGTAAAGAAGCCAAAATTTTTAAACTTCCTCCAGAAAAACTTGAGGCATTTCTTAGTGAAGTTGCTTTATAAGCTACTCTTTTCCTTGCAAATCATCTTTACACTTTATTTACTTTCATAAAATCGCCCAAACAAACACAATGCACAATCTCCAGTGTAAAAAAGTCCTTTAATAATTTATCTTTGCAATAACTTGATATGAATTGTTATTATACCAATCTATAAAAAGTGAATATAAAGGATAAATCAATGACGTGTATAAAAGTTGATAAGGACAATTTCGAAAGTGAAGTTCTAACCTCTTCCACCCCTGTTGTGGTTGATTTTTGGGCAGAATGGTGTGGCCCTTGCAAAGTGATTGCTCCAATGTTGGATGAGATTTCAATAGAAATGCAAAATCAAGTTAAAATTGCTAAGGTAAATATTGATGAAAATCCGGAACTGGCTACCCAATACGGAGTACGTTCTATCCCTACATTATTAATGTTTAAAAATGGAAATATTTCATCGAATATGGTTGGCGCTACCTCTAAAGGACGTCTTTCTGAATGGATAAAAGATGGGCTTAGTTAATTCCACATATAATCACTATAAAGGAGAGAAGTTTTGTCTCTCCTTTTGACTTTTTTAAAATATTCTTTTTTGCATTATATTATAATGAAAAGACAATAAAAATCAAAATTTTAAATGAATTTAAGAATTCGTGCTTTTATGCATGATTCAATTGACCATTTTTATAAAAAATTGCTTTGTATGAAGAATATAGGCAATTCTTTCCTTATATGCGTGTTAAAAAATATTGGGTGAATGATAATTTCATAAAGGTATTTTTTCTTAGATAAGACTATTGAGATAGATAGTGCTTTCAACACATAAAAGGAGATTTTAAGCAAAAACTTTGCAAATTACTTTTCTGAAGCTCACAATTTTTAAGCAGAAAGAAACAAGCAATTCACTACAGGTTATAGAATGCTCTTCTAAAGGGTTACCACTTCAATTTAAAATTCTCTTATACTATTCTCTAGAATCAAAATTGTAGGTATCAGATTCTCTAAAATAAATTGATGAATTCCTATAAATTAACGGCTGTCCTTTGCAATTTATGTCATTGTTATATGAAAGAGTCAGCACTTCGTTTCATCTTCCATGGTCGGTGCCTCCATGAAGCCTTATTTATGTTGTTCATCATCTCAAATTTCATAGGTATATCCTGAGATATTACCAACTAAAAAAATGATGATGCCCATGATTATATCTATGTTTTTTAAAATGTACGAATTGTAAAAGACTGTTGCAAACATTCAATGGAATGTTGTGCTGATTTAACTGTTACATGACGCCCATGTTCTTTATAGTGTAAGGTGAGTGCAAAAGTGGCAAGCTCTAAAAGAGCTGTATTTCTTTCTGGCCATTCAACAAGTAAAATATTTTTCTCACGAGCTTCATGAAGCCCTAATTCATCAATTTCTTCTGCCATAGAAAGGCGATAAAGATCAGCATGAATAATTTCAAACTTTGGAAGTTGATAGCTTTGCACAAGAGTAAAAGTAGGGCTTGGAACATCCATAGTGTTATCGTTTGCAAGTGTTTGGATGATTGTACGTGCAATGGTTGACTTTCCAGTTCCAAGATCCCCTTGCAGCGTTACAAGATCTCCTGGCTTTAAAGAAAGAGCTAAATTTTGTGCAAAAAGCTTTGTTGCCTCTTCATTTTCAAGAAAAAAACTAAAATTCATTAAAAGTTCCATGAAATGGATGAAAATTTTTTGTTATCATAAAAGTTAAAATTAAAAAATCTTATCTCCTTTGGAGAGTGGGAAAAAACATTTAACTGTTGTTCCTTTTCCAGAACCGGTAAGAATTTCAACATGTCCACCGTGTAGTTCAACGAAACTTTTCACAAGGGAAAGGCCAAGACCCGCTCCCGCACGCCCACCATGGTGTGAATGGGAAGAAAAACGTTTAAAAATACGATCAAGGACGTCTTCTGGGATGTCAGAGCCCTGATTGTGAACGCTAAAGACAATGTTATCATCTTGTTCATCGACGCAAAATTCAATAGTACTCGCCTCCGTTGCAAAATTAATAGCATTGCTCAGTACATTCACAAAAATTTGATGCAAGCGTTTTTCATCAGCAGAAATAGAATTTAAGGAAGGGGAAATTTGTTGTAAAAGCGTAATATGACGTCCATTAAGGCGATCTTCTACGCGTGCTACTGCTTGTATCATAGCATCGGCAATGTTAACCGATTTTATGTCCAACTCCATAATGCCTGCATCAAGGGTAGCAAGATCAAGAATATCGTTAACAATATTTAAAAGAGTTCCTGATTCTGAATGAATGTGTTCAAGATATTCTTGTTGACGTTCATTGATAGAGCCGAAAATTTGATCACGTAAAATATCGGAAAATCCAATAATATTTGTGAGAGGTGTGCGCAATTCATAAGAAACATGTTGGACAAATTCATTACGCAAACGATCAGCACTTTCTAATGCTTCATTTTTTTCTTGAAGAGCACGAGCAACATGGACAGTATCCGTAACATTCACAAAAGTAAGCATCGTTTGTCCATTAGGAAGAGGGACCAGAGTATAGTCAATAATCATATCATTTTTAAGATCTATACGACCTGAAAATGTTTCACGTTTTTCAGCAAAACCGGTAATGAACTTGGTAAACTGATCCCATTCTGTCCCCAAGGTTAAGGCTGAACAATGGCTTTGTAACTGTGTAATATGGGTTCCTTCTACCAGTAAATTATAAGGAAGAGACCACAATTTCGACAAGGCAGGATTCGATAAGCGAAGGCGTCCATCAGTACCAAAAACGACCACGCCTTCAGAAAGTTTATCAAGTGTTTCACCTTGTATTTTAATAAGTGTATTATAACGGCGCTCAAGATCAATTTTTTCTGTAAGGTTTTCGTAAAGCCAAGTGACACCTCCTTGTGGATGAGGGTTCGAGACAACACGCACCGTACGCCCATCTGGAAGATTCCAAATTTGTTGGTTTGATTCTGTTTGCCAATAGGCTTTTAAAAGTTCTTCTTTCCATGCGCGCCAATCAGGGTGTTCAGCAATGAGCCCCTTTTCACGTAAACGTTCAAGAAACAATGTATGGCTTGGTTCACTTTCTAAAAAAGAACTCTCCAACGGCCATAAAATTTTGAAAGCATGATTACAGAATTTTAATTTTTGGTTTGTATCAAAAATGGCTACAGCTGTTGAAATTTGGTCAAGTGTTTCACAATGGCTTTGAAGAACATATCTTAATTCATGAGCAAGATTTTCATATGCGCTGTCATCACGTGCAAAAGCTGCCATTCCTTCAGCTGTTGTAATACGTGTGAGATGAAAACGGTGCCGTTCTCCACCAATAACCGTATGAACATGTTCTTGAAAAATTGTTTCTGTTTCATCTGTTTTGCGTTGTGTATTTTCATTGAAAAGATCCCCCACGTCATCACTGTCTTCAGGAAAGTCTGTCATTTCTCTAAAGGCGCGATTGATAAAACAAACTTTTCCTTCACAATCTTTTATCCATACGGGCTCTTGAATAAGATCAAGAAGATTACGCTGCATTCTCAGTTCAGTAAGAAGGCGGGCTATATCTTTCTCTAAACGAGCATTTTCACTCTGTTGTTTTGAGATATCTTGAAAACGAGCAATAGCGACTGTTCCTGCGATGACTCCTGTAACTTGTAGCAGTACATTGTTTGTGGTGGTGATAGAAAGATCAAAAGGGTGACATTTACAACGTAGTTGAGTCAATGCATAATCAAGTTCTCGCAGAGAATTTTCTTCAACCCAGAGCTCAAAACGCTGAAAATCTTTCTGATCGATTCCTATTTTTTGCAATGCAGAAAGAGCACCAACAACACGGGGTAAGGTTGTTGGATTTTCCCAAATAAGAAGGAATTGCTCGGTTTCTTTCAGAAGCCATTCATAATATTTAAGTTTTTCAGAAAAATTTGCCTGAAGTATCTTCAAAGGCTTCTGTGCAGTTTTTTTTGCACGCACGGTAACAGCTATGCACGAGAGAAGTGAAGCACAAGAAATTCCTCCACACAGCGCTAAAAGCAGCCATGGACTATTTGGAAAAGTGAAGAAAAATGGTAAATAACCTTCCAATGACTGAGCAACAGCGCATGTTGGAGAAAAAAAGAAAAAAAGGCAAAATATATACGTATAGATTCGGATCTCTTTTTGAGCTTTTTCTTTGGGGGTATAGTCACCAAAGCTAGGCACGGCATCTTTCCCTTTTTTAACCCAAGGAAACGTATTAGTAACGGTAATGGTTTGGTTTATAAGGTCCTTGTGGTGAGACTCCAATATAGGCGGCTTGTTCTTCTGATAAAACACTTAATTTTATTCCTAACCGATCAAGATGTAGACGTGCAACTTTTTCATCAAGATGTTTAGGCAAAACAGTGACTTCATTTGTATAGTGTTCTGCACGGGTAAAAAGTTCAATTTGCGCTAAAACTTGATTAGTAAACGAGGCTGACATGACAAAAGAAGGATGCCCAGTCGCATTCCCGAGGTTTAACAAACGCCCTTCAGAGAGCAAAATGATGCGTTTTCCATCGGGAAAGGTGATCATATCAACTTGTGGTTTTATATTTGTCCATGGCAAATTTCTAAGGGCAGCGACTTGGATTTCGTTATCAAAATGACCAATATTTCCAAGAATACACATATCCTTTACTTGTCGCATATGGTCTAAACGAACAACATCTTTATTGCCTGTTGTCGTGATGATAATATCAGCACTGGAAGCAGCATCATCCAAATTAACAACTTCATAGCCATCCATAGCGGCTTGAAGAGCGCAAATAGGATCAATTTCTGTTACTTTAACACGAGCCCCAGCACCAGAAAGAGATGCTGCTGAACCTTTACCTACATCACCATAACCACAGACAATGGCAATTTTACCGGCGATCATCACGTCTGTTCCACGTCGAATACCATCGACCAATGATTCTTTACATCCATATTTATTATCAAACTTTGATTTAGTGACGCTATCATTAACATTAATAGCAGGAAAAGGTAGAAGTCCTTCTTTTTGTAACTGATAAAGACGGTTTACACCTGTTGTGGTTTCTTCGCTTACACCTTTAATTGCTGCACGCTGTCGTGTAAAAAAACCTGGCGTTGCATCCATACGCTTTTGTATTTGTTTGAAAAAAATTTCTTCTTCTTCTGTTTTGGGATGCGATAAAATATCTTTATTTTGTTCTGCACGACTTCCCATTAAAATATAGTTTGTGGCGTCAGCTCCATCATCTAAAATAAGATTGGAAGGATTACCATCTGGCCATTGGAAGATTGCATCTATATAAGTCCAATATTCTTCCAATGTTTCACCCTTAACGGCAAATACAGGAATGCCAGTTGCGGCGATAGCTGCTGCTGCATGGTCTTGCGTAGAAAAAATATTGCTAGAGCTCCACCGTATATCGGCGCCAATCGCTTTTAATGTTTCAATTAAAACAGCTGTTTGAATTGTCATGTGCAATGAGCCAGAAATACGCGCTCCGCGCAAAGGTTGGCTGGAAGAAAACTCCTTACGACAAGCCATCAAACCAGGCATTTCAGTTTCAGCAATATTAAGTTCTTTACGACCATAAGCGGCAAGTGCAATATCTTTGACAACAAAATCTTGAGCTGCCATTCTTCATTCCTTTAAAATAAGTTTTTCCAAGACGGTAGGAGAAATTAAAAAAAAATGCAAGACAAGAAGAGGACTTCTCTATGTGAAAAAGCTCTTTTAAAATCTCTAGAGGGAATACCTTTTAAATAATAAAAATGGTGCATTGCTTCACAGTTTTTATATCGATTTTTTATGGGATAATATCGAAAGTAGTATACCCATATTCTACTCACTTATGCGGTTGTTGAAAAAGGAAGTATTACTTTAATCTCATTATTAAGCTTTTTAGCAAAATAATATAATGCAAAGCCATAGGCTATCATGTTTATGAATAGGCAATTCAGAATCGGTTCTTTAGGATTCCAATATTGCATCTGCTCTTGGATAAAGACAGTTTATAAGAAGTGCTTTTCTCCTGTTTTCAAAGATTTTTATCAAAAGACTATAGATATACGATTAAACATTTTTTGTGATACTGAATAGAGTATTTAAAATGTAAAAACATCACTCTATTGAACACTCTGATTTTAAAACTGCTAACAACGAGCGATGAATTATAAATCAAATAATTAACTCAGTTTTAGAAGAATTTATTCTAAACGAATAGGTTTTGGGAAAATTGACCATGTGGACGAAATCGCCAAAGATAACTTGGCAAGAATGCTGCCATTGCTCTGGGGGTAATTCCCACACCTTCTAGAGTATATCCATTCTCTATAGCTTCTTTAGAAACAATGTTATCCATTTGCAAAAAACGTATCTGATTGGCTGTTACGAGTGTTGGTACAAAAGGCAATTTACCGACTGTTCCCAAAATTCCTCCAATCAATAGACCAGCAGAAAGGGGCATGGATAGGATTGTTTTTTTACGGTGAATAATTTTGAGTATATTTTCAAGAGTATTTTGGAAGGTGATAATCTGGGGACCACCAAGATCATAATTTTTTCCCCAAGCAACTTGTCCATCTAAAGCGCGCGCGATAAACTCAGCAACATCACCAACATACACGGGTTGCAATTTGCTTTGCCCACCTCCAAAAAGAGGCATAATTGGTAAAAAACGTGACAAATCTGCCAAGGTGTTAAAGAAACAGTCCTCTGGTCCAAAGATAACGGATGGACGGATAATAATTGCTTGAGGATGCTTGTTATGAATGATTTGTTCACCCATAAACTTAACACGTGCATAAAGACATGAAGCATTCTCGTTAGCCACAAGTGTTGACATATAGATTAGCGGAATACCAGTTTCTGCTGTTAATTCAGCAACATTGTAAACACCATCAATTTGTGTTTTTTTAAAATTCGATTGATTTGCTTGTTTTAAGCTACCAGGCAAAAACACTGCTGCATCAGCTCCAAGCAATGCGCGTGCAACAGAAGCACGATGCTTGATATCTGTTTTAAGCATTTGGGTTTGTCCTACTTCTCCTATTTGAAGCATGTAATAAGCTTTTTGTGGACAACGAACAGCGATACGAACGCGATACCCCCGCTTAGTCAAAGTTTCAACGACATGTCGTCCTACAAAACCAGATCCGCCAAAAACAGTAATAAGTTTAGGATGTTGATAAAGTGCACAATCAAGTTGCATGATGAAAAAGTCTATCTTTCAAAGTTTTAAAAATGGCTAATTTTTAGCACGGAGGTGTTTTATTGTCACGCAAAATATCGCCCGCAAGATAAAGGGAACCACCAATAAGGACAATTGCCTCTTTATATTCCACCTTAATCTTATGCAAAGCATCTTGTAGATGAGCTTGTGGAGTAGCAAGGATTCCTGCTTTTTGCGCTGATTCAGCTAAGTTTATTGGAGAGATACTTGCATTATTGTTAATCAGCGGTATCGTATATACTTTATCGACAAGGTTTGCTAAGGAACGAAAATAACCGACAGCATCTTTGGTATTGAGCATGCCAGCAATCATAATAATAGGACGATCTGTTTTTTTTCTCCATTGTGCAAGTTCTGCTCCAATAACTTTTCCAGCAGCAGGATTATGACCACCATCTAACCATAAATCGATATTAGGAGACAGTTGATCAACCAAATGTCCCTGGGTAAGATGTTGCATTCGTGCGGGCCAATAAATATTTTTCAAAGCATCATTTATGGCTTGTTCTGAAAGTTGAAAACCTGCTTGAAAGACTGCTTCAAGAGACGCGCCAGCATTAGCAACTTGGTGGTCTCCAATAAGGTTAGGAAGGGGAAGATCCATGAGACCTTGATTGTTTTGAAAAACCATACGTCCATGTTCTTTATAACTTTGATAATCTTGATCAAATAGAGAATAAGATGCTTTATTTTTATTAGCAAGGGGTATTAGAGTAGCAAGAGTTTCTTCATAATTTTGCTTTCCAATGACTACAGGAACGTTTGGTTTGATAATCCCTCCTTTTTGAAAAGCGATTTGAGCAATTGTCTTTCCAAGAAAGATCTCATGATCATAATCAATGGGCATAATAAGTGATACAGCTGGTTTGTTAACGACATTGGTAGCATCAAAATGTCCTCCCAATCCAACTTCTAAAATGACAACATCAGCTGGATGTATACTAAACAGCATAAAGGCAGCGGCTGTAAAAATTTCAAAAATAGTAATCGGCTCTTGACGATTTACTTTTATAATTTCATGGATTGTCTCAGCTAATTGGTTTTCTGTAACAAGTTGACCACCTCCTTTTTGACCTAACCGGCAGCGTTCATTCCAGTTGACGAGATGAGGTGAGCTATAGACATGAACGCGGTAGCCTGCACTTTCCAAAAGAGCACGGCAAATTGCTGAGGCAGATCCTTTGCCATTTGTTCCAGCGATGTGAATAACAGGTGCAAGTTTTAAATGTGGATTACCAAGACGCTCTAAAAGGTGAACAATACGCTCTAAAGAAAGATCAAATTTTTTCGGATAATTTTTTAGTAAATCATCCACCACCCTTTGTATTTGGCTTTGTTGCATAAATTTAAGCTGCTTTTGTTGTAGAAAGCGATGTTTGAGAGTCTGTTGGGGATGGATCGGAAGGGTTAAAAACAGCAGGGCGTTTCATCATCAAGCGTAAAAGACGTGCAATGGTTGTTTTCATGTCTAAACGCGATACAACCATATCAATCATACCATGTTCAAGCAGATACTCACTACTTTGAAAACCTTCTGGTAGGGTTTCGCGTATAGTTTGTTGAATTACACGTGGACCAGCAAAACCAATCATAGCGCCAGGTTCGGCAATGTGAATATCACCAAGCATGGCGTAAGAAGCAGTAACACCACCGGTGGTTGGATTGGTCAGCACAACAATATAGGGAAGTTTTTCTTCTTTCAACATTTCAATCGCTACTGTTGTACGAGGCATTTGCATCAACGAGAGTGTTCCTTCTTGCATGCGTGCACCACCAGAAGCAGCAAAAAGAACCAGCGGGCGCCTTTCAGCAATAGCAGTATCAAAAGCTTTGATAATAGCTTCTCCTGAAGCCATACCGAGTGATCCACCCATAAAGGCAAAATCTTGAACGATTGCAATAATTGGTAAGCCTTCAATCGTACCACGTGCACTTAAAATATTGTCATCAACACCAAGTTTAGAACGATAATCTTTTAACCGGTCAATATAGCGTTTTTCGTCACGAAATTTTAAAGGATCTGTTACAACTTTTGGATTTTCAAGAGTTGTATAAACACCATCATCAAAAAAATGCATGAGACGATTTTTAGCACTGATACGCATATGATGGCCAGAATTGGGAGCTACAAATTGATTAGCTTCCAGATCTTTATGGAAGATCATTTCACCACTGGTAGGATCTTTAATCCATAGATTTTCTGGAATTTCACGGCGCCCCAATATAGAGTTAATTTTAGGACGAACATAATTTGTAATCCAGTTCATCTTTATAACCTTCCTTTAAATATTGTGCATCTTTTGCATGATTTGAAAGAATATAGAACTTAAGCAGTCACATTTGCTTTACCGGTTGAACAAAGGAGTCTATTTAATACTTTTATCAGTGTACGTATAGCTTGTTTTTTAATTTTTAATTTTTCCCATATCATAACAATTATATGCATCATGAAGAGTATTTCCTATAATAAATTTCTCATAAGTTTTAAGAACTTACATTTTTTTATTTTTTACTTTGGTATTAAAATTCACTCCTTGTGTGGTTAACAAACGCCTTATTTTTTAATAAAAATGAATATCCAATTAATCATTCGTATCAACAGTTTTGAAGAAAAGAAACCTTATAGTATAAGGCGCTAACAAGGCTAAAATAATCCATTAAAGATAATGAATACGACAACGCTATATTAGCGAAACGCTAACATCAGAGCAAGGTTTTTTTCAAAAGGTTTCTTTAAAGCGTATGCTTTTTACAATTAAAATTGAATACGCTCAAAATACTCCTATTCCATTGAACTCAATATTGTTTTGAATAAAAACAAGAGGAAAAAGCATGCCGCCAAATAGTAGAAAAGTACAGAGTATTAGGAATTGTGCAAAACAATTAAGCACGTAGCTAAACGAAGTTAAACAACTCTACTGAATAAATAAAAGTAAACAACTTTCCTCCCAAATAGTTATTATTCCTTAATTTTTTACATATATCATACAAATGCAATAATCTACACTCTGTACAAAAATATTAAAAATTTCTTCTACAACAGCTGCTTTTTAAATTCTTCTTGGTTTTTAAAATTCAAAATTTCTATTCATTAAAACTTTATTTTAAACAAAGAAGCCCTAGCCGTTTTTTATAATGTTCTTGAAAAAAATCTTGTAGTTCAAAGAAAGAAAAAATTATACAGTACATTCTTTAAATATATTTCTTGTTTTTTTTGCGTCTTTCCTTAGTTTATTAATCTATGATTTTTACTGCTGCTTATCGTGCTTTACAACGTCTTTTGACCTCGCAATATCGTATTATGATACTGAAAGCATTGGGGGTTACTTTTTTCACTCTCACCATTTTATGGTTATGTGTGCACCAACTTTTTGTGTCTTACTTTTGGCCCTGGATTGCTCAATTTCTTCCTGGACTCCCTAGTTGGGCAGGATGGATTGGTTTTAGCATGCTTATCATTTTTAATCTTGGTTTGGCTCTTTTGTTGGCTTTTTTGATTGCACCAATCGCAGCTATGATTGGTGGTTTTTTCATTGACTCTGCTGCTGAAATTATTGAAAAAGAGGATTACCCAAACGAGCCTATTGGACAAGCTTTGCCGTTTCGGCGTTCTCTTATCATTTCCTTTAAATTTGTTATTTTAAGCCTTCTTGGTAATGGAATTGCTTTTATTTTATTCTTCATACCAGGTATTAATTTAATTGCTTTTTATCTTATTAATGGTTATTTGCTCGGTCATGAATATTTCTTGTTTGCTGCTTATCGTTTTCGAACAGAGCAAGATGCACGTGCTTTTTTACATACTCATTACACAACGGTTTTTGGTGCAGGATTATTGATAGCGCTTTTTGTTTCAATTCCAATTCTTAATTTAGCAACACCGCTTTTTGCAGCCGCCTTTATGACATATTTACACAAAATGCTTTCCCAAAAGACCATGGCACGCATTACACAAAAATAGTGTTCCTTGACTTTAAGGTTAATAAAACTTGCTAGCCAAAGAAAGCATAATATAAAATTTTATGCTTTATCTTTTATTAAAGCAATATATTGATTTATAATGATAATTTATTGTTTCACAACATGAATGAAAAACCTAAATATCATGAGGATTTCTTATTTTAGTCCTATTCATATTAGATCAATTGAAATCGTTTGTTAATATGTCATAAACGGAGGTGGTGTGCAGATAAAAGTACTTTCAAAAAGGCGTGAAATATCTTTTATGAATCCTCTTAATGCAAACATTATCGTCGCATTGAAAACTGAAAAAGAGTATGATGGTGCCGCTTTGTACCTTCTATTTCAGTAAAAATGGATAGCATAATGTATTTTATACCATTCATGGAGAGTGTATACTCTTCATAAGAGTGTTTTGGCAATTATTGAAAGATATCTGTGTAAAACAAGCACGTAGTTATATAGGAGTAACGTAGTAGCGCCGTAGATATTCTGATTTTGGACAACAGAATGATTAATATGATAAAAGTGGAAAAAATAAGCTTAGGCGATTGACCGTCCGATCCCATGGAAGAGCTCTTTCTTAAGAAGAAGCCAAGAATGAGAGACACCACTGATGATTAAAAATGATGAGATTTTAAAAGCTATAAGTGCAATGAAATAAGAATTCATTGAAGCACTTTTCGTACAAGTGGTGCACTGTATCAAATAATTTTTAGATAATAACACCATTAATTTATGAAGAGAATTGATCATTTTCAACTTGAATAAGAATCCAAAATATAGAAATATTCTTTAATTTCAAAGTCTCTATTCAACATCAAAAAATTATTTACTTGCACATTATAGACGAGACCAATGTATGGATACAAGGCTTTCGATAGAGGAATAAAAATGCTTTTCATGAATCATTACAATGTGAGGATATCATGGATAAAATTCTAATCTTTGTGGTCTTGGTATGCTGGAGAGAGGACACACACATTTAATCTTAAAGACCGATCACTGAGGAAAATAATAAAGGCGTCAGTTTAGACAGTGGTGCAGTGAATTTTGTCTATACTCTTTATAAGCGTTAATGTGAGATATGCTTTAAATTGCATTGAGATATTATAATATATTGATTTATATATTATTTTTCATAGTGAATAAGAGCTCCAAATAAAGTTGTCATATTTTCTCATTAGCTGCTCTCATCATGAAACAATCAAAATCATTTATTTGCATATCATAAATATGACCAATATGAGGATAAAAACATTGAAGAAAGAAAATGCTTTTTATAAATTTTATCCAGTGCAAGAGCTTTGTCAAAATTGATGGTAGCCAAAGTGAATGATAGCTTGTTTTTTTATAAGCTGGGGAGACAGTGGTGCAAGAGATCCTACTTTTATGAAGGCTAAGGTGATACGGGATTTTAAAAAAAATATTTCCCAACGCTCGTCACACCCATTTCGCGACAGCGCTTGTGAATGGTATAAGGGCAAAGTTCTCGTGAATAATATAAAACTTATAGGGCATCACTATCTTTACGCTTAATAAAAAGAGCACGCTGGCGCCATCATCCTCAGTGTTGCCCGAGACGGCCCATTATAAGCGTTTTTAGTTCTTTCTTAAACGTTTTGTATTCATACAGCTATCCTTGTTTGCAATGTACAAGAAAATGATTTTTATTGCTTTAACATGAGAGAAATTGGAAATGAGAGAATCTTACGATATTTGGGTTCTAATTTAATATGAACAATGCGAGATTATCATTATAAATCAAAAATATTGTATAACAATCGAGATGAATAGACACCTATTGTCAGTTCTATTTTATAGGTTTTTTTAATATCAACGCGTTTGAAGAGTTATTATTTGCAAAGGGGTATATTTTCCTCATGAGGAGTAGGTGTTTTGGGGGCAAAAAATGATACAATCACGTTTGCTAATTTTTGCGCTACGTGTTGTTTACTCATATGGGGCCATTGTTCAACTTTTTTTCTACTTACGAGATAAACTTGATTTGTATCAGCACCCATGACACTTGTGCCATCTAGTTGAAGAGAAATATCATTAGCAAGAATGAAATCAGCTCCTTTTTCAACACATTTTTTTTGCGCATTGGCAATGATATCACATGTTTCTGCAGCAAAACCAATGACCAGTGAGGGGCGGTTTGGAGCGTGTCCAATCGTTGCTAAAATGTCAGGATTTTCGACCATATGAAGGGATGGTGGTATTTTATGAGCATTCTTTTTAATTTTGTGTAAAGACTGCGTTTGACTGCGCCAGTCACAAACAGCGGCAACAAAGATGGCACCATCAGCAGGCAATGCGGTTTGAACGGCTTGTAACATCTGTTGTGCTGTTTCAACATGAATGGTTTTTACTTCTTGTGGGTCTGCAAGATTAACAGGTCCACAAATAAGTGTTACTTTTGCACCCAAATGCGCAAGAGCGGTTGCGATGGCATGGCCTTGTTTACCTGAAGACCGATTAGCAAGATAACGTACTGGATCAATTGGTTCATGGGTAGGGCCAGAGGTAACGATGAAATGGCGGTCAGAGAGAGGTTTTTCATGCCCATTCAAAAGAGCCTCTATGGTAGCAACAATAGTTAAAGGTTCGCTCATGCGCCCATATCCTATCTCGTCACGTTCAGCCATATTTCCGATTTCTGGTCCGATGATATGAACGCCATCTGCGCGCAGTTGTGCAACATTGCGAATAGTGGCAGGATGCGCCCACATGGACGGATTCATGGCGGGTGCAATTAAGAGTGGACAGCGTGCCGCTAAAAGAATGCAATCAGTCAGATCATCTCCTATGCCATTGGCTATTTTTGCAATGCGATTGGCTGTAGCAGGGGCTAAAATAATAAGGTCAGCATTACGTGCTAATCGGATATGTCCAATATCATGTTCTTCTTCGCGTGAAAATAAATCAGTATATACAGTACCACCGCTTAAAGCTTCAGCGGCTAAAGGCGTAATAAATTTTTGCGCTGCTTTTGTCATTACAACTTTTAAGTGTGCTCCACGTTCTTGTAAACGGCGAATCAAATCAAGTGCTTTATAGGATGCAATACTTCCACCAATAATAAGAAGGAGAGATTTTGATTTCAATGATTTCATTTCAACAGCACTAGCATGAAGGGGTTGTGTGGTGAGAGGAGTGGGATTGCTTAAAAGGCGTCGGACTTCTTCTTCCATAGAAATACCATTTTGCGCGGCGCGTATACGCAAAGCTTCTTTGGTTTCAGGAGACAGGTTACGAATGGTAATACTGGCCATAAAATACCTCCAAGAAATAAAATGATTGCAATGATTTCATTGTTGATATTTTTAGCATATTAAGGAGATTAGAAAAGATGAAAAAAGTAAAAAGTAAGAAAAGTGCAACAAAGTGCAATGATGAAAAGGCTATAACGACCATAACGGTTTCGATGACTTTGTTCCACAGCAAGTTGTTTGAGGGTAGTAGGAGAAAGATTAAAACCTGTTTTTCTCATTTGATTAAAATCTTCTTCTATCCGTTGGAAATTTTGAACCAATTGTGGTGTTTTGCGTGCCAGCGAAAGGAGAGCTTGTGCTCCTTCACTAAAGTCTTTGGCAACGCCTACGGGTCCTAAATTTTTACTAATCCATTCTTTGACAACGGGTTCAGAAGCTTTCCACATATTAAAAGTGGGGTCTAATGTGCGGGCAACGCCTTCCACAACAACCATCGTTTTTTGCAACAATAAAAGTTCAGGTCGCGTTTGCATGTCAAATAATTCAGTGACTTCAAACAATAAAGTGAGCAATTTAGCCATGGAAATGCTTTGTGCTGATTGTCCGTGAATTGGTTCGCCAATAGCGCGGTTGGCTTGCGCAAAGCTTTCAATATTATGGTGTGAAGGAACATAACCTGCCTCAAAATGGGCGCGTGCAACCCGATGGTAATCGCGGGTAATAAAGCCATAAAGGATTTCAGCAAGGAAATGCTTTTCTTTTTTACCAAGCCTTCCTGTAATGCCTAGGTCAACAGCAACAATACATCCTTTTTCATCTACAAATAAATTACCAGGATGCATATCGGCGTGAAAAAAACCATCACGCAATGTATGGCGAAGAAAAGATTGAATAAGCGTAATAGCGAGCGCCTTCAAATCAAAACCTGCTTCTTTAAGTTTGGAAGTTTCGGATATTCTTATACCATCAATCCATTCCATTGTAAGGACATTACGTCCTGTCCGTTCCCAGTCAATACGTGGAACCCGAAAGCCTGTATCATGTTGAATATTTTCAGCCATTTCAGATATAGCTGCTGCTTCTAGGCGTAAATCCATTTCAAGCCGTGTTGTTTGTGCTAAAGTATCCACTACACAAACAGGACGAAGCCTTCGAGAGGCAGGGATATAGCGCTCTTGTAAATGAGCAATGAGATAGAATCCTCTAAGATCTTTAGAAAAACGTGCTCTGATATTGGGACGAATAACTTTTACAGCACATTTTGTCGTATGGCCAGTTTCATCACTGTATTCAGCTGGATGAACTTGAGCAATAGAAGCGGCGGCAATGGGGGGATAAAAATTTACGAATAAATCATCAATAGAGCGACCAAGAGAACTTTCAATTTGAGCAATAGCGGCGGTACAAGAAAATGTTTGGACGCGATCTTGTAGTTGTGACAAATCTTTCGCAATATCATGGCCGACAATATCAGGCCTTGTTGCAAGAAATTGACCAAGTTTTATGTAAGAGGGTCCAAGCTTATTAATGGCATACGAAATATTTTCAGATCGCTGTTTCTTTTTTGTTTTGCGTCTTGCTAATGCGCCCGCTATACGATGACATAGCGCTGGAAATCCTTGAAGATCATCATGAGGAAGAGCACTTAAAACACCTTCACGTGTTAAAACCCATCCTGCACGCATCAATTGAAAGTAAGGGGAAATTTGCACCATTTTTAAATTTTCCAACCTGAATGCAGCGCTGCAATCGCACCGGTGAGATTGCGGTACGATACCCGCGAAAACCCCGCATGCTTGATCATATGGGCAAAATCATCTTGCTTAGGAAATTTGCGGATAGATTCAACCAAATAACGATAAGCATCGCCATCATTTGCGATAAATTGACCCAGCGTAGGGATAGCATGGAAAGACCAAAGATCATAAATTTTATCGAGCCAAGGCATCTCGACATTTGAAAATTCTAAACATAAGAAACGTCCACCGGGCTTTAAAACACGAAAAGCTTCTCTAAGAGCTTGATCAATATGAGGAACATTGCGAATTCCAAAAGCAATCGTGTAAGCGTCAAAGCTTTGATCTTCAAAAGGTAGATTTTCTGCATTGGCTTCAACAAAATCAATCAGAGGGGCAAGACCATTTTTTTGTGCGCGTTTTTTGCCAACGCTGAGCATTGAGCCATTAATATCAAGTACTGTAGCATGGGCTTTTTGGCGTGAAGCATTAAGAATACGAAAAGCAATATCACCTGTACCGCCAGCGACATCAAGAACTTTCCAATGAGAAAGTGCTGGTGGGGAAAGCCAAGCAACCATGGAATTTTTCCACACACGGTGTAGCCCTAAGGATAAGATATCATTCATCTTGTCATAATTTTCAGCGACAGAATGAAACACACCATCCACCATGGATTGTTTTTGCGTTTCATCTACTCTTTTAAAACCAAAAGAGTGCTCCATGCCACCCTTGGTTCCTACACGTTCTGTTTCAATTGCCATGTATATGATCTTCCTTATTTTTCTTTTATCGTAAATGAAATAGAGAGGGAATGTTCAACTACGAAAAAACAACGTATAAAACTACGACATTTACACAGCCAAAAACAGAAGAGTACCTTTAGATATCAAGATTGGCAACGTTTAAGGCATTGTCTTGAATAAAAATACGTCTAGGTTCAACTTCATCACCCATGAGACGAGAAAAAAGTGAATCTGCATCGGTTGCATCATTAATTTTTACTTGTAAAAGAGAACGTGCATTGGGATCAAGCGTTGTTTCCCAAAGTTGTTCAGCATTCATTTCCCCAAGACCTTTATAACGTTGAAGAGTAACACCTTTTTTACCGTTTGTAAAAATGCTTTCTAAGAGGCTCATAGGACCAAAAATACGCTCTGTTTTATCTTTGCGACGTAAAAGAACAGGAGGATGATATATGTCGATAAAATTTTGGGAAATGCGATCAATTTGACGTGCATCAGTTGAATTTATAAGTCCCACATCAAGCGTAACAACATCTTTAACACCACGCAAAATACGCTCAAAACATAAACTTCCATCTGCTGTATATTGTCCACTCCAACCTTGTTCCATATCATCAGCAATCAGATTAAGGCGGTGTGCTATAGTATCTGCTATTTTTTGCGCTTTTTCTTGTGATGCAAAGACTTCAAGATTAAAAGCGCCAACAATTGCTGCTTGTTCAACAATATTACGATCATAACGGGTATGAAGACCATTTAAAAGTTGACGTAATATACGAGCATCTTTAGCGAGTTGATACAAATCAGCCCCTGCACGAACTTCTCCCGTTGAAAGCTCAAGCGTTGTTTCTTCTAATCCAGTATCGATCAAGAATTCTTCAAACGCTGCTTCATTTTTAATATACTGGGAAGATTTTCCACGCGATACTTTATAAAGAGGAGGCTGAGCAATATAAAGATGACCACGTTCAATCAATTCAGGCATTTGTCTAAAAAAGAAAGTAAGCAGCAAAGTTCGAATATGGGCTCCATCAACGTCCGCATCCGTCATGATAATAATCTTATGATAACGTAATTTATCCGGTGAAAATTCATCTTTACCGATAGACGTTCCAAGAGCTGTAATAAGTGTTCCAATCATATCAGATGAGAGCATGCGGTCGAAACGTGCTCGTTCAACATTGAGGATTTTACCACGAAGGGGTAAAATTGCTTGATTTTGACGTGAGCGCCCACTTTTTGCTGAACCGCCAGCCGAATCCCCCTCGACAATAAAGATTTCTGATTTTGCAGGATCACGTTCTTGGCAATCGGCAAGCTTTCCTGGCAGAGAAGTGATATCAAGTGCCCCTTTTCGTCTTGTGAGTTCACGTGCTTTGCGCGCTGCTTCACGTGCTGTTGCAGCTTCTACCACTTTACTAATGAGAAGTTTTGCTTCATGAGGATGTTCTTCCAGCCATACTGAAAGACCTTCATTGACCAAATTTTCAACAATAGGGCGCACTTCAGAAGAGACTAACTTATCCTTTGTTTGTGAAGAAAACTTTGGATCAGGAACTTTGACAGAAAGAATAGCTGTTAATCCTTCACGGCAGTCATCACCGGTTAAGTTCACTTTTTCTTTTTTAGCAATACCTGAAGATTCAGCATAGCCATTAATTTGGCGCGTAAGGGCACTTCTAAAACCTATCAAATGAGTTCCACCGTCACGCTGAGGAATATTATTGGTAAAACACAAGACCTTCTCATGATAGGAATCATTCCACCATAGGGCAACATCAACGCTCATACCATCCTTTTCACTTGCAATATAAATAGGATTATCAAGCAGGGCTTTTTTTGATTGGTCAATATATTTGACAAACTCCGTTAATCCACCTTCATAATGCAATTCAACTGATTTAATATCAGCATGACGCTCGTCAACAAGAAGAATATAAACCCCAGAATTTAGAAAGGCTAATTCCCGTAAGCGGCGCTCCAAAGTTTCAAAATCAAACTCAACCATAGTAAAAGTTTCAGAACTTGGTAAAAATCTGATTTCTGTTCCACTTTCTCTATCGCAATCGCCAATAACTTTTAATGGAGCATCAGCTACCCCGTGGGTAAATGATATTTCATGAATTTTACCATTGCGTTTGATTTGCAATTTAAGCCAAACGGATAATGCATTCACAACAGAGACACCAACACCGTGTAATCCGCCTGAAACTTTATAAGAGTTTTGATCAAACTTTCCGCCGGCATGAAGCTGTGTCATAATAACTTCAGCTGCAGAAATACCTTCTGTTGGATGGATATCTGTCGGAATTCCACGTCCATTATCACGAACAGAACAAGAACCATCAGCATGGAGCGTGACGTTTACAAGAGTAGCATGACCGGCTAGAGTTTCATCAATAGCATTGTCTACAACTTCATAGACCATATGGTGTAAACCCGATCCATCATCAGTATCACCGATATACATACCAGGACGTTTGCGTACAGCATCAAGACCTTTGAGAACTTTGATAGAAGCGGCATCATAGTTATTGCTTTGTACTGGTGAGGTTATTTCATCACTCATAAGTTAGTCCATTCCTGTGTTCAATTTACAATATTTTATCCGCTTTTTTCAAAGCTCAATGTTCTGATCAGTTATTTATGGAATAACCACATTAAATATTTACCGTATATCAGATCTAGATTCAATATCTGTCGATATATAATGGAGAGAATGATGAAATGATAGTGTACTGTTATGCTGTAAAACACGAGGGCGGTGATATAAGGCGAATAAACACTTTTGACTTATACAAAAAGTTGTTTCATAAAACGATGCTATTTACTTTGTTTATTTTTGCATATGCGTAATGTTTTAAAATTAGTTATGCATTTTTGTGTTACTCTAACAGAGGTCTTACTTGTTTTATCCATAAATCAATTTTCAATCCTAATTCTACCATATATTTAAAACAAAGGTTACGAGCTCTCTAAGCAGTTCAAACTTTTGTATGTTAGATTGAGGCGAAAATATTGTGTATATTGGTTTGTGTCATCTTTAAAATGTGAAAAAAGCCTCATTTGAGGAAAATATAAACGCGTAAATATAAAAACACGTTTCCACGATCATCTTTTATATTCAACTTTACAATTTTAAAAAACGTCTACGGTGATGTTTTTGAATAATGAGGGTGATGACGCATTATCTTACGCTTTATGTTTTTCTCATTCCTGTAATGGAGGTTACGTCCCTCATTTAAAACAAAGCACCATTGCGCTGATATTCTCGCACTTTTTTAAGGAACATCTCTCAATGTTTCCAAACTCATTTTACAACGATGTTTGAATAATATAGCGCAAAATACCCTGTGAATACTACAAGATTCATGTCTCCCACCTTTCCCATCTTGACAATAAAGCACAAACCAGAATCATCATTTTATTTTTCAACTCTTAAATGTTGATGCAACCTTAATGTTGAGAAAAACCTCGGCATTTGAGGGGTATTTTTACTCTTTTCTTCAATAGTATCTATATACTTCCCTAGTTGTGATACGCAAGGAAATGGTCTTAATATTTTAAGATACGCGAGATATTTTGATAAAATAAAGTGTGCCACTAAAGTATATACAGCCTATTTCTTATATTTAAAAAATTAAATCGCCTTTCTCTAAAATTACCTTTTATATATTTATTTTGGAAAATTAACATCAGAAATCTAAGCATTTTCAATGGTTTCAAAAAAAATATATGAAAACTGTTAAATTTTTTAACAGTTTTAAAAAATAGCAAGAATTTTATTTATTAAACGCCAGATATTTTGGTGAAGTGCGTTAGATAATAGTTAAGAAGAGTTGCATCTTAGTTTTGAAAAATGGGGGAGAGATTTTGAAAATAAAAAAATCTATATATGTAAAACATCTTCAATTGCGTTTACGGTATCTTTTATTCAATAATCCATACAATATTTTTATTCGTATTTTATTTGTAGCAGGGGGGGTTCTATTTTCCTCTTACGCAGAAGCTGAAAGGCTGCCTTCTTTTTTTGATTCGCATGAACACTTGGTACAACCTGATACAACGGATATCTTTCGTTTGCGTTTTGTAACAACTTTTGATTTTCCTCCTTTTAATTTTATTGATCAAACGGGGCATCTTGCAGGTTATAATATCGATTTATTGCGCGCTATTTGTTCAAAATTAAAATTAGAGAAGCTTTGTGAAGTAGAAGTGATTCCTTGGAAAGAGCTTGTAGAACATGTTGAAAATGGTGATGCGGAAGTCATTATTGCGGGTTTAAAAGAAACAAGTAAAACCCAGCAAGATCTTGTTTTTACAAAGTCATATTTACGTTTTCCAGCGCGATTTGTTGCTTCTCGACGTTTAAATCTCGATGAGCCAATAAGCGATCAATTGATACATTTAACCAGTGGTGTTTTGTCTAAAAGTGTTCACGAAAAACTCTTTCAACATTATTTTCCTAAAGCCAAATGGCAAGGATTTAAAAAGAGAGAAGAGCTCTATAAAGCGTTACAAGAGCGTAAAATTGACCTTATTTTTGATGATGGATTTGCTTTATCATTATGGTTCAAAAAACAAAAATCTGTTGATTGCTGCCATTTTGTTGGGGGGGCATATATGGCGCCACAGTTATTGGGGCAAGGAATGCAGCTTGCTGTTGCAAAAAAGAATGAAAAATTGGTTGATATACTCAATTATGCGCTGAAATCACTAGAAGAAGATGGTAAACTTACAGAACTTTATTTGCGTTATTTTCCAATAAGTTTTTATTGATGAATAGTTTTTTAATTAAGGGCTGTTAATCTTTCTGCGCCTAGTCGATAGGAAATAGCTTCTGCGAGATGATAGCGTGAAAGAGTATCTGATCCGTCAAGATCAGCAATTGTGCGTGCAACTTTGAGAATGCGATGATAAGCGCGTGCAGAGAGGTGCATTTTTTCACTCACATCTCGTAAGAGTATGGTCGCACTTTTATCAGGAATGGCAATCTGTTCTATAATTTTGGCAGGGCAATCGCCATTGGTACGAATATGATCAAACCCCATTGTTGAAAAACGTTTAGCTTGAATGGTACGGCATCGTGCGACGCGTTTGGCAACGTCGCAGCTTTTTTCTGATTGTTCTGGTTGCATAAGGTCCATAGCTGTCAAAGCAGGGACATCAATCCGTAAATCAATTCGGTCAAGCAGAGGACCAGAAATACGGGACTGATAATCGATTTGACAGCGTATTCCTTTAGGGCAAACATGGTCTTTTTCGCCTGCCATACCACATCGGCAAGGATTCATTGCGGCAATGAGTTGGAAGCGAGCAGGATAGCTAATATGGTGATTAGCGCGGGCGATAACTGACTCCCCACTTTCTAAAGGTTGACGAAGAGAATCAAGAACCTGCGGAGAAAATTCAGGCAATTCATCAAGGAATAACACACCATTATGGGCAAGGGAGACCTCTCCCGGTCGTCCTTTAAGCCCCCCACCAATCATTGCGGCCATGGAAGCAGAATGATGTGGGGAACGAAAGGGGCAATGAAGTGAAATGGTATTATGAACCGTTTCTCCTGTAATAGAAGCAATCAGAGAGACATCTAAAAGCTCACGGCTATCAAGAGGTGGCAAAATGGAAGGTAAGCGTTGCGCTAACATAGATTTCCCAGCACCAGGGGGGCCTACAAACAAAAGGTTATGGCGTCCAGCAGCACAAACTTCTAAGGCACGTTTGGCTGTTTTTTGTCCTTTGATTTCGCAAAGATCTGGAAGTTCAGTTTCGATAGTATATTGGCGCGGTTGTGGACGTTTTTGAATTTGGGTTCCTTTGAAATGGTTGACTATAGTGAGCAGAGTCTCTGGAGCAAGAATATTTATTTCTGCATTTGCCCATGCTGCTTCAGGTCCACATTGGAAGGGACAAATCAGCCCTTTATCGAGTGATAAAGCTGTCATGGCGGCTGGTAAAACACCATTAACAGCGGTAAGCGAACCATCCAGTGATAATTCTCCTAAAATGATATAGTCTTGTGCTACTTCAGGAGGGAGGATTCCCATAGCAAGCATTAAGCCTACGGCGATTGGCAAATCATAATGCGATCCCTCTTTAGGCAAATCAGCTGGTGCAAGATTAATCGTAATTCGTTTAGTAGGCATAGAAAGTCCACAAGCGTGGAGGGCTGCTTGTACACGTTCACGGCTTTCTGCAACTGCCTTATCAGCTAATCCAACGATAGCCATTCCTATTTTACCAGACGAAATCATAACCTGTACATCGACAGGGACTGCTTCTAGACCGCGAAAAGCAACAGTTGTAATACGTGCGATCATTTATTTATTTTCCCCCTTTAGACTTGGTAGAGACAATCATATCTATTTATAAAAATCAAGAAGCATCTCTATGGTTTTTTTTATAGAGAGATCTATATACATGGGCAGTTTTTAGCGTTCTCATGGAAAGTCATTTGTACAAATTTAACCATGATAATATGGGACGCAATAAAACATTTATAATAAGCTAAATAAATATGTTAAGAAAAAAAGAATGAGGCTGTTCGTGTTATACAACAGTGCAGAATTTTATGAAAATATAAGGGGAGGGTGACGTTATGTATCGCAGAGTGTTATTTGATGTGATAAAACGCGTAAAATGTGCAAAGTAATTATATTTACCTTTCTTATTTTTATATTATTTAAAGCGTAGTAGAGGCAAAGTGTATTATAAGGTATCTGATTTTATGGTATACCAGACAAGAGTTTTGTTAAAATCAGGGACTGTGCGCTGTGTCTTTATAGGCTTGTGTTTTTCTTTTTCTTTTCCACAGCCTCTTGCTGCATTTGATTTTTTCGGCATTCCTCTTTTTGGTAAAAAGAAAACAAATTCTCCTTCACATTATGCAAAAAGTACAGAGAGATTTTATAAAGTTGATGTTGTTGCACCGCCAGGTGCGCCATTAGAAGGTATAAAAATAGTTAAATCTGTTTCTTCTCTTGTTGCTGATAAAGAGAAAGCATCCGCCAGTTCTTCTGGTTTGCTAGCCAAGGCGCGTTCAGATTATCGAGCAATTCTTTCTGCTCTTTATGCTGATGGACGCTATGGTGGTGTTATTAGTATTAAAATTAATGGCTTAGAAGTCGCTGATTTAAGTCCGGTAACTCAACTTCCAGCACAATCGAATATCGTTATTACAATTAATGCTGGTCCACAATATGTTTTTAGTATTGCCAATATTGATAAAGTAGCTCCGTTTGAAAAACGTAAAGCGCATAAAATGCCCACAATTGAAGAATTGGGCTATAAAGTTGGGGCTATTGCTAAATCTGAAACCATTTTGAAAGCAGAAAAATGGGCGATAGAAGGATGGCGGCAACAAGGTTATGCTAAAGCTAAAATTATGAAGAGTGAAGTCGTGGCTGATCATGCTACATTGCGTGTTGAAGGACGGATTGTTGTTGGTCCTGGACAAAAGGCTCATTATGGTCCTTTAAGTGTGCGTAATATAAGTAAGAAACCACGTGTAGATTCAGCTTATATCGCGTGGATGACTGGATTGAAACCAGGGCAGATATACGATTCCGATGCGTTAGCTAAGGCAAATGAACGTCTTGCGCGCCTTGGTGTTTTTCGTGCTATCAATATACGTGAGGCTGATACTATTAATCTAGATGGTAGTTTACCGCTTATGCTTGTTGTACAAGAACGTAAACCGCGTCGTTTTGGTGTAGGCGGTAGCTATTCAACATTAGATGGTGCTGGTTTTGAGACTTATTGGATGCATAACAATCTTTTGGGTCATGCAGAGACTCTTAAAATTGAAACAAAAATAAGTGGTGTTGGTAGCAATAAAAAGCAATCATATAATTTTAAAAATTTTGATTATCTTTTCGGTGGCACGTTTATAAAGCCTGGGGTACTCACGCCAGATACAGATCTCAGGTCAGAATTAAAAATACAACAAGATGTTTTAGAAAATTATACGACAAAAGCCATCAAAGGAAAATTAGGTATTACGCATATTTTCAATGGTAATCTATCGGGACAGGCTGCTGTAGAAGTTTCAAATGGTTATTCACGTGATATCTATTTTGGGAGCCGTAATTTTACAACAATCGGTTTCCCTAGCGGCTTGATTTACGATAGTCGTAATAATAAGTTTAATGCAACAAAAGGTTTATATGGTGAAGTTTTCATTGAGCCTTTTTATGAGATGCGTTTTAGCAACTTTGTTGCAAAAGTAACAGCAGAAGGTCGTTCTTATTGGGCGTTGGATGAAGGGGATCGTTTTGTTGTTGCTGCGCGGGCAAAGCTTGGTACAATTCTTGGGAATGATACAGCACAAGTACCCGCAAATACGCTTTTTTTTGCTGGTGGTGGGGGCTCTGTTCGTGGTTATGCTTACCGTAATATTGGTATCAAAATAGAAAATGATGCGGTTGTTGGTGGACGGGCGCTTATTGAGGGATCGGCAGAATTGCGTGTTTCTTTAAATGATAAAATAGGGGTTGTCGGTTTTCTTGATGGAGGTTTAGTAGGGGAAAAGGCGAATTTTGATTTTTCTCAAAAAATTAAATGGGGAGCCGGTATAGGAGGACGTTATATGACGGGTCTTGGTCCTTTACGCGTTGATTTAGCCTTTCCTTTAAAGAGAGAGAAGGGTGACCCTCGCATTGGTTTTTATGTGGGTATAGGGCAAGCATTTTAATGAAAAAAGGTGTACGTTTATCAGCTTTCTTCTTTGTATTTTTGTTTTTTGGGGTGGGTGGTTTTGTTTTTGCGCAAAGAGGAGACATTCTTCCCTCTAGCGAAATGAAAACAGATGATCGCTCATGGTTTGTTTCTTTAATTGAACGAAAGCTTTCAGCGCCTAATCGTCAAGTTCGTTTACACAATATGCAAGGGACACTGTCTTCTCAAACATCAATTGATACTATTACTGTCAGTGATAAAAAAGGGGTTTGGCTTAAAATTACCAATGCTAAAATGGATTGGAATCGTCTAGCATTGCTGAGAGGGCGGATGGATATTAACCAGCTTTCGGCAGAACAGGTTACATTTTTACGCAAACCGCAAGGCAATTCTTCTTTTGTTTCTTCCCTTGAGACGGGTAAGTTCTCTTTACCAAAATTACCGCTTGCTCTTTCTATCAATACGCTTACAGCTCAACATGTGACATTTGAACAGAATCTTTTTGGTTTTTCTGCTGATATGTCCTTAAAAGGCAATTTCACCTTGGCTAGTGGTAATTTTGATGTCGATATAGCGGCGCATCGTTTAGATGCACCGGGTTCTTTTTCTGTTCTCACCAAGATATCTGATAGTAATCGTACAGCTCAAATTGATATTTCTGCTAACGAACCACAAAATGGTATTTTGGCAAATGTTTTTAACATTGAACAATGTCCAGCATTAAATCTCGTCCTGAAAGGTGATGGTACTTTTGATGATTTGGTTATCAAACTTTCTTTAGAGTCTGATCATCATTCTATTGTAGATGGTAATGTTATTCTTGCAAGTGTTCCAGAAGGACAGAGTTTTTCTACGAAACTAGAGGGAACACTGAGCCCTTTAATACCTTCTCAATATCGTAGTCTCTTCGAATCTAATATAACATTAAAAGCAAAGGCAAGAAGAACAAAAGAAGGTGTGACACACCTTGATCAGATGGTTATTCAGAACAAAGCAATGAACGTTATAGCCAATGCTGAAATAACCGCCGATGGATTTTTGCGACGGCTTTTTGTTGATGGAAAAATGGCTCTTGATAACGAAAAGGATTCTGTTCATTTACCTATATCAGACGTGCCAAAATCTGCGAATACTCTTGCTTTGAACATTGACTATGGTCGCGAAGGTCAACAATCTTGGAGTGGGCGGTTGGTTGTAAATCATTTAAGCAATAAAAATATTTATATTCGCGATGCAATTTTTGATATGGGAGGAGTAAGCGAAAATCTTGATAATGCAGCTTCTCGTCATGTTGGTGTTCAGGTTAAAGGGACGCTTCAAGGGGTTAAAAAGATTAAGGGAGCGTTAGTAGAAAATTTAAGCCAAGCGGTTCATGTGCATTTAGATACGGATATTGTTTCGAACAAACCAATTTTGATTCATGATCTGAGTGTTACGGCTCAGGGTTTTTCTTCTTGGTTAAAAGGGACAATGGAGAATTTTATTTTTAAAGGCGATCTCGGTTTAAAAGCTCAAACATTAACTCCTTTGGAAGTGTTCAGTAAACAATCACTTTCTGGTAGTGCAGATATTAAAGCCAAAGGAACGATCAGTTTATTGAGTGGCATTTTTGATCTCCAATTATCAGGAATGGCTGACGATATGAAAATAGGCATGCAGTCTTTTGATCGTTTATTCAAAGGAAACATCACTCTTTCAGGTGGTGTTACTCGAAATACGAGGGGTGTCATTTTTCGTCATTTTAATTTGAAAAATCAATATACAAACATAGAGGCTAATGGTTATTTTTCAGATGAAAGCGCTAAAATGGATCTATCTGCTCAAATATCTGATTTGTCCAAATTAGATCCAAAGATAAGCGGTGCGCTTACAATTCAAAGTACGGCGAGAGGGCGCAATAGCCATATAAAACTAAATACACGTGCCCATATTGCTGAAGCATTAATTGTAGGGAAGAAACTTCAAAACACAACACTTAACATAGATGCATTTGTAGATAATACAGCACCAATTACTTCTTTAACGGGGGTGGTAAAAGGTGAAGGGATTTTTGCTAAGAAACCTTTGCATGTATCGGCTTCTTTTGAAGATTCTCATAAAATTCGAAAACTTAAAAATATCGATATTAGAGGGGGAAGTGCAAAAATAACGGGTGACCTTTCTCAACAACTTGGCGGTTTTTTGAAAGGAGCGCTGCATATTGATGCCGATGATATTTCCGTACTTTCAGCGTTATTTTTGCAGGATGGTAGTGGAAAAGTAAAAGGAGATTTTATTTTTTATGAACAAAATGGCAGACAAAAAACCAATGTGAAGGCGCATGTTAACCATTTGAATTTTTCCAAGAATAAAATAAAAAAATTGGCAATAGATGCTGACATATTCGATCCTTTTGGCATGACTCAGTTTGAAGGAGTTATCAATGCAGAACATATTCAAACACCTTTGGTAATGATCAATCGTTTAAATGCTCACGCTGATAGGAATAATGGACAAACGGTTTTTACTGTCCAAGCGATGTTGCATGATACTCTCAATGCACGGCTTTCTGGTCGTTTAATGGTTGAGGAACTTCCAGAAAGTATAAAACGAGAAGTGCAAATTGAAACTGTGGACTTAAAACAACATACTTTTCATGCAACATTGCCGAAGCCATCCATAATTGCTTTTGATAAAGATGGAATGACAATCAATGAATTAGGAATTGCAATAAATGGAGGCAACATCATCTTAGCAGGGAATATTCAAGATACCATGAATTTGCAACTTACAATGAATGCGCTTCCTGCTGCTTTAGTCAATCTGTGGAAATCTGATCTTGGAGCAGCAGGGAGTGTAACAGGGCAGGTTATGATTCGTGGTCATTTAAAAAAACCTAATATAACTTACGATATAAAAGGTGAGGGACTGACAACCGTTGCTTTTCAAGATAAAAAAATTATGCCTTTTTCTCTTTCTGCTACGGGGAACACTGTAGATCAAAATCTTACTTTGAATGCAAATTTAACAGGAGAAGGAGTACAAGCACAAGCTCAGGGGCATGTATCTCTAGAGAAAAATGCGCTTGATCTTCATATTAATTTGCAAAATTTATCTGCACGTTTGGCGAATGGTTTTATTGCAGGACAAGCGCTTGATGGGACAGTGATAGGTAAAGTTGATATTGGTGGAACAATGAAGGATCCATCTGCTCATTTTGAGCTTTCTAGTCAAAATTTAACCGCTATGACGCATAAAGGACCGATGTCAATCAATATAAATGCTCGTGGTTCTTATAAAAAATCGACATTTCATATTGAAAATATGATAGCTACTGGAGATAAAGGATTAGATCTTTCCATCCATGGGCCTGTGTCTCTTAATGGTTCAGAGGCAAAATTAAACGTTAAAGGGATAATGCCTCTTGATTTTGTTAATCTCTTATTAGCCAAGCGTGGTGCACATATAACGGGTACAGCAAGAATTGATACAGCTCTTAATGGGGCGTTATCAAAGCCACAATTGTTAGGAAATATTTCTATAGGCGACGGTAGCTTTTTTGATTCACAAACAAATGTAGGATTGAATAATATAAAGCTTGAAGGCAAATTGAAAGGTGATCATATCCTTATAGAGAAAGCTTCAGCTTCTTCGTTTGAGGGGGGGGGAATTTCTGCTTCAGGTCGTATCTCTAATAGTCTAGAGACAGATTTGATATTTCATCTTGATAATGCCAATTATAATGATGGTTCTATGATTCTGGCAACATTATCAGGTGAGATGACAATGACAGGTCATTTTTTAAATAATCTTGTTCTTGGTGGTGATATCATCGTTGAAAAAGCTGAAGTTTTTGTTCCTGATCATTTTAAAAGTGCCAAGTTTCTTGATGTTAGAAATAAGAATTTAACTAAATCGATTCAAACAACACTTGAACGTGCTGATGTTAAGAACACGAACAAAAGCAAAAGCCGTATAGTTACACAAGAATCGTCATCTGTCGTGCTATCAAATATGCGTATTACAGCACGCAATCAATTTTTTGTACGCGGAAAAGGCTTAGATGCTGAACTGGGAGGACGCATTAATCTAGCAGGTCCATTGAATGATGTGCATCCAGTTGGTGAATTTAGAATGATTCGTGGACGTTTTGATATCCTGTCGCAACGTCTTAATTTTGATCAAGGACAAGCGAGTTTTAGTGGTAATCTTAATCCTACGGTTTATTTTGTAACCAACAATAACAGTGGTGATATTCGCGTCACTGTAACTGTAAGTGGGACGGTTGATAATCTTGATATTAATTTTTCTTCACAACCAAATTTGCCTCAGGATGAGATTTTGGCTCGTTTGATTTTTAATCGCTCTCTTAATGAATTATCACCATTTCAGATTGCTCAACTTGCAGCAGCAGCGGCTGATCTTGCAGGTGCTTCTAATACATCTTTGTTGAATACTTTACGAACTAAAATTGGACTTGATGATCTTGATGTTATCGTTAATGAGAAGGGTAATACAGGCTTACGTATTGGACGCTACATACACAATAATATTTATTTGGGCTTTGAAGCAGGGTCTGATGGAACGACGAAAGGGACAATTAATTTAGATATTTCGCGTCATCTCAAAGCTAAAGGTGCTATAGGAAATGAACAAAATTCTAGTATAGGTCTCTTTTATGAAAGAGATTATTAAAGATTGAATTTTAAAAAAACAATTTCTTCGTTTTTTGTCTTTCATTTCTAAATCTGAGGAAGGAGGCATAGACTAGAAATCCTATAAAAGAAGAAGCTTTTTGTTGAGGCGTGAAGAGATATATCTGAAATATTCGATTTTTTGTTATGCTATTCTCTAAAGGGACAAAATCTTCACGAAAGATAGTATGTTATTTTGCTGCTATATATTTATTTTAGAGAAATACCTTACCTTGTTTTCAAGCCCATATCGTGCTGTTGCCTAAAGAATGTAGTGTGTGCAATATATTGATTTATAAAGATAATTTATTGTTATTCAACTTGAATTAGAACTTTGAATATCGTACGAATCTCTTTCGTATTGAATCAATCAAAACCATTCGGCTTGTATGCTACAAGCGGGGAATCCTGTGTGGATAAAACTATTAAGAAATGACTAAAAATGCCTCTTATGAATCATCTCGAGAGCTAAGAGCTGTCGCAACATTAGGGACTGGCAGAATAGTGTGAATGGTGCCGGTTTATTACTCCATAAGCGTAAAGATAGAGGGGTTAATGGATTTATCGTTATACAATTCACGAATGTTATCGCGAAATGGGCTTAGGGAAGACTTTGAGAGAGGTCTCTTTAAAACAAGTACGTGAATTTGCAACACAATGGCATTCTGTTTTTACGTGAAGGACATGATTCCATTAAAGACCGTCAAAAGCATGAGGCAAGCAGAGAATTCATAAGATATCAATTTTATTGTCAAACGCATTTAAAGCAATATTTTTTAATAATAAAAATTACCTATTATTTTAGATTTTTGTTTATTGTGTCTTGAATGAGATCACTTTTCTTATAACGAATAGCTCCCCAAACAGAATACTCCAAAATATAACATTATTGTGTTGCAAGTTTATGTACTTGTTTTAAAGGAACATTTCTCAGTGTGCGCTTGAGTCTATTTCATAAGATTGCTTGTGAAATGGTATAAAGTACCTCTTATGAATGGTATAAAATCTACACTACCGTTATTAATAAAGGTATAAGTATTTGCTAAAGCTATAAGCCGGCATTATCATTCTATTTTCCAGCTTTTCATGTTGCTGACAATCTTTTCACTTGAAAGTGTAGAGGTATTTTTATTGCTTATCTTAAGAGTTTTTATGCATATACCAATATCTCTTATGACGTACAACAAGCGCTTTTGATTGATTCATCATAAATATAAAGAAAATTTGCAATAAGCAAATTACATCTTATCTTTTGCATTCAACAAAACAACGAGTAAAGTTTTCATCTAAATCCAAGGATTTTATTTTCAATAAACCATAAATTCTTTACCAATTCTTGATTGAAGTAATGCTTTTTCTTGATAACAAGTCTTTTTTTATAAATGGAGCATTACCTTCTATCCATTTTTTATTTCAAATCTTATTTAAGGATCTAGAAATTAGGAGGTATGTTTTTTGAACTGGATATTATGAAGTTTTTTATAAAACCCATTTTCTTTTGCTAGCAATTCTTTTTGAGTACCTTGTTCAATCAGTTGTCCATTTTGTATGACCACAATTTTATGAGCACGAGCAATCGTTGAAAGGCGATGAGCAATAATGATCGTTGTGCGTCCTTTAGTAAGGTGGTGAATGGCTTCATTAATTTGTGCTTCGGTGTGTGAATCGAGCGCACTTGTTGCTTCATCAAGAATCAGAATTTCACTATCGTGAATCATTGCTCTAGCGATAGCGAGTCGTTGTTTTTGCCCCCCTGAAAGATTACAGCCATTATCACCTATCTGTGTATCATAACCATTTGGCAAACTCATAATAAAGTCATGAGCATTTGCTGCTTTTGCTGCTTCGATAATTTCGTCATCACTAGCCCCTTCTTTTCCAAGCCCGATATTATATTTAACAGTTCCTTGAAAGAGAAAAGTATCCTGTCCTACATAGGCCATCAGGTTTCTCAGAGAGCGAAATGTTGTGTAGCGAATGTCTTGATCATTAATCAATATGCGTCCTTTTGTGGGGTCATAGAGGCGCATAATAAGGTTGATAAGGGTTGATTTTCCCGAACCGGATGGTCCCACCAATGCTGTCATTTTTCCGGCTTCTATTTCTAGATTGATGTCTTTCAATATCATTTTGTTATTAGTGTATGCAAAAGAAACATGTTCGAAACGAATAGTTCCTTGCGTTTTATTCAGATCTTTAGCTTCTTTATGTTCTACAACTGTAAGGGGACAATCGAGTATTTCAAACATCGTACGGATATTGACCAAGCCAGATTCAATTTTAACACGTACATTTGCTAGTCTTTTTGCGGGTTCATAAGCTAAAAGTAAAGCAACAATAAAGGACATAAATTCACCTTGAACACCTGCGCGTTGGGTTGCAAGATAACCGGAAAAACAAATAATACCTGCAATGGCAACACCCGTGAGTGTTTCCATAATTGGATTGGTAATAGCTTCGAGTGTTGCAATACTGTTTGTTTGTTTTTCAACATCACAAATGGCTTTGTCCATCCGTTTTTTCATGACTTCTTCTAGTGAAAAGGCCTTGATGATTCGAATACCAACAGCCGTTTCCTGTACGATTTTGATAATTTCACCAAGTGAAAGGAGCTCTTTTTCCATCAAGCTGCGAACGCGTTTTAAAGCCATTCGAACGCCTAAAAAAGCTAGTGGTCCTACGATTAAAGTAATGGAGATTAACACAAAGTTTTGAATGAACATGACAAGCAACAGACCACTAACGGAAAGCAAATCACGTACAAAAGTTGTGATAATAGTATCAATTATATTACGTACGGCTGTTGCATTATGAGTTACACGAACAAGAAGATCAGATGAAGTATTATTATGATAAAAAGAGACTCCTTGTTCCATAAGTCGTGCAAAAATTTTACGCTGTTGTTCAGCAATGATACTGTTGCCTGCTTTGTTTAGAAAGTAAGTTTGGAAAAAAGTTGCAACTCCTTTGAGAATAAAGATAAAAGCAATGAAGCTAGAAATCAAAATAATCATAGGAAAATTTTGTGCATCAATAATCTGATTAACAACATCCCGCATAATCCATGCACTGGTTGCTGTGGTACAAGAAATGATGATCATTGAGAAGATAGCCGCACTGTACCAACGCATATGTTTACGAAAATTTTCTCGTAAAAGGCGGATAATAAGATGTTTGTCGAAAGAGGAAATTTGTTTTTTAGCCATGAAGTGCTTCTATATTCTCTCATTATTTTATGCAAGATTGAAACACTCTTAATTAAAAAGCCCCTTAATCTTTTTTACAAAAATAGTCTTTTCTTTCAAGGCTCATCATATCAATTTCACGACGGCGAGAGTGAAGAATGTAGTGCAAAGTTTCTGTAAAAGGTATAACGAAAATTCGTTGTTCATCATTATTTTTAGTTTTCAATAAAAGATACCGGCGAGTTTCACTATTGTATTTACCAATTTCCGTATTGTGATAGCCTTTGGCACTTGAAATGGCTCACAAAAAACATTTCTGCTTTTTTAATAATTTTTTATGTATCATCTCCATTTGTGATGTGTAAGCAAACAATTTCGCCGCATTGCATGATAAGAGTGCTTGAAATAAGAAGGCCTTACGATGTTTGAGCTTTCTCATTTAATATGCAAAATAACGAATTCTTCTTATAAATCGATCAAGCATTATTAAACTCTTAAAAGGCTTTATACACATTTATAAAACCTTAAAAGCACCACAAAAACTCTATGTGGTGCTTCTAAAAATACCATACGCTCATGCTGATGAGTTGCATGCGAATATTATTCCAATGCAAAACTATTTAGGTGCTATCACCATCATCATTTGCCGGCCTTCAAGCTTTGGCTCCAATTCGATTTTGGCAATTTCACTTGTATCTTCTTTCACACGCTGAAGAAGCTTTAATCCAAGATCTTGGTGAGCCATCTCACGACCACGAAAACGCAAAGTAATCTTTACTTTATCACCATGATCAATAAAGCGATGAACAGCCTTGAGCTTGACTCCATAATCATGGACATCAACATTTGGGCGCATCTTAATCTCTTTGATTTCGATGACTTTTTGCTTCTTACGTGTTTCAGCAGCTTTTTTTTGGGTTTGATATTTTAATTTTCCCAAATCGATGATTTTACATACGGGTGGCTCTGCATTTGGTACAATCTCAACCAAATCAAGTCCCGCATCTGCAGCCATAGCAAGAGCTTCTTGTATCGCAACAACTCCCTGATGTTGTCCCTCATCATTGATAAGCTGAACATGAGGTACCCGAATATCCTTATTTGAACGTGGTCCGTCTTTTTGGGTAGGTGTCATTTTAAACGGTTTACGAATGGTTTATGCTCCTTAAATTTTGATTCAACTACAGTTAATTTAATATACAATTATGCACCTAAAAACAACTATAATTCGTGTTATTTTCATTATTTGATTTATTACTTTTTGGAATGATTTAGATTATAAAAGTTTTCTCTTAATTTAAAGAAATTGTTTTATGGAGGATAAAGAATCATGGATCAACATATTCCTTGTCAGTTTTTTTCGTTTGAGAACACCACACTTGCAGTACGCTATCGCAAGGGGCGCCAATCTCCAGGTTTGGTTTGGCTTCCTGGCTATCAATCCGATATGTTGGGAAGTAAGGCAACGTTAGTTGATCAGTTTGCTCAGAAGAATGATTTGTCTTGTTTACGTTTTGATTATTCTGGACATGGAGAATCTGAAGGTGATTTTTTTCAAGGAACAATTTCGCGTTGGGTTAAGGAAAGTTTAGCGACTTTTGAAACCTATTGTGAGGGTCCACAAATTTTGATTGGTTCCTCTATGGGTGGGTGGATTGCACTAAGGCTTGCTATGATGCTAGCACAGAAAAATAAGAAGCTTGCTGGCATGATATTGATTGCTCCAGCGCCTGATTTTACACAAACATTGGTGGAACCAAAATTAGGCCCAGAAGAATGGAAGATTTTGGAAGAAAAAGGCTATATTGAACGACCTGCTGTTGATGATACAGAGCCAATGCCCTTTACAAAAAAATTAATTGAAGATGGGCGCGAAAATTGTGTTATGCAAGGATGCATTGATGTTGGGTGTCCAGTCCATATTCTACAAGGGATGGAAGATGAAGATATTCCCTATCAGCATACATTGACTTTACTTGATCATTTACCTCTCCATGATGTAACGTTGACACTTGTTCGTGATGCAGATCATCGCTTTTCTCGTCCACAAGATTTAGATTGCCTTGAAACAGTATTGAGATCTTTTATTAATCAGATTAATGCAAAATAAGGGGTACATTTATTGATGAAGATAAAAATATATGAGCATTTCTAAGCAGCATTTTATTTTTTCTGATCGCTCTGTACCTGTACGGGTGCGGGAAAATAAGTATGCACGCCGTCTTACCTTACGTATTGATACCAGCAGTCAAGAGATTTGTGTAACAACACCACCAGCGATAAGTCTCTGTACGATTCAAAGTTTTATTGAAAAGCATCGATCTTGGATTGAGGCACGTCTTGCTCGTTTACAAATCTCTCATGAAAATGCTTATCTCAAAGAGGGGGCAATGATTCCTTTATTAGGTGTTTCCCATACCATAAAGCATAGAGAAGGGCGTGGGGTAACAGAAATCATTACAGCAGATGCGGAGCAAGGACCTAAAATTATCGTTTATGGTCAATTAGAATACCTCCCAAGACGCATTGCTGACGTTTTGAAAAAACAAGCAGCACTTATTATAACACCTTTGGTGGCACATTATGCCCATAAAGTAGAGCGTAAAGTCAAATCAATTTGTTATAAAGATACGAGAAGTCGTTGGGGATCTTGTTCAATAGATAAGCGTCTTTCTTTTTCTTGGCGCCTTGTTATGGCACCAAAAGAAGTTGTGGAATATGTTGTTGCTCATGAGGTTGCTCATCTTGTTGAAATGAATCACGGACCAAGATTTTGGGCTCTTTGTGAAGAGCTATGTCCTGATAGTAAAACGTACCGTGCTTGGTTGAAGGAAAATGCCCATAGATTGCAAGCAATTAATTTTGATTCATATAATTTAGAGGCGTAAAAAACTTTCAAATGAAGGCAACATTTAACGGAACTTTTTGTTGAGTGTTTTGTTGTGTGTGTGCTTGCTCATTTATAATGAGGAAGCCATTGAAGCTCTCAGCACGATTGTTCTCCCCTGCTTGGTTTGCTGAGTGTCTTCAATGTTTTTTCTTTATCTTTTTTGTAATTCAGCGTAATAACCTTAAGTTCCGATGACTTATAAAAAATGGGAAGGGACCTTATGCCTGTTCTTACAGATCCACTTCAGCTACTAAAGAGACTTATCCGTTGTCCTTCTGTTACACCTCATGAAGCGGGGGCTTTATCAACTTTGGAACAATTTTTGAAAAAAATGGGATTTCACGTCGAGCGCCCTATTTTTACGGATAAAAATACAGATAATGTTGAAAATCTTTATGCAAAAATGGGAAATGAAGGACCCCATCTTATGTTTGCGGGTCATACAGATGTCGTACCACCAGGTGCATTGGAAGATTGGACTTATTCACCTTTTGAAGCTGTCATAGATCAGGGGAAATTATATGGGCGGGGTGCTGTTGATATGAAGGGCGGAATCGCTTGTTTTATTGCGGCGCTAGCGCGAGTTCTTGAGAAACGATCCATTAAAGGAATGGTAAGTTTTTTGATTACCGGTGATGAAGAGGGACCTGCTGTTAATGGTACCGTCAAACTTCTCAAATGGGCAGAAAAAAAAGGCGAAAAATGGACTGCGGCTCTTGTGGGGGAACCAACAAGTGTAAAGACTGTTGGGGATGTCATCAAAATCGGTCGCCGCGGATCGATTTCTGGTATCATTACCGTGAAAGGTCGCCAAGGTCATGTTGCTTTTCCAGAGCGGGCTGCTAATCCCTTGCCTTTGGCAAGTAAGCTTATTCAAGCATTGACACAAACTGATTTAGATAAAGGGACAGAGAATTTTCAACCCAGTAATCTAGAGCTAACAAGCATCGATACCGGTAATTTAGCGGTCAATGTTATCCCAGCGCAGACAACAGTTCATTTTAATATACGCTACAATGATCTTTGGACAAAAGAAACACTGATGAAGGAAATTGAAAAGCGTCTTGCTTTGGTGCAATCAAAAAACAATGGTGACCAATATCCCTCTTATCAGCTTGAATGGATTCCAAGTTTAGGAGATGTTTTTTTGACCAAAAATGATAAACTCATTCAAACTTTATCCAATGCTATTAAAAGTGTAACAGGGAATATACCAGAATGTTCCACTTCTGGTGGTACTTCAGATGCGCGATTTATTAAGGATTATTGCCCAGTGATTGAATTTGGCTTACCAGGGCAAACGATGCATATGGTAGATGAGTGTGTGGCCCTTGATGCAGTGGAAACTCTTACTGCTATTTATGAGCGTTTTATTATTGAATTTTTTGCATAAAGAAAAGATTTTTGGTTCAAAAATACCTTTATCTTGTTGAGCTATAAGATATTGACATTTAAGGTGTGGTGATATGAGTCTCGTAAGACTTAATATATTAAGTGGTTTTAGAGTAAGTGATGAATATTCTTAAGTTGGGATTCTTGCCTGTAGAGTTTTTAGTTAAGTGAATTACATAATTGGAAAGCCAAGAGAGACCTGCTTGAAGAAGTAGAACTGTTTAGACCATATTGGATTGAAAATATTCGTTCTTTAAAGTGTAGAAAGGAAGTCACACGCAATCATATATGGAAAACAATGAATATTATATCATCATTGTGTGATGACAGGTTGAAGCCATAAAGACACACAAAAACATGCTGCTATTGTAAAAAGTTCGTACAACATAAATGCGCTCATTCACAGCTCATGTTTTGATATGTTTTCTGCACTCTCATAAAAGGTACTTCTTGTTCCAATTAGACTCTCTTAGAATAAAGCCTATAGGAAAAGCGCTTTAAGTTTGTTTTATTTCATATATTTTGCCATGCTTTTTTTGTCCCCAAGAACTTCCGTTGCAAAATCATTACGAGATAGAAGGTGAGCTTATTTAATCAGCTTTAATCTTGGTTATGATAAAGATACACAGAATTTTTTGTAGCAGCACGTTGACTTCTTGAGCCAAGGATTGTCCTAGTATTATTCTCAATTTTTTAATAAAATAACCTTAAAGGACGCGTACAGATACTCATAAGCATTATGCATACAAGTAAGATTATATGGGATTAACGTCGTTTCGCTCGCTAACAAAGCAATCTCGATTCATATCGGGTATATTTGCCATTTGAGTGCATTATTTGTTTAATAAAGCTCGTGATTTTGCTGTGACCTATAAATCAATACCAATCATACAGCCGCGTATCTCAAATAAATATTGGTTCAGTACTTTTTGCGATAACCGCTTTTACATGCCAGAATAGGATAAAAGTATTGCGTATATCTATTTTTTATAATCTCTGAAACAGACATACAATCTTATTGAGGAAAAATATAAAGGTATAAAGGTGAAAATCAGCGTGCTTTTTTACTTTCTTTTTTATTCGGCTTTACAGTTTTCAAAAGTAAATAGAGTAAGATCTTTTTAAATAATCAGAAATTGATGCATGGTTTCATGCTTATTTCTATGGTTCTTTTAATGGTGCCACGATTTCATAAAGAAAAAATACATTATCGTGTTATGCATTCACGTATTTGTTTTAGAGAAATTTTCTCAATGTTTGTCACATTTGTGCTACTACGGTGCTTATGAATGTTGTAATATAAAATCTATAATGCTTCCCCATCTTTATGTTTATGAAAAATAAAGTTAGAGCACCATACACTTTCTAGCTCAAAATATTGCAATAGCTTTTAGCACTTAAGAGTGTTCATAAGAGGCCTTTTTACTCCTTTTTTATAGTTTTTATCCACATGCTTCTCTATTTTTAAGGTGTAAGCAAATGGCGATAACTAACTTGCTATAAATAGTTTTGAAATGAGAGAAGCTCACAATATTCTAATCTCACCTTGCTATGAAAAATGATAATTATGATTAAAATAAGTATGTTGTTATAAAAACTTTAATTTGCAAGTTGGCTTATGATGTGATCAAGAACAATACGTCCTTTGGTTGTTGCTTTTAAGCGTTGGTTATCCACCATTTCTATCAATTCTTGGTGTTGTAAATCGATCAGTTTTTCCATTGGGATACGTTTAGGGCTTAAGGTTTCATAGCGTATAAGTTCTAAGCCTTCGCAAAGGCGTAATCCCATAAGGAGCATTTCATTTGCCTGTTGTTCAGTGGTTAAATGTTCCGTTTCAATACAGCCATGTCCTGTTGTTTCTACCAAATTAAGCCACTGTTCGGGATGCTTTTCATTTATTGTGACATAACGTTCGCGGTTTTCAAGGTGTGATGACAATGTTTTTGAACAGAAAGAGGAATGATTCGATGCGTGCTCAATGAAACGTCCATGTGCTCCTGGACCAAAGCCTGCATATTGGTGATAACGCCAATAAAGAAGATTGTGTGCTGATTCGGCACCGGGCATTGCATGGTTTGAGATTTCATAGGCAGGAAGTCCATGTAGTGCCGTTATTTCTTGAGTAAGATGATACAGATCTGCTGCTAGCTCTGATGGGGGAAGGATAAGTCTTCCTGCATCATGAAGCCGTTTAAAGGCGGTTCCTTCTTCGATCGTCAATTGATAAAGAGAAAGATGGTCCGCTGCTAAATCAATTGCTTGTACAAGTTCAGATTTCCATTGTTCAAGGGTTTGTTCGGGGCGGGCATAAATGAGATCAAAGGATAAACGTGGAAAAATTTGCCGTGCTAAAGCAATGGCACAAAGAGCTTGTTCCACATTATGGAGTCGGCCAAGTTTGCGCAATGCTTTATCATTGAGCGCTTGTATCCCTAGAGATAAGCGATTAACACCTGCCGCACGGTATCCACGAAAGCGCTCTGCTTCCACACTGGATGGATTAGCTTCTAATGTAATTTCAACTTTATCATCGACTACCCATTTTTTTGCAAGTGCTTGCAATAGGGCATCGACAGTTTGCGGCTCCATAAGGGAAGGGGTTCCTCCACCAATAAAAATACTTGTAATATGGCGTGGGCCTATTTTGTGGTATTGCGTTTCTATTTCGCGCTTAAAGGCGGTGACAAAACGTGGTTGATCAACACCATGGATGCGAACATGCGAATTAAAGTCACAATAAGGACATTTAGCTGCACAAAAGGGCCAATGAATGTAAATGCCAAAAGGTTCATTCATGAGAATGCTAAAAGGTTTTCTGCCAAAAGTTTGAAAGCACGTGCGCGATGTGAAAGAGGGGGAATATCATTACGTTTCCAGTTGTGTTTTTGCTCTGTTGACATTTCTCCAAAGGTATTTTCACATCCATCGGGTAAAAAAATAGGATCAAAACCAAAGCCTTTATCTCCCCGTGGAGGCCAAATGAACGTTCCTTCAACGCATCCACGGAAGTAATCTGCATGAGCATCAGGCCATGCAATGCAAATGACGGATATAAAACGGCATTTCCGTTGACTTTTTTCTCGTGCTCCGACTTTTTGGAGTTCATTTTCTATTTTTTTCATAGCTTTTGGAAAATTACGTGTACCATCGGCTTGAATTGCCCAATCAGCGGTATAAACGCCTGGCGCACCCTCCAATGCATCTACCTCTAAGCCTGAATCATCAGATAGGGCAGGAAGTCCTGTTTTTTTTGCTGCTGAAAAAGCTTTAATATAAGCATTTTCTTCAAATGTTTTTCCCGTTTCTTTTGGTTCTGGCAAGCCCAGTTCTTTTGCCGATTGTATTATTAAACCGAAAGGCGTAATTAAAGTAGTGATTTCATGCAATTTTCCGGTGTTATGTGTAGCAATGACAAGTTTTTTATCTGCTATGCTTCTCATATAGATTTCTCCAAAAATGAAAGGGGAATTATTTTTGTGCTAAAAACCGACTTTAATGCTCATACACACACATTTTACATGATATGATTATTTTACACGTTTAATGATATTTTATTCCAATAAAATTTTTTATCTTGTATGAAGATAACCTTGCAAAGATATGAAAGACATCTCTTTATTTATATAGCATTTTTATGGTAAATTTCCAATTTCCTGCTTGCTCTAAAGGGTGAAATTTTCTATCTACAGCGGTTTTTAATCAATCTAGATTCTCTTGATAAGTCCCTACAGCAGACCATTTTACAGATCAACTCTTATCTTAAATATTTCTCACACACTCTAACAAAAAATATTTCCTGCGTAATTTATCAAGCATTACTCTGAAAGGTAGCATTTTACAGCTCAATAGGATAATATATTTTTATACTACTTTAGACTATTTGACCAAACCTTGACAAAACTTATATAAGAGATGAGGATTTTAAAAGTAGTGAAACAATTGTGATGAAGCACAAAACTATTGATAATGAACTAAAATATCTTGATGAACGTTCGCGTGATATTTTTCGCCATATTGTTGAAGCTTATCTTAATGATGGTGAACCTGTAGGGTCACGTAATCTTTCGCGGCTTTTACAACAGACATTATCGCCTGCGACGATTCGCAATGTGATGAGTGATCTTGAACATCTCGGTTTGATTTATGCACCACATGTTTCTGCGGGTCGAATGCCGACACAATCAGGTTTACGCTTTTTTGTTGATGCATTTATGGAAGCGGGTGATTTGCCAAACGAAGAGCGAGAAAATATTGAAATGCAAGTCAAAGAGGCTGGTCATGCACAATCGGTTGAACATTTTCTTGTTCAAGCAAGCCGAGTTCTTTCAGATCTTTCACGTGGGGCAGGGCTTGTTTTAGCAACAAAACAAGAAGGAACATTGAAACATATTGAATTTGTGCGCCTTGATAGGGAGCACGCTCTTGCCGTTTTGGTGACTCAACAAGGTGAAGTTGAAAATCGTATTGTTCATTTACCAGAAGGGGTTACCCATGCACAATTGACGGAAGCAACGAATTTTCTCAATGCCCATATTCAAGGGCGTACATTGAGTGAAGCTAAAGGGGAAATTGCCCGCTTATGCGCAGAAACAAGGGCCGCACTTGATGATTTATCACATCATCTTGTTGAAACGGGATTAGCTCTTTGGGGAGGAGAAGATGCTGATCATAAAATACACCTCATTGTTCGCGGGCGTAGCAATTTACTTGAAGATGTAAAAGCAGAAGAAGATTTAGAACGGTTACGCCATTTGTTTGATGATCTTGAAACGCGCGAGAGTATGGCACAGCTTCTCGATTTAACGGATGAAGGTTCTGGGGTTAGAATTTTTATTGGTTCAGAAAATAAGTTATTTTCTCTTTCTGGTTCTTCTTTAGTTGTAGCACCTTATCGAGATTCACAACAAAGAGTCATTGGTGCTTTAGGTGTTATTGGTCCTACACGGCTTAATTATGCAAGGATTGTGCCCATGGTTGATTATACAGCTCAACTTGTGTCACAGTTATTGCGTTAAAACGATGCAAGTAAGTATTTGTACTATAAAAGCTCATTGTATTATATACATCGCTACCCCTTGATTTTTGTCTGTAGAATTTCGATATCGAGAATAACGAATCTTATGAAGGAATAAAATTTTTATGTCTGATGAAAAAAACAAATTTACTGACGCTTCATTTGAAAATTGTGATTTAAAAAATCCAGCTGATCGTAATACACTTAAACAGGCAGCCGATGAATTTTTAAAAACACATAAAACAGAGGAACACGAAGTCATTGAAACAGAAAGCAATGAGGTTAGTGATCTTTTAGCGTCTTTGCAGGATGAAAATAAAGAACTGAAAGATCAGCTTTTACGTCTTGTTGCAGATATGGAAAATCTTCGACGCCGTACTATGCGAGATGTGGCGGATGCAAAGGCTTATTCCATTGCTAATTTTGCACGGGATATGTTATCGGTTTCTGACAATCTCAATCGTGCTTTGGAAGCTATTCCAGAAGGTGCACGGGAGAGTGATGCTGGTTTGAAATCATTGGCAGAAGGCGTTGAAATGACTGAACGTGCCATGATGGCAGCATTAGAACGTCATGGGGTGCAAAAAATTCATCCAGAGGGGCAAAAATTTGATCCTCACTTTCATCAAGCGATGTTTGAAATTCCCAATGCTGATGTTCCAGATAATACTGTTCAACAAGTGGTTCAGGCAGGTTATATTATCGGGGAAAGGGTGTTACGTCCAGCTATAGTGGGTGTAGCTAAAGGAGGAGCAAAAGAAGCTTCTGTTGAAGCTGATTCGGCTTAAAACACATCAATAACAAACCTCTATCGTAAAATGCAGTATTCCCTGCAGTTTCATATATATATAGGGTCTTTTCTCAAAGAGTTTTTAAAGGGTGTGACAAACACCCTTTTATTTTTGAAGTGGCCAATTTCCTTTTACAATATAGGGAGCCTTATTTAAGGGAGAGGCCGATAACAATAAAACAAAATGATCAACTTCAAAAGGAGGGACAAAAAAATCATCTTGAAAAGATAGATAAGAAGAAAGATCTTTAAGATTAATATCAAATATTCGTGCAAGAGTGATATGCGGAATAAACAGTCTTTCATCAGGCTTTAACTCTAATTTATTCCGAATATATTGCATCTTTTCATGTAAAAGAGTAAGCTTTTCACAAGGTTCAATGCGAACCACAAGAGAATGGGGAGCATTTTCTGAACCAAAAACTTCAAAACCCTTTATCTGTAGCGTAAAAGAAGGAAGTTCTATAGTGTTAAAGGTATGCATAATTTCATCTGCTGTAGAACTTTCAACTTCGCCAAAAAAAGATAAGGTGACATGAAAATTTTGCGGGTTGATCCATTGCGCTTTTGGTAAGCCATTTTGCAATGATACGAGGGCTTTTGTTGTTTGTTGAGGAATCTGGAGAGCACTAAATAGACGACCCATGATATTATCTCCTTATAATGAAAGATGCTATCCCAAGCGCAATATAGATAATAAGGGCGGGGCACGTACCACATAAAACAAGGCAATAGTATAGAAAAAGAATGTCTAAAAAATGCTTACTATAATTATGAGCGTACAAAGCTTATTCGTTTTAAGAAAATGGTTATGACATTGATAAGAATTGCGTTTTCATGATCTGTATCACAATGATGTGCAATGGAAGATTACTTGTGTATTATAAAGGCTACAAAGTTAGCAGAAAATAAGAAAAGTTGATAGATTGTTGATGTGCGAAATTATTTTGACATTTATCTTTAGCCTAAAATAAAGCATATTCTAATACAAGGTGAAGAGTTCTCTTTTCTGTAAAGATTTAATTATATGATTAAGTCGGGGAATAGCCATAATACGCAAAACTATTCAAATTGGTCAAATAATGTTAGGAAAGGAAGAAAAAAACCAGCATAACAAAATTACTATAAGCTTTTACATTTATGATAATTATACCAATCCATAATGGATATGAATATTGGTATAAAAGCGGAAGAGAAATTAAATTTCAAAATAATGATGGAAAGTTCCTATTTTCTAAGAATTATCATCCTTGTTTATGATGAAAAAGCACTAGTTTTCCTCTCCAAAGTTGTTATTGATGAGCTTTTCAAGAGCATTAAGAGCATCTGTTGCTTCTGGTCCTGAAACACGAATGGTGAGGTTGCAACCGGATGAAGCCGCTAGCATCATAAGTCCCATAATTGATGATCCGCCAACAATTTTTCCATCTTTTTCAACTTCAACAGTAACATTAAAATTGTCAACAGTTTGTACAAATTTTGCAGAAGCACGTGCATGTAACCCACGTTTATTACAGATATTGAAATGACGACTTATACACGGGAGGGTATCTTTGGAAAACATTGGTATTTTATTATCCGCTAATCATACTTGGTACATTAATATATTTACGCCCTGCTTCTTGTGCTATTCTTAACGCGTCTGATAATGAAATATCCGGACATTTGCGAATAGAAATCAGTTTAATAAGCATGGGCAAATTAACACCCGCAATCATTTCAACGCGTCCTTTTTCAATAGCAGGAATAGCTATATTTGATGGTGTTCCACCGAACACATCTGTTAATATGATGACGCCATGATCCGTATCTGTATCGGTTACTGCGGCTATAATATCACCTCGGCGCTGATCTATATCGTCATCGGGATAAACGCATATTGTTGCGAACTTTTCTTGTACTCCAACAACATGTTCCACGGCATGTAAAAATTCGACAGCCAGCTCACCGTGCGTTACAAGCACGAGTCCAATCATTTACGCAAACTCCTGTTAACTAATAAGACCCAACCATATTGGTGGGAAAGACATTGTACAAGGCTTTATCTTGCTGCCAAGAAAAATTTGCAAAAAAAAGGCAAAAATTGTGATTTTTTTATCTTTAGAAAAAAATTAGACAGATTTTTGCCATATTTTTTTAAACAAAAATGCTTCAATAGCTTGACAAATGGCGGTACAATCGGCTTCACGAAGAGAGGGAAGTTTTAAAAGAGGAATGTGCAAATTTTCAAATTGAAAAGTTTTATTTGTGGAAAAACGTTCATATTCCGGACCGAGAAAAATAACACAATCGATAGTTGTGTGCTTTTCAAATTCTATCATATAAAGACCAACGCCACGAATCTCGATGCCGCCCTCTAAATTATCGGGAGTGTATCCGTGAAGCTTTCCATTTTCCGCACGCAACATTGTATAATCATCACTGATAAGCTTCGCTTCACGTTTTGACCACTCAGCGCGGTCAAGCAAAGAAAGGGTGAGGGTTGATTTTCCTGATCCCGATGGACCTATAATTAACAGCCCCTTGCCGCCTAGTTGAAGGCAATTTGCGTGGAGTATTTCACATTTTGTTTTCATGTCTTTTACTTTGGATAAAAGATTTATTTAGCAAGCGGAAGCATAATAGTAAAACGTGCACCAGTTTTACACTTCCCAAGTGTAGGATCAATAATATTTTCGGCTGTAATTGTCCCATTATGAGCTTCGATGATTTGCCGACTAATAGAAAGGCCAAGTCCAGAGTTTTGCCCAAAAGCATCTTCATTTGGTCGATCTGTATAAAAACGTTCAAAAATGCGTTCAATATTTTCTGAACGAATACCTGGGCCATTATCTTCAATGGTTAAAATAAGGGTTGAAGCATGACTTTTCATAGTAATGCAAATTTTGCCACGATTCCGAGGAATAAAAGAACGCGCATTTTCAAGAAGATTTGAAATCACTTGTCCTAAACGGAGTTCGTGTCCCAATACAAGATAGGCTTTTCCATGAGGACGTGGGACAATATTAAGGCTTATATCAATGGTTTGCGTATTACGATACACTTCCTGAACAGCATGAACAAGACTTTCCAAAAGCGGTGTCATATCAACAATCTCTGCGGTTTCTCGTGCAAGCTCTGCATCGAGCCGTGATGCATCAGAAATATCTGTAATCAACCGATCAAGGCGGCGCACATCATGTTGAATAATTTCAAGCAATTTCTCTTGTGCTTCTTCATTTTTAGCCAGAGGGAGCGTTTCAACAGCACTGCGTAGAGAGGTGAGAGGATTTTTTAATTCGTGGCTTACATCAGCAGCAAAGCGTTCAATGGCTTCAATACGCATATAAAGGGCATTGGTCATATCACGAATAGAAGTTGAAAGGTGACCAATTTCATCTTCACGCATTGAAAAATCAGGAATTTCTACACGCTGATTATTGCCATTACGCACTCGATTAGCCGAGGCAGATAATTTACTTAATGGATGGGCAATCGTATGGGCCAAAAAGAGAGAAAGAACCAAAAGTACGCTACCTACAACGGCAAAAACTTTAAAGATAACCAGTCTTTCGCCTTTTACAATGTTATCAATATCGGAACCAGTGGTTGAAAGAAGAAGAGCTCCAACCACTGCGCGATAGCGTTGAACAGGAACGGCAACAGAAACAATTAATTGCCCTTGTCTGTTGCGTCTTTTTGCCGTAGCAAGAGATCCGTTTAATGCGCGGTACACTTCTGGATAAGCAATACCACTGGTTTTTGTTTGTTCTCTGTCAAGAGCAATACCTTTACCATAAAATGCGCTTGAATACCATGAAGTAAGGCGATCCCACATGTTTTGTTCTGTTTTAAGTGGGGGTAAATCATAACTAAAAACTTCTCCACTAGAATAAAGAACGCGCGAATCAAGAAGGAGAGTAGCATCACGATCATAGATACGTGCTCTTGTCGTTTTAGGTGTGATGAGACGCCGTAAAAGAGGGGCAACTTGCTCAGGGTTAATAGGAAAATCCCAAGAATCGGTTGATTGAGGGGCTGGTGTAACGCTTTCACCAGTCTGTAACTCTAAGAGTTTTTGGGGATCAATGAGGATAGAATTTGTATCTACTGTTGCAGAAGCAGCAATAGCCCCAGCAATAATTTTTCCTTGGGTACATAAACTTTTAATTTTTGCTTCAATTAAACCATCGCGAAATTGGTTAAGGTATAAAATGCCTGTAACTAAAACGGCAAGGGCAGCAATGTTTAATATAACAATGCGACGTGTAAGGCTGGAAAAAAGCAATTGTCTAAAGAGACGTTGTATTCGAAGATGCAAACGAGAAAACATAAGAAATGGCGTTGAGGATGTACCATTAACGGTTGTTTTTTGTAAAGTTTCCAGTTGAGAATTGTCTGTCATCGATTTGATTGCCGTTCAAATTTTTGCGACAAAGTAGTTTTATACCTCGTGGAAACGATAACCTACACCATAAAGTGTTTCAATCATTGCAAAATCATCATCCACTTGTTTAAACTTTTTACGCAGACGTTTAATGTGACTATCAATGGTGCGATCATCTACGTAGACTTGATCACTATAGGCAGCATCCATTAAAGCATCACGACTTTTTACAACTCCTGGTCTTTGTGCTAAGGTTTGCAGAATCAAAAATTCCGTAACGGTTAAAATAACAGGTTTATCTTTCCATGTACAGGTATGGCGTTCTTGATCCATCACAAGATCTCCACGTTTGAGAGAAGAGGTGGAAGAAGTTCCTGTAGAAAGCGGTTGGTTACGTGCATTAGAACGGCGCAAAATAGCTTTCACGCGTTCAATAAGAAGACGTTGGGAGAAAGGTTTAGTAATAAAATCATCAGCTCCCATTTTGAGACCAAATAATTCATCAATTTCATCATCTTTAGAGGTGAGAAAAATAACTGGAAGATCAGATTTTTGACGCAAACGACGCAAAAGTTCCATCCCATCCATTCGGGGCATTTTAATATCAAAAATAGCTAAGTGTGGAGGGTGAAGTGTGAGACCCTTGAGTGCAGATGCTCCATCTGTATAGCTTTCAACCCGATATCCTTCTGTCTCAAGCGCAAAAGATAAAGATGTCAAAATATTGCGATCATCATCAACAAGTACAATCGTTTGTGTGATTGTTGGTGTATCTTTCATGGTTTCTTAGACCTTTCTATTGCTGTGGTAGCAAATTACCCACACTTATTTATATGGGAGTTCATATTTTTTTTGCAAAACAAATATGATACAAATTGTAGCAAAGTAAAAAACCTTTTGTCATTACTGTAAAATCTTGTTTTGCTTTCATAATTTATAATGTTTCTATGTCTATTAAGATCCCTTCATTTGAGAGAAAATTTTCATAAAGGCTTTTTTTATCAAGGTTTATTACAAAGTTTATTATTGTATTTGTCTCATAATTGAACAGATGTAGTTTTGATTGTTGAAGTTTAGAAAATCTGCCTATGTGTTTTAAGAGCAAAGAAAAGAATGTGGCAATATATGCACAAAAATTTGTTTCTGCTACACGAAAGGAGGTCGTAATGGGATTTTTTAATTTTATTAAAACTGTAGGGGAAAAGTTAGGTATTGGGGACCATGAACCAAAAGAAAAGGATTTTAAAAGAGCATTTGATGATTTTCAACTCGGTACAGAAAAAGTCAATATTCAAGTTGAAGACGGTAAAGCTATTTTAAGCGGTGAAGTTCCAGACAGGGAAACACTTGAAAAAGCACTGCTGGTTGTTGGCAATTCACAAGGTATCTCTTCTGTAGATGTTGATCAATTAAAGGTTATAGATACAACGCCTAGAAAAACTTCTCGCTTTTATGAGGTTAAATCTGGTGATAATCTTTGGAAAATTGCTGAAGAGGTTTATGGAAAAGGGCAAGGTAATAAAAACACATTTATTTTTGAAGCCAATAAGCCAATGCTAAAATCTCCCGATAAAATTTATCCTGGACAAGTTTTACGTATTCCTGAAATTGACCATAGTTAATTCATCAAAGAGGATAATTTTTTACTGATGGCATTAAACAAAAAATAAAGGAGCGTAAAAAAAATTCACGCTCCTTCATTTTATAAAGTGTGTATTTATTGTGTATTTATATAAAAGGAGCTTAGTGAACAAGAGAGGATTTAGAAGGTGATGGTACTTTCATAGCGTTTACAGAGAAATCAACATCAATGGTTCCTGCTTTCTCAAATGTCAATTTTGCGCTAATTTTATCACCTAACTTGAATGGTTTTGAAAGCCCCATAAACATAATATGATCACCGCCAGGCTTAAGCGTGATTTCTCCATTTCCCGGAATTTCAATGCCATTGTGCATTTTTTCCATTTTCATAATATCATTAACGACAGCCATAGAGTGTATCTCTGTTGTTTTTACTCCGTTTGTGGAAATAGAAACCAAACGGTCTGGGGTATTACTGTGATTAATAATGTAGAGATAACCGCTACCAACTCTTATACCTTTAGGTGTTTCTCGTGTCCAAGGATTGAGAATTTCTATGTCGCCAAGTTTATATTGCTGAGCACCTGCTGGCAGGGTTATACCAGCAAAGAGAAGAGCACACACGATATTTATGATAACCTTTTTGTATGGATATTGTGTATGGATTATATTCTTAAAGATGAGATTTGTTATTTTCTTAATAATAGATGTCATCATTGATTTACCCTCCTTCATAAGATTCATACTTTGAATATTTTTTTATTTTAGCAGAGCTTTTATTTAAAATAAAAGAAAGAAATACTAAAATGAAATTGATTTGAGTATGAGAATAAAAATCATAGAATTATTTGATTCTAAAGGAAGGCAGTAAGGTTTACAACGACAACACACCTCTCAACACTTCCGTATTCATCTCATAAATAATATTTGTAAATGGTATAAAATCTATGATGCACTACTATTTTGCTTAATAAAATATAATATAGAACAATCATCAACCACTTTACCAATTTTAATATTATAACAGCTCTTGGCATTTTAAAGCGTTTATACAGAGGCATTTTTATATATTTTCAAAGTTCAAAATTATACAGTTAGGAAAAAACGCTTTAGGTGAGTTTAAAGCACAGATTTCAAATAGCAGTAAACAATGAGACCATTAGAAGGAGAATTTTTGAAAGGAGATTGATAGATAATATCTTTACTGATATGAGCATTAGATATGATGACTATTTTAGTCTGGGGAAAATTTGTAATATTTGTGATATAAATTATTCGCCTTTTAAAAAGCTTTTACGTGGGTATTTTTTATCAATGATGAGAAGATCAAGAGCGAGAGTGCAATCACTCTTTTATTTTTTTAATTTTTATAGAAAGATATATTTGTTGAGAATTGCAAGAAAAATATATTATAATCTCAAGTCTCTCATAAATATGGTATTTATGGGTCATTAGAGCGCCTATTTTAAAATAAATTTTTTATTTTGGAGATGTTTCTCTCATTATTCTCTTGTAGCAATAAAAGCCTGTTCTTATATACGAGGCAGCAAGGCTTGTTGCGACTTGCAGTTTATTATTATTTTATGTTGCTTGAAGCAATATACGGGCTTTAGGTGTTATGAGGAGCTATCTTAAAAAGATGCTTTATGAAGGTTGAGGTAGCTTGCTGAATGGAGATTATAATATGGCAAAAGTAATTGGTATTGATTTGGGGACAACGAACTCTTGTGTGGCTGTTATGGATGGCAAAAACGCAAAAGTTATTGAAAACTCAGAAGGAGCGCGAACAACACCTTCCGTTGTTGCCTTTACTGATGGGGGGGAGCGGCTTGTTGGGCAGCCTGCTAAACGGCAGGCGGTGACAAATCCTGAAGGGACAGTTTTTGCAGTTAAACGTTTGATAGGGCGCCGTTTTGATGACCCTATGGTTGAAAAAGATAAAGCACTTGTGCCTTATAAAATTGTTAAAGGTGACAATGGTGATGCATGGGTTGAAGAAGCGGGAAAGAAATATTCTCCGTCGCAAATTTCAGCTATGATTTTGCAAAAGATGAAGGAAACAGCAGAATCTTATCTTGGTGAAAAAGTTGAACAAGCCGTTATTACGGTTCCTGCTTATTTTAATGATGCGCAACGTCAAGCTACGAAAGACGCGGGTAAAATTGCTGGACTTGAAGTTTTACGGATTATTAATGAGCCAACAGCTGCTGCTTTAGCTTATGGTTTGGACAAAAAAGACGGAAAAACAATAGCAGTTTACGATCTTGGTGGTGGTACATTTGATATTTCAGTTCTTGAAATTGGAGATGGCGTTTTTGAAGTTAAATCAACCAATGGAGATACGTTTTTAGGTGGTGAAGACTTTGATATGCGCCTAGTTGGTTATTTTGCAGATGAATTCAAAAAAGAGCAAGGAATTGATCTGAAAAATGATAAATTAGCTTTACAGCGCTTAAAAGAAGCGGCAGAAAAAGCAAAGATTGAGCTTTCTTCGTCACAGCAAACAGAAATCAATTTACCATTTATCACGGCAGATCAATCAGGTCCCAAGCACTTAACAATGAAATTGACTCGGGCAAAATTTGAATCTCTCGTTGACGATTTAGTGCAGCGTACCATCGAGCCTTGTAAAGCTGCGTTGAAAGATGCTGGATTAAAGGCTGGTGAAATTGACGAAGTTGTTTTAGTAGGTGGTATGACACGTATGCCCAAGATTCAGCAAGTCGTGCAGAGCTTCTTTGGTAAGGATCCACACAAAGGTGTTAATCCTGATGAAGTGGTCGCAATGGGTGCTGCCATCCAAGGAGGTGTATTGCAAGGCGATGTCAAAGACGTGTTGTTGCTAGATGTAACGCCTTTATCTTTGGGTATTGAAACCTTGGGTGGGGTTTTCACACGCCTTATTGAGCGCAATACCACTATCCCAACAAAAAAATCGCAAGTTTTTTCGACAGCTGATGATAATCAGAGTGCTGTGACGATTCGTGTTTTCCAAGGTGAACGGGAAATGGCAAGTGATAATAAGTTATTGGCTCAATTTGATCTTGTTGGTATTCCTCCAGCACCACGTGGTATACCTCAAATTGAAGTTACTTTTGATATCGATGCGAATGGTATTGTTAATGTTTCGGCCAAAGATAAGGGAACAGGTAAAGAGCATCAAATTCGTATTCAGGCATCAGGTGGTTTAAGTGATGCTGATATTGAAAAAATGGTAAAGGATGCAGAAGAGCACGCGGCTGAGGATAAAAAACGCCGTGAAGGTGTTGAAGCTAGAAATCAAGCGGAGGCTCTTATTCATTCAACTGAAAAGTCGCTCAATGAATATGGCGATAAAGTATCAGCTGAAGAAAAGGGACAGATTGAAACAGCAATATCTGATTTGAAATCTGCGCTTGAAGGCAGTGATACGGAAGAAGTAACAACAAAGATGCAAAAATTAGCAGAAGTCAGTATGAAGCTTGGACAGGCTATGTACGAAGCCTCACAAGCAGCGAGCGCTGACACTGAAACAGAGGCAAAGAATGATGATGTTGTTGATGCTGATTTTGAAGAAGTTAATGATAAGAAGAAATAGTGTCAGCATATGTGTTGATTAATTTATAAACCCGGCCTTTGAAATATAAGGCTGGGCTTTATTATTTGAGATAAGTTGCAACTTTGTTGCTAAAAATATAAATTAAAAGCAATATTATCCATAAAGATGGATGACAGAAAAATTATCAGGAATACATGATGAAGGTTGACTATTATGAAATTCTTGGCGTGACTCGCGAATGTGATGATAAAAAGTTGAAATCTGCTTTTCGTAAGTTGGCAATGCAATATCATCCTGATCGCAACGCGGGGGATAAAGAGGCAGAGCGAAAATTCAAAGAAATTGGCGAAGCCTATGAAGTTCTTAAAGATCCTCAGAAGCGTGCTGCTTATGATCGATTTGGCCATGCGGCCTTTGAAAATAGCGGTGGTCAAGGGGGAGCAAATCCCTTTGGCGGTTTTGCTGCTGGTGGTGGATTTGCGGATATTTTCGAAGACTTTTTTGGTGAGATTATGGGAGGGACACACCGTAAGCGTGGTGATAGTCGCGAACGTGGTGCAGATTTGAGTTATAATATGGAAGTGACTTTAGAAGAGGCATTTTCAGGAAAAACTGCAGAAATTAATATTCCCAGTTCCGTCACGTGTGATGTTTGTGAGGGATCAGGAGCGAGAAAGGGCTCTAAGCCGCAAGTTTGTGGAATATGTCATGGATCTGGTCGTGTGCGTGCAGCACAAGGTTTCTTTTCTATTGAGCGAACATGTCCTTCATGTCATGGACGTGGTGAAACTATTACGGATCCATGCCCCAAATGTCAGGGGACACGACGCATAGAGAAAAAACGTTCATTGAGCGTAAATGTTCCAGCTGGTATTGAAGATGGAACGCGTATTCGCCTTTCTGGTGAGGGTGATGCTGGTATTCGTGGTGGCCCCAATGGTGATCTTTATATTTTCCTTTCCATTAAACCGCATGAGTTTTTTCAGCGAGAAGGAGCAGATCTTCACTGTCGCGTTCCTATTTCAATGGTAACAGCTGCTTTAGGAGGAGAGTTTGAAGTTTCCGACCTTGATGGTGTTAAAGCACGCGTTAAGATTCCAGAAGGGACACAAAATGGACGTCAATTCCGCCTTAGAGGCAAAGGTATGCCCATGTTGCGCCGTCAGCAAGCAAGGGGTGATCTTTACATCCATATCACGATTGAGACACCGCAGAAATTAACGCAAGAACAACGTGAATTGTTGCAAAAATTTGAAAAGCTCTCAAATCATGAAAATTCACCGCAATCACATGGTTTTTTTTCACGTATGAAAGAATTTTTTGAAAATATTTCTGGTTAAAATTATGTGAATGTTCTCAGAATAATTAGTGAGAGCTGTAGGAAAGTTATTTTCATTAAGTTTTCTATTATCTCATTGTCTTTGAAAAGCATTTTTTCTTGAAAAGAAAAGAGAGAGACAGCTAATTTAGGATAAACTCCTGCTGCTGATAGTTTTTATATTTCATGAGTTTTATGGATAAGTCTTATTTTTGAGTGTCTATGACATTTTAAAAAGGGCTTATCCATATAAGAACGCAATTGAGTGATTGATAATAAATATTGCCAGTGTCATGATAACTGCCTTTATGCATTCAGTATTTTTTGTATTTCTTTTTAAAGGCTCTATAATAAAACTGTAAAATAGGTAGCAGCTTGCCAAGAAACGCTAAATAAGCTGTTAGGCAATCCATCTTATTTCAAATAAAGTATCAACTTCTTATAACCGATTTTATTTTTGGCATTTTTCATAGTTTTAATCACTGCTTCCTTTAAAATAAGGGTTATTTTATTTGGAATAGCTTTTATATGCCTCATCTTAGCTTTTAGCCGTAATCATGTCTTTTTAGATGCGGATTTAGTTTTGTATTTCTGATGTCATAAATACTTCTTCCAGATAATAAAAAACGCTATAATCAAGTTTATTTTGTTCCAAAGAAATTGTGGAATGAGATAATGTGTGTTTAATGCTAAAGAAGACATAACAAAACACGTTTTGAGGTATTCGATGTATCTCTCTTGTAGGGAAACAGATTCGATGGAATTCACTTAATTGAATTTATTGGCATAATAAAAAGTTGGTGGGAAGATAGAGGAAGTTACCTTTAAAAAGAAAAAATAAATACAATAAAAAAATAGCACAATATGCTTAGAAAACAGCACGATATATTATTGAAATTGTTAGTGATATGGAAAGAGAAGTATACGAAATGAATCTTTTTTCATAAAATAACATAATTAAAATAATACATTAAAAGAATTAACAATTCTAAAAAACATTGAATAATTCAAGCATGTATTGCTATGCAAAAAGAAAAACTTAATGACAGATCATGAAAATGAGAAATTTTATCAAATCTTACGAAGAGAGTAATCTAAACAATTAAATGCTTTTACGAAGATGCTTTTGAAGAGCTATCACAATATATGGATAATGTTGCAAAGCCTTTTTTCGATTTTACGATATAAAAAGATAAATTATTATTATAAATTAACTTATTATGATTCTCCATAAGGAGCGTTCAGTTGACATTTCCTCATGTTTTATGATTGAGAAAAAGTCAAATTTTTAAAACCAAAGTTATAGTTTATTGGGATAAGCTATAAAGCAGTTGAGTGATTTCTTAATCTTGGGAATATGTTAATTTTATTATTATAAGAAACTTTATTTTTATCTTATAAAATCAATGGTTGTATATATTCCTATTCATTGTTAAGTATCCGTAGGGATAAACTAATGAGTTGAATGTGCAGCGTAGCTTCAAAATTTTGCTTTTCAATTTTATATATAAGATCATAAAATAATGACGTTTTTTACGCCTATTTTGTTTAATTTTTCGCTGTCAATTTTTAAAGGAAGTTTTTGTATTTCATTTCGCTATTCCTTTTTCGTAATTTAGAGGAAAATTGACGATTTTCAGGGGGGTGGATAGAGTAAAGTTTGGTTTTATTGTTTTCACTTTTCCTAAATTTCATTAAGAGATGGTAAAAAGTGATGAGGAGGCTCTATTGATGGATGATGCTAAAAACGGTGATGTAGATGTTTTGGAAAAACAAGCAGCATTTTTATCGTCTGCTTTACCCTATATGCAAAAATATGAAAATGAAACGGTCGTGGTAAAATATGGCGGCCATGCTATGGGTGATCCTGCTTTGGGGCGAGCATTTGCGCGTGATATTGCTCTATTAAAGCAATCGGGGATTAATCCTGTTGTTGTTCATGGTGGTGGGCCTCAAATTGCTGAAATTTTAATGAAAATGGGGATTGAATCGCGATTTGAAAACGGATTACGGGTAACCGATGAGCGAATCGTTGAAGTGGTTGAAATGGTTTTAGCGGGTTCCATAAATAAAGAAATTGTTGCTCTCATCAATGCTGAGGGAGAATGGGCAATAGGATTATGCGGCAAGGATGGCAATATGGTTTTTGCCGAAAAGGCTTATAAAACTGTCATTGATCCTGATTCGCATATTGAACGTGTTTTAGATTTGGGGTTTGTTGGTGAGCCTGTTGAAGTTGACCGCACATTGCTAGATCTTTTAGCATGTTCTGAAATGATACCGGTTCTTGCTCCTGTGGCTCCAGGACGCGATGGTAAAACTTATAATATTAATGCTGATATTTTTGCTGGAGCTATTGCTGGTGCATTAGAGGCTAAACGCCTTTTATTTCTCACTGATGTTCCTGGTGTTTTGGATAACCAGGGTAAACTTTTAAAAGAATTGACAGTTTCTGAAGCTGAGAAATTTATTAAAAATGGGACAATTTCAGGAGGCATGATTCCAAAAGTAGAGACTTGTATAAAAGCCCTTCAAAATGGCGTGGAAGGTGTTGTCATTTTAAATGGTAAAACTCCTCATTCTGTTTTACTAGAGCTGTTTACCGAACAGGGAGTTGGAACGCTTATTGTTTCATAAATTGTGGGGAAAATTGGAAGAGAAAGTTTTTCATGGTGAATCTAAAACAGTTTAAATATCCTTTATTAAGTAAGCCAGAATTGGCAATATTTACTGCGACAATATTGTGGGGCGTTACATTTTTAGTCATTCACATTGCGGTACGCTATAGTGGTCCTCTGTTTTTTGTTGGATTTCGTTTTATTGTTGCATCTCTTATATGTGGGGTAATTTTTTGGCGCTCTATAAAAGGTATAACTGTTTATGAAGTTTTCGCTGGGATGGCGATAGGTTTAGCCATGTTTTTTGGTTATGCTTTTCAAGCAGCTGGACTTCAAACAATTATTAGTAGTCAGTCAGCTTTTATCACAGCGCTTTATGTACCGATGGTTCCAATCTTGCAATGGATTGTTTTTAAAAAACCTCCCCGTTTAGCTTGTTGGATTGGTATTATTTTCGCTTTTATTGGGCTTGTATTTATTTCAGGGCAAAAGCCGGGAAATTTTGATTTTTCAAAAGGCGAAATTTTAACTTTGTTAGGCGCTTTAGCGATTGCTGGAGAAGTCATACTCATCGGAATTTTTGCGAACAAGGTTGATAGTCGGCGTGTAACCATTATTCAGTTATTTTTTAGTGGTTTTTTTTCATTTGCTTGTATGCCTTTGATGGGTGAAAGCATCCCTGAATTTTCGTGGGTGTGGTTTAATATTGGTATAGGATTGGCATTAATGAGTGCCATCATTCAATTAGCTATGAATTGGGCACAAAAGTCTATTTCCCCTACGCGTGCGACACTCATTTACGCAGGTGAACCGGTATGGGCTGGTATTGTTGGGCGTTTGGCTGGCGAACATTTATCTCCCTTAGCTTTATTGGGCGGTTTGCTTATTCTGATTGGGATAATTGTGGCTGAATTACAACCTTCACAATGGCGTAAAAAAAATAAAGCAATTAAAAAAATTGATTAGCTATACATTTTTTTATTATGATTTTATTGCATGAGATTTTTGCTTGTAGAGTTTTCATTTTTGAAGCTTTTTTAATATTAAGATGATTAAGAAGTTCTATAAGTTATTCCAGCTTTTGCATGTATCTGTTTGCCTAACTTCTGAAACGGGAAGACAACCTTTATTGAGCCAAAGCATGAGGTGATATAAAGGTAAAAATTAACGCTCATCTTTACGATCATGTTTAAATTTGGCTTTAACAACTTTCAAAAACATCTACGGTAATGTTTTTGAATAATGAGAATTACGCACTGTCGCACGTTATTTCTTTTGTCCTTTAATAGAGTTACGCTTCTCATGCAAAATAGAACGCCCAAAGTATCCCCATAACGTTGTACATTAAATCGTTTTTTAAAAGATAATTTTCTCAATATACATCATATTCATTGACAGTCCGCATGAAGTATAGAAAAACCACAGAGCATCATCATTTTACTTAAAATAAAGGGCACTAGCATTTTCTTTATCAGTTCTCAATATTATGATAGCCTTTGGCATTTGAAAGAGAGAGGCATTTTTACTCATTTCTTAAACGTTTTTATCCATACACTAGCTCTGTTTTATAATGGGAAAGCAAAAAATTTATTGATTCATTATGAGAAGATTTAAAATGAGAGAGGCTCGCGATATTCAGAGTTTTAATTTAAATCGCAAAACAATAAACGATCATTATAAATCAATGTGTTATCCAATGAATCGAAGAGGATTGGTGTGCTTTATGCTTAATGGAGGAAGGAAGGAGTTATATAAAAAGTATATAAAAACATCACTCAATAGAGCATATTTCTAAAGTTTTAAAAATTGAGAAGAAACTCCCTCGATATTCATATTATTTTATATAAGATTACTAAAAAAGAAGATTATTGCGTACAAATAAAAAAGCATTTCTTGCGAATTTATTGCAAGCCTAAGTGATATACACGCCCATCATATAAATATGATAATACATTGATTTATAATTATAATATAGCACTATTCACATTGAATTAGAACCCTGAATACCGTAAAATTTTCTCACGTCAAATCATTTTCATGTTAAATCAATCCAAATCACTTGCTTACACATCACAAGTGGGTGGGGGCATGTGGGTAAAGACTGTACAAGAAAGGCATATCTCTTATAAACTTTTTCAAGTGTAAAGGATCGTCGTAATATTGGAGGCTGGCAAAGTGTGTGATGGTGCCGGCTTACTACAGATATGAGTTATCAAATAAGATGTGAAAGGATCATTTTATCACCTTGGATTTAATTTAGCAAACAAAAGCCTCATTTTTTAGGCTATAAAAAGTTGTGTTTTGAGAAGCTTTTTAGGTTTATATTATTTTGATAGAAGCCGGAACATAATTGGTCTTTGCGTTTTGTATTATTCTTTGCTAAATCGCCTTATATGACAATAGATCGTAATTATATTCGTAATTTTTCCATCGTGGCGCATATTGATCACGGCAAATCAACTTTAGCTGATCGTTTGATTCAAATAACAGGTGGGCTTGATACACGTGAGATGAAAGAACAAGTACTCGATTCCATGGATATTGAGCGTGAACGTGGAATTACTATTAAAGCACAAACAGTACGTTTACACTATAAGGCAAAGAATGGTGAAACCTATATTTTAAATCTTATGGATACACCTGGTCATGTGGATTTTGCTTATGAGGTTTCGCGTTCATTGGCAGCTTGTGAAGGTTCTCTGTTGGTGGTGGATGCAAGCCAAGGCGTAGAGGCGCAGACGTTAGCAAATGTTTATCAAGCCATTGATAATTCCCATGAGTTGGTTGTTGTTCTCAATAAAGTTGATCTTCCAGCAGCAGAACCTGAGCGTGTTAAAGAACAAATTGAAGATGTAATAGGCATTGATACATCTCAAGCAGTAGAAATATCAGCAAAAACAGGTTTGGGTGTTCCTGATGTTTTGGAGGCAATTGTTGCACAATTACCACCTCCACATATAGGCGATGTTGCAAATCCCTTGAAAGCAATGTTGGTTGATAGCTGGTATGATGCATATCTTGGTGTTATTGTTTTGGTACGGGTGATAGATGGTATTTTAAAAAAAGGCCAAACCATTCGTATGATGGGTACAGGAGCAAAATATCCAGTTGAGCGCGTTGGGGTTTTTACACCTAAAATGGTACAGGTTGATGAATTAGGACCGGGCGAGATTGGTTTTATCACTGCTTCTATCAAAGAGGTAGCAGATACACGGGTTGGGGATACGATTACTGAAGAGCGCCGTCCTTGTGAAAATGCTTTACCTGGTTTTAAGCCTGCGCAACCGGTTGTCTTTTGTGGACTTTTTCCAATTGATGCTGCCGATTTTGATGATTTGCGTGCAGCCATGGGCAAATTACGCTTAAATGATGCGAGTTTTTCTTTTGAAATGGAAACATCTGCGGCTTTGGGGTTTGGTTTTCGCTGTGGATTTTTGGGACTTCTGCATCTTGAAATTATTCAAGAGCGATTAGAGCGTGAGTTTAATTTGGATTTAATCGCGACAGCACCTTCGGTTGTTTATCGCATGAATATGAATGATGGTTCTGTTAAAGAGTTGCACAATCCAGCGGATATGCCTGATGTGGTTAAAATTTCTTCCATAGAAGAACCGTGGATTCGGGCGACAATCATGACTCCTGATAATTATCTTGGGTCAATTTTAGAACTATGCCAAGAGCGGCGCGGGGTACAGGTTGGTTTGTCCTATGTTGGAACCCGTGCTATGGTAACGTATGATTTACCACTGAATGAAGTTGTTTTTGATTTTTATGACCGGCTAAAATCAATCTCAAAGGGTTATGCTTCTTTTGATTATCAAATGACAGATTATGCAGAAGGTGATTTAGTTAAAATGTCTATTTTGGTGAATGGAGAGCCTATTGATGCATTATCGATGCTTGTTCACCGCACGATTGCAGAAAAGCGCGGGCGTTCCATGTGTGAAAAACTGAAAGATCTTATTCCCCAGCATATGTTTCAGATTCCAGTTCAAGCGGCTATTGGTGGTAAAGTTATAGCGCGCGAAACGATTCGTGCTTTGCGTAAAGATGTAACAGCGAAATGTTACGGGGGTGATGTTACGCGTAAGCGCAAACTTTTGGAAAAGCAAAAAGAAGGCAAAAAGCGGATGCGCCAATTTGGAAAAGTAGAAATTCCACAATCAGCATTTATTCAAGCGCTCAAAATGAACAAATAATGAAAAAAGGAGTATTTTCTCTCATTGATTGCGCTTTTGCTTTTGTCGATTGGTTCAGGTGTTTAAAGGACACTTTAAATAGAATTGCGCCGTGCTTTATGTTTTTGTGTATTGCGTAATGGTGTCACTTTCTCACGTAAAACAGAATGCTTTAAACAAAATGCGTTTGTGTTGCATATTTGTGCACGTATTTTAAATAAATATCTCTCAATACACTCGACCTCATTTCACGATAGCGTGCGTAGAAAGTATAACGGTAAAGCTTCCGTGAATGACATAAAACTCATAACCATATTTATTGTCATAAAGACACATGGTGCTTGAGAAAATTCATTAAAGACATTTTTATTCTTTTCTTAAAGTGCTTCTTATCCATACACCAACAGTGTTTATGAGACGAGCAGGAAATGATAGTGATTGATTCACTATGAAAGGATTTGAAATGAGAGAATCCTTGTATTCGAGGTTATTATTCAAGTTAAAAAACGATGAAATATTATTATGCATTAATCTTGTGTCTAAGAACGTAAAAGATCATTAATGGATGTTTTTTCTCGTGTTTTTTGATCAACACGTTTTACAATAACAGCACAATAAAGGCTAGGTCCTGCTTCACCATTTGGTAAAGGTTTTCCAGGGAGAGAACCTGGTACAACCACTGAATAGGCTGGTACTTCACCAATAAAAATTTCACCTGTTGTACGATCAATAATCTTTGTTGATTTTCCAATAAAGACTCCCATTCCCAAAACAGCACCTTCACGGATAATACAGCCTTCAACAATTTCAGAGCGAGCACCGATAAAGCAATGATCTTCAATGATTGTTGGATTTGCTTGCAGTGGTTCCAAAACACCTCCAATACCAACACCGCCAGAAAGATGGACATGTTTACCAATTTGTGCACAAGAACCAACGGTGGTCCATGTATCAACCATTGTGCCCTCATCGATAAAAGCACCAAGATTGACAAAGGAAGGCATCAATATAACGTTGGGTGCAATGTAAGCAGAATGACGTACAATGGCTCCAGGAACGGAACGGAAATCAGCACTTTTAAAATCTGCCTCTTGCCAACCAGAGAATTTTGAAGGAACTTTATCCCACCAATGTGTCCCATTGATTCCACCAGTAATAATTTGCATAGGATTGAGCCGAAAAGAGAGTAAAACCGCTTTTTTCAACCATTGATGAACATGCCATTGTCCATTTTTGTGTCGTTCTGCAACACGAATTTCACCTTTATCAAGAAGGTTCAATGCATGTTCAACACTCTCACGTATTTCGCCTTTTGTGGTAGTATCGATAGAATCGCGATCATCAAAAGCTTGTTCGATAATAATTTCAAGTTGTGTGATATGGGTCATGACGAGAGTTCCGTTAAACAAGTTGAAAGCTTCAAGATTTATTCTCTATGAACTACGCGAAGAAATGTGTTCAGTCAATAAAACGATGAGGAAGTAGGACAGGTGTATGAAAAAAAGCTGTAAAGAAAAAAGAAAAGCAGAGCAAGAAAACTGGGCACCACTTCTCCATGCGAAGGATGCTCTACAACAAATACATAAAGTTTCTAATTCAGCACAAATGCGTTCGTCTACTTATCGTTTAGCCTATATCGATCAAGATTTTATGATGCGTCCAGAGCTGCGCTCACAACGTATTAGTCTTGAATTTTTAAAGCCGGAAATAACCCTTAAAGAATATGATATTCAATCAACAGTTGTTTTGTTTGGTGGTGCGCGTATTCCTGAACCTGGGCAAGCAGCGTGGGCTGCAAAAAATGAAATACAAAAGAAAAATTTGCATGCTATGTCACATTATTACGATGAAGCAAGAGAGTTTGCGCGTTTGTGCTCACTTTATTCTGCTACGACAGAATATCGTGAATTTGTGGTTGTTACGGGGGGCGGACCAGGAATCATGGAGGCGGGAAATCGTGGTGCTTGTGATGTTGGTGCCCCAACGATTGGCTTGAATATTATTTTACCACATGAGCAAGAGCCTAATTCGTATGTGTCGCCGCATTTGTGTTTCAATTTTCATTATTTGGGGATGCGCAAAATGCATTTTTTAGTACGAGCGAAAGCCCTAGCCATTTTCCCTGGCGGATTTGGGACTCTGGATGAACTGTTTGAGACGTTAACTTTAGTACAGACAGGGCGTATGAAACAGGTACCAATTTTATTGTTTGGCAAAGAATTTTGGAGCAATACTATCAATTTTGAGTATCTGTCTGCACAAGGTACAATCTCTCCTACTGATGTTAATTTTGTGAAATTTGTTAATACAGCAGCAGAAGCTTTTGAAGAAATTCGTTCTTTTTATAAACTGCCTTAACGACTTTTGAGACGCTCACTCTTGAAGGATCATTAATACTCTACTTTGGTTAAATAAAGTCCTGAGGGGGGGGCAACAACACCACAACGTTTACGATCTTTAGCATGAAGAGCTGCTTCGAGATCTTGAGCTGTCCAACGTCCAATACCCACTTCCATGAGGCTTCCTGCGAATGAACGGATTTGATGATGAAGAAAAGAACGAGCTTGTGCATAAAGAAAAATTTCTTCACCTTCTCTTTGAATATCGAGGCGTTCAAGGGTGCGAATAGGGCTTTTGGCTTGGCAATGTGCTGAACGGAAAGTTGTAAAATCATGTTGTCCTACAAGCTTTTGCGCAGCTTCATGCATGGCGTCAGCATTAAGAGGCTTTGGCAACCACCACACGCGTTTGGCATTTAAAGCTGGTGGAGAGCGACGATTGAGGATTTTGAAAAGATAATGGCGTTTGGTTGCGGAAAATCGTGCATCAAAGTCATCAGGGACATTTTCTACATTTAAGATTGAAATCGCCTCTCCCTGTTTACGTAAAAGAGCATTGAGCGCATCTCGTACAGTATGGGAGAGCCAGTTTTTTTCAAAATCAACATGCGCAACTTGTCCGGTAGCGTGTACGCCCGCATCCGTTCGTCCTGCTGTTGTTATGGTCAATTGTTGTCCACTAAAGCAAAAAATCGCTTGTTCAAGAGCTCCTTGTATCGTGTGAAGTTTTGCTTGACGCTGCCAACCAGCATAATTTGAACCATCATATTCAAGAGTGAGTTTAAAACGTGGCATCTTAAAAAACAGCAGAAATATGAGCACCTCGCAAAAAGGTTGCGCTATCAAGAATTTTACCGCCAGATCTTTGGAGAGAGGTTATTTCTATCCGTCCTTGCCCACAATGGATAATCAAAGAATCTGGTTCTATCCGTCCAATTTCAAGAGAAGGACCTGTTGTTAAACGACTATCAAGAATTTTTACACGTTCTTCTCGTCCACCGATATTCATATTGCACCAGCAACTAGGAGAGGGAGAGAGCGCGCGAATATGCCTATGAATAAACTCTGCTGGTTTTGTCCAATCAATGCGGGTTTCTTCTTTTCTAATTTTGGCGGCATAGGTGATGCCTTCTTCTGATTGTGGGGTCAGTTTAAGTCGTCCTTTTTCAAGAGTGGATAAAGTCTCTACCATAAGTTCTGCGCCAATATGTGAAAGTCTGTTTGAAAGCTCAGCAGTGGTGGTGTTATCCGTAATGGGGATGGAGCGAGAAAGAGCGATAGGCCCCGTATCAAGTCCTTCATCCATTTTCATGATCATGATACCTGTTTCTTTATCACCAGCCATAATTGCTCGTTGAATAGGCGCAGCACCACGCCAACGTGGTAAGAGTGAAGCGTGGGCATTAAAACAACCAAAACGCGGCGTTTCGAGAATAGCTTTGGGTAAAAGGAGTCCATAAGCCACCACAATAGCAGCATCAACAGAAAGTGCTGCAAATTGCTCCTGTTGTTCGATTGTTTTAAGTGTTTGAGGTGTAAAGATGGGTATAGATTTCTCTTTTGCTACGGTGTGAACAGCGGAGGGGATTAATTTAAGCCCTCGACGTCCTGCTGGGCGAGGGGGTTGACTATAAACAGCAACAACATCATGACCTGCATCCAGTAAAGCATGTAAAATAGGAACAGAAAAATCTGGTGTTCCCATAAAACTTAATCGTAAAGCCATTACAAAACTGCTTCCTGCATGTTTTTTTCTTTTGCGCGTTTTTTAAATTTTCGTATCACCATATCGCGTTTGATCTTTGAAATGTAATCAATAAAAAGGCGCCCATCTAAATGATCAATTTCATGCTGCAAGCAAGTTGCTAAGAGATCGTCTGCTTCAATTTCTGTTTGTTTTCCTTCACGGTTCTGATAGCGAACACGAAGGCGTTTAGGACGTTCAACCTCTGCAAAATAATCAGGAATAGAAAGACAACCTTCTTTGTAAATATTACGCTCATCTGAAAGCCATAAAATTTCAGGGTTGATAATAACAAGTGGTTTTTTCTGCTCATCTTCAGAATTTCCAGAGACATCTATAACCAACATACGTAGCGGTATACCAATTTGAATAGCAGCAAGACCAATGCCCTTAGCATTATACATGGTTTCCAACATGTCATCTGCAAGTTTTTGGAGAGATGAATCGACCTGCTCAACAGGTTTGGACACTTCCCGTAAAATCGGATCAGGTAAAGTAATTAAAGATCTCATTGGCATAGGCATAAGTAGAGATTAATCAATGGTTTGTTATTGGTCAATATTGAATAACGGATTCTTGCGTTTTTTTACAATAAGAGCGTTATATTACAATTTATGTTTGATTCGTTTTTTTCCATACTCGCTGGTGATTTTTTTTCTAAACTAGTGCTTTTGCTTTTATTTATACTTGTCTGTTTGGCATTTTTTATGTTGATACATTCTCATCGAAAAAAAGCATTTTTGGAAAATGAAATTGCTGAACGCGCACGTGAGGCACAAATGCAGATGGCTACCTTGCTGAAAACACAAGCTGAAATGCAAGGGCGAATGCAAACGATGGCGGAAATTTTTGGTCAACGGCAGGCTGAATTGAATAAATCACTCAGTGAGCAACTCAATGGGATGACAACAAGCTTAGGCCAAACACTTCAGGTACAGACTAAATCCACTTATGAAAATTTGAATCGTTTGCAAGAGCGTTTAGCAGTGATTGATGCGGCACAAAATAATATTCAATCGCTTACGGGACAAGTTGTTCAGTTACAGTCTATTTTAAGCAATAAGCAGACACGTGGTACTTTCGGTCAGGGGCGGATGGAAGCAATTATTGCCGATGCCTTACCAACAAACGCTTATGCTTTTCAGGCCGTTCTTTCTAATGGAAAGCGCCCAGATTGTCTCATTCATATGCCCAATAAAGCCCCTTCTCTTGTTGTTGATGCTAAATTCCCTCTGGAGGCTTGGAATGCTATGCGTAAGGCAGAATCAGCGCAAGAGCGTCAAGAGGCAGAACGCCAATTTCGTACCAATATGGAAGTCCATATTCGTGATATTGCACAAAAATATTTGATTCCTGGAGAAACTCATGACACTGCTTTCCTTTTCGTGCCATCTGAATCGATTTTTGCAACAATTTATGAGGACTTTGAGGCATTGGTACAAAAATCCAATAGAGCTCATGTGATTATTGTTTCACCATCTTTGTTGATGCTCTCTGTCCAAGTGGTACAAACCATTATGAAAGATGCGCGGATGCGTGAACAAGCGCATTTAATTCAATCAGAAGTAGCAAAATTGATGGAAGATTTTGGACGAATGGATATGCGTGTTCGCGCATTACAGAAGCACTTTCACAAAGCAGGTGAAGATATAGAGGGTATTTTGATATCGTCCTCCAAAATTATGAAACGGGCAAATCGCATTGAAACTGTTGAATTAAAAGAAAATTACTCTGAACCAACAAAAATGACAACATTAGCTCAGTCGCAAGCATTGCGTTTTGCTGATGAGGAATAAAGCAAAGCAAGCTTCTTAAATATCACAAGTTAGATCATGTTCTTTATTGATTGGTAATCATTTTTTAGTATCTCTATCTTGTTTTATTTCTTAAACGAGAGGAATAGGAATATGCGACACCTTTTGTTTTTAGGGGCACTGGTGTTTTTGCTAGAGGGATGTGCAACAACCACTCCCATCCACACAAATAATGCTTGTGCTATTTTGGCACAAAAAAATGGTTTTTTTGACAATTGGGGTAAAGTGTCTCAAAGAGCGGAAATGCGCTATGGAATTCCTATGCCTATCATTCTTGCAACCATTAAGATGGAATCGAGCTTTCGTCACAATGCACGTCCTCCACGCAAAAAACTACTTGGTTTTATCCCATGGAAGCGTCGGTCGACAGCTTATGGTTATGCTCAAGCGCTTGACAGTACATGGGCAATGTATCTTCGCTCGACAGGAAAGTCTTTTGCATGGCGTACGAATTTCGCAGATGCTGCTGATTTTGTTGCTTGGTATCATCGCCAAAGTGTTCAACGCAATGGGGTGAGATTTGATGATGCATATAGCCTTTATTTAAATTATCATATGGGACATGGTGCTTATGCGCGTAGTGGCGGGCATGCCACTGCGGCACTCTCACAGGCAGCACAGCGCATGGCAAGGATATCGAGGCTCTATGAACAGCAATTAAAAAGATGTGGGTGGCATTAGGGAAGATTTTTGAAAATCTCAATCAGGGAATTGATGTGGTAAAATCATTTGAGGGAAAAATTTTTTATTATACGACAAGGCTGTCTCGTTTTTCTGATCGTTCAATGAAATAAATTGTTATTTTTTAGAATAAACTCAAGCGACAGAAAGCTTTTGCAATACACAATATATTTGAAGATACTCTCGACATTTTTACCTCCTTTGTTTAAAAAATTTACAATGGAAACTATTTTCTATTTAGCGCTGGTATTTCGCATTGGGCTAAGTACCAGAGGTTATTGAAGAAAAATTTTAAAATATAATATCATTTTTTATTTTAATTATGCGTATTACTGGCTGATTATTATATGAATATTTTCTTTATTAAGCGTATAAAATAGCAATTAAAACAAATGCAATTCGGGCATCATAAAAAGGGTGAAATATTCAATATAAAAAAACGAGAAATGCATTAAACGAAAAAACGTTATTTTGTATAAAGAGGGCGCTACAGTCCTCAAAAGAACTAAGTGTATTTAGTATTGTATGAAATAAAACATACTCGTCCATCCAGTCCATCTTAATTGAAAGAAGTTATCTTATTGTATTGTAAAAACACTATCGTTTATAGGATGATAAGGTATATGCAACTTTACACACAATGAATATTCAGGGTAGGGAGTATTCAGAGAAAGATTTGTAGCGCCTATGAAGTAACAAGTCAGTCTCCAATGTTGTGATAGCTTTTGCATTTGAGAATATTTATGAGAAGCATTTTTATTCTTTTTCTTAAATTGTTTAAGCATATTGATTTATAAAGATAATATATCGTTATTCATATTAAAGTAAGAATTTCGAATGGCGTAGGGCTTTATCGTTTCAGATCTCTTGAGGTTGAATCAATAAATCCATTGGCTTGCACATAACAAGCGCAATTGGCATGTGGATAAAAACTGTGAAAGAAAAGACTAAAAATGTTTTTTATGAACATTCTAAAATGTAAGAATTATCGCCAACATTGGGAATTAGCACAATAATGATGGCGCTACTTTGCTCTCACACCTCAACCTTTCTTGTGATGCGCAAGGAAAAAAATAATTGATTCAATATATTATTTAAGCGTTAATATACCTTAGTATTGAGCAGGTAGATGCTAATCAAAGTGAGTAATTTTTTTGGCAGGACATCTGATCAGATTAAAAATACTCAAAAAAAGCTCTAATTTTCAATAATTGAGAAGTATATTTTAATATTTTATTCTCTACTCTTTGTTTAAGTACTTCATACCTTTTAAAAAGATATCGGTAGCCAACATATTATGATTTTGTGGAAATATTGTGGTAAAGGAAATTCAAATTTTGTCCTTTAAGACAAGGCGTAGGTTAAACAGCACATTTTCTATTTCTGTGCAAAACATAAAAGAATTATCTACTTTCACGGTTGCAACAGTAAAATTTTATAATCCAACAAATGATTAAAAACGTATTATAATATCATTAAAATGCAAGGAACAAGCGCTATTGGAATGATGATTAAATAGCAAATAAACCTTTTAAATTGATGTACACATCCTTTATTATAATTGATTCCCTTGATAGAACAGTTTGTCCTTTTGGTGGAGCTAAGCGGGATCGAACCGCTGACCTCTTGCATGCCATGCAAGCGCTCTCCCAGCTGAGCTATAGCCCCTATAAAAACAAATTTTTCCAAAAGGACAGTATACAATTCCAACTTTTCTAGAACGATCAAAGTTGAAGATCAAGAAGAATTTACATTCAATGGAAAAGATGTCCTTTTTTATTTCTCTTAAGCATCGTCATCATTAGAAACACCGCCTCCGAGAATATTAGTAACGTCATCATCTTCATCGTCACCATCATGAGATAAAAATGTATCATCATCATCACCAAGATCTACATCACTATCTTCTAAATCAGGAAGATCGTCATCTTTAGAATCCTCATCATCCTCTTCAAGAAGCATAAAAGCAGATTTTTCAAGTGCTGTATCAAGCTCTTCAGTATCAACTTCTTCCTCATTGTTTGCTTCAGCTGCTGCAACTTCAAAGTAAGAACGCGGATAAGAAATTCCTGTATAGGGCGACACAATAGGATCGCGATTTAGATCGTAAAATTTTTTTCCTGTTTCTGGATCAACACGTTTAGTTCCAAGTTCTTGTTTTGCCATAAACCGTGCCTCTTTGATTAACTATTATTCCATTAAAAGATAAATTTTATGGTGCTTAATCGAAAAATAATACCTTTGTCAAAGATAAATACACTGTTCCACAGTGATTTTTTCATGACGTCTTTTAAAGCATGTGCTAAAGGATGCACAATTTCATAAAAGTTAGATAGAATTAAATAGAATTTCCATGCAAAAAGCAATCCCTATAACCACCTATAAATCGAGTAGTCTCTCTGGAAAAATTCAAATACCAGGAGATAAATCAATCTCTCACCGCTCTCTTATATTGGGAGGATTAGCAAGTGGTGAGACATATATTCATGGATTACTTGAAAGCGCTGATGTACTCAATACAGCTGCTGCTATGCAAGCTATGGGTGCCTGTATTATTAAAAAAGATGACTTCTGGATCATACGAGGAACAGGGAATGGTTGCCTTTTAGCTGCACAAAAACCTTTAGACTTTGGAAACGCTGGAACAGGTGCTCGTTTGGTTATGGGAATGGTTGGTCCGTATCATATGAAAACAACCTTTATTGGTGATGCTTCTCTCTCTAAACGTCCAATGGGACGTATCCTTGATCCACTGCGTCTCATGGGGGTTGAAATTGAGGCAACGCGCGACGATCATCTTCCTTTAACGCTTTATGGTCCGAAAATGGCTAATCCGATTCGTTACCGTGTTCCAATAGCTTCCTCCCAAATTAAATCAGCAATCCTGCTTGCTGGACTCAATACCGCCGGCATTACAACTGTTATTGAACCAGTTCTGACACGAGATCATACGGAAAAAATGTTAAAAGCATTCGGTGCGCAACTTGAAATAGAAAAAGATAACGAAGGTGCGCGTTTGATTCACCTTAATGGTCAACCCCATCTTACTGGGCAAACGATTCATATTCCGGGGGATCCTTCTTCTGCTGCTTTTCCAATTATCGCAGCCCTTCTTATAGAAGACTCTGATATCACCATTGAAAATGTTTTGATAAATAACTCTCGAATAGGACTTATCGAAACATTGTGGGAAATGGGTGCTCAAATTGAATTTTTGAACCGACGTCAAACAGGTGGAGAGGATGTTGCTGATCTACGAATAAAATCATCGGTCCTTAGAGGCGTTACGGTGCCCAAAGAACGTGCTCCATCGATGATTGATGAATATCCTGCTTTGGCAGTAGCAGCAGCCTTTGCAGAAGGCAAAACAGTAATGCTAGGAATTGAAGAGTTGCGTGTAAAAGAATCAGATCGACTGTCTGCTGTTGCTCAAGGACTCAAAATTAATTGCGTAGACTGTGAAGAAGGTCAAGATTTTCTTATTGTTTATGGAACAGGTTCTGCCAAAGGTTTGGGTGGTGGACATGTCTCCACACATCTTGATCATCGAATTGCTATGTGTTTTCTCATTTTTGGGCTTGTATCAGAAAAACCTGTTACTATTGATGATAAACGAATGATCGCTACGAGCTTTCCAGAATTTATTCCTTTTATAAAACAACTTGGGGGAAAAATCGCTTGAAGCCTTTTGTTATCGCCATTGATGGACCTGCAGCCTCAGGCAAAGGAACCTTAGCACGCAAAATTGCTGCACATTATCGCCTTCGCCATCTCGATACTGGTCTTACTTATCGTAGTGTTGCTCATACGCTTTTACAACAAAATTTAGCTCTTAATGATGAAAAAAATGCTATTATTTATGCTAAAGAACTTGATTTTAATACCTTAAATCCTTCTCTTCTTTCTTCTCATGAACTTGGTGAAGCGGCTTCAAAAATAGCAATTAATCCTGCTGTACGCAAAATTCTTGTCGAAAAACAACGCAACTTTGCTAAAGTTTTGCCCGGCTGTGTGCTTGATGGGCGTGATATCGGAACTATTGTTTGTCCTGATGCCGATATCAAGTTTTATATTCTAGCCAATGTCCAAACACGCGCCAAACGTCGCTACCAAGAGATTTTAAAAAAAGGTGTTCAAGCAAATTATCATGAAATCCTAGCTCAACTTGAACAGCGCGACAGTCGCGATATAACGCGCAAACAAAGTCCATTAAAACCAGCAAAAAACGCCCACTTGCTTGATACGTCAGAATTGAGTATAGAAGCAACATTTGAAGTTGCATGCAGTTTTATTGATCCAATCATAAAAATGCATATAATTGGATAAATTCGTTAAGGTAACTTCCAGCCTAGCGCTAACTTTTTTTCCTTTATTCAAGGAAAAAGGCTAAGAAGTTGCTTATGTTAACACTAACCCAGCGCTCATACCTTATAATACAAGGTATATATTAGGAGTTCTTATGTCACAATACAATCCCACAACAGCGGATTTTGAAGCCCTTTTAACAGAATCTTTTCAAACTAATGATCTTAATGAAGGATCTGTTGTTAAAGGTCGTGTTATTGCAATCGAAAAAGACATGGCCATTATTGATGCTGGTCTTAAAGTTGAAGGACGTATTCCTCTCAAAGAATTTGGAGCTAAAGCAAAAGATGGTTCTTTGCAAGTTGGCGATGAAGTTGAGGTTTACATTGAACGCATTGAAAATGCGATGGGTGAAGCTGTTTTATCGCGTGAAAAAGCACGGCGCGAAGAAAGTTGGGTCCGTTTGGAGGAAAAATTCAATGCTGGTGCACGCGTTGATGGAGTGATCTTTAGCCAAGTAAAAGGTGGTTTTACAGTCGATCTTGATGGTGCCGTTGCTTTCTTGCCTCGCAGCCAAGTTGATATTCGTCCCATTCGTGATGTTTCACCCCTCATGCATAATTCACAGTCCTTTGAAATTTTGAAGATGGATCGTCGTCGTGGCAATATTGTGGTTTCACGTCGCACTGTCTTAGAAGAAAGTCGCGCTGAGCAACGTTCAGAAATCGTACAAAATCTTGAAGAAAACCAAATCGTTGAAGGTGTGGTGAAAAATATTACAGATTATGGTGCCTTTGTTGATCTTGGTGGGATTGATGGTCTCTTGCACGTTACAGATATGGCATGGCGGCGTGTTAATCACCCATCTGAGGTGCTCACAATTGGCCAAACGATTAAAGTTCAGATTATTCGCATTAATCAAGACACGCACCGTATTTCTCTTGGAATGAAACAGCTTGAAAGTGATCCTTGGGAAAGCATCAGTGTCCGGTATCCGATTGGTAAAAAAATTACGGGTGCTGTTACCAACATTACTGATTACGGTGGTTTTGTTGAAATTGAACCAGGAATCGAAGGGCTGATCCATGTTTCTGAAATGAGCTGGACAAAGAAAAATGTTCATCCTGGAAAAATTCTGTCTACATCACAAGAAGTAGAAGTGGTTGTTCTTGAGATTGATCCTTCTAAACGGCGTATTTCTCTTGGCTTAAAGCAAACATTTGAAAATCCATGGGAAGCTTTTGCCAATAAATTTCCTGTCAATTCACAAATTGAAGGAGAGGTTAAAAATAAAACAGAATTTGGTCTGTTTATTGGGCTTGAAGGCGATGTTGACGGTATGGTTCATTTGTCTGATCTTGATTGGAACCGTCCTGGTGAACAAGTTATTGATACTTATAATAAAGGCGATATCGTTAAGGCTGTGGTCCTTGATGTTGACATTGAAAAAGAGCGCATTTCTCTTGGAATTAAGCAGCTTTCCAGCGATAAAGTTGGAGAAGCAGCTGCTTCTGGCGAATTGCGAAAAGGTGCTGTTGTAACATGCGAAGTGATTGCTGTTAACGACAATGACATTGGTGTGAAATTGATTGATCACAACCTTGAGACAACCATTCGGCGTGCTGATCTCGCGCGTGATCGTGATGAGCAACGTCCTGAGCGTTTCGCAATTGGGCAAAAGGTTGATGCTCGCATCACAGCATTTGATAAAAAAACACGTAAAATTTCAGTATCGATTAAAGCTTTAGAGATTGCAGAGGAAAAAGAAGCTGTTGCACAATATGGTTCTACAGATTCAGGTGCTTCTCTTGGTGATATTCTTGGTGCAGCTTTGAAAAAACAAGAACAAGATTAATCATCAATCATTAAAGTTAGTGTTATTATTAAGGTCACTCATTTTAGGAGTGACCTTTTTATTTTCTAAAGAAATTGTCTGCTTATTTTTAAATTATTGAAACAAAAATTATAAATGCTTGCAAATAAAAACAAAAAGTTTGTTTTTTGTCTAACAACGGTTCACTATTCAGATAAAATGCTTAAAATTTAAATAAAAAACGATGTAATTGAATAACAATGGGACATTATGACGTGCATAAGACCTTTCATAAAGTGCTTTTTTTCTCAAAAAGAGAAAAAAGACCATTTTATTAATACGGATTTTCCTCTTCGTGCAATTTATAAGGTACAGGAAGATCTTTATAACTTAGGGCATGATATAGCTTCTGGTAAAGAAATTTTACTCCCTGAATATGAAGGAGTAGAAGATTTTCGCAAGAGATTGAATGAAAATGCTAAACTTATTCTTCATGCCTTTCATACCAGTGATTTTGCTGCCCGAAATGATGAAACCATCGCACCATCTGCTCAATGGCTCATTGATAATCATTACACCATTGATAAAACCATACAAAAGCTACGTCGTAATCTACCCAAGTCCTTCATAAAGCAACTTCCTCTTTCTACACACAAAGCCGGCATACCACGAATTTTTGCTTTAACTTGGCTTTATATTGCGCATACCGATAGCAGCTTTTCACAAGAAACACTCACTGCTATGACCAACGGATTTCAAGAAGTTTGTGCGCTCACAATTGGTGAATTGTGGGCTCTTCCTTCTGTTATGCAAATGCTGCTCATTGAAAATGTCCGTCGTCTTTCAGTCCGTATCGAAAAAGCGCGACATATGCGCCGTCTTGCTAGTCAAGTGGCTGATAAAATCTCTCTTGTAGAAAATAAAACAAATCTACACTCTCTTTTTACGCAGTATAAACCATTTACTGTTGATCCAACTTTTTCAGCACATTTATTCTATCGCCTGCGCAGTGCATCTGTCGATTCAACCGTAGCATTAACTTGGCTTGAAAAGCAATTGAAAAGCCAAGGCAGTAGCTTAGAGATTGCAACAGCTGATGAACATACCCGACAAGCAGCAGATGGTGTGACCATGGGAAATATTATCCGTGCTCTTAAAGCTATAGATGATGTTGATTGGATAGCATGGTTTGAAACAGTGAGTTGTGTCGATTCTATTTTGCGTAAAAATAGTGATTTTTCTGAAATTGATGCTCACTCACGCAATATTTATCGACAAGTCATTGAAAAAGTTTCACGCTTTTCGCCTCTTAGTGAACTGGAAGTTGCACATAAAGTTGTAGAAATGGCAAATTCCACTTCTAAAGATATGCCTCATCATTCTTGTGTGGGGTGGTACCTTGTTGATGATGGTCGTGGCATATTTGAAAAGGCTTGTGGATATATTCCGCACTTTCTCATAAAATGGACACGCGCTTCTTGTTGCTCAAAATTGAGAGTCATCGCCCTTCCTGTCTCTTTTCTGACGCTTGCTCTTTTGCTGGTAATTTACGCCCTTTTACAAATATCTGGCATGACACAATGGATGTCTTTTTGCTTTACTGTATTGGCGCTTTTTCCTGCTATTGATGCTTCTTTTGCTTTATTTAACACTGTTGTTTCGTGGTTTGTCCCATCAAAACAACTCATTGGTTATGAATATAAAGAAGGTATTCCAAAACATGCACGGACAATGGTTGTTGTACCTACTTTGATGACATCACGCGCTAATGTTGATGAACAAGTGCGCAATCTTGAAGTGCACTATCTTTCCAATCCTAAAGGTGCCATTCATTTTGCGCTCATTACAGATTGGGTAGATGCTCCATTGAGAGAAACGCAAGATGATCTTGATTTATTGCACTATGCGCAAAAGAGTATTGATAAACTCAATAGTTGTTATCATCGTGATGAACTTCCTCTTTTTTTCCTTTTACATCGCCGACGCCTTTATAATGCAAGCGAAAAATGTTGGATGGGATGGGAACGAAAGCGAGGAAAACTTCATGAACTTAATCGGCTCTTAAGAGGCGATAAAAATACAAGCTTTTATCCTCCCAATCCACATCTTCCTATGGATTGCCGTTTTGTTATGACGCTGGATTGTGATACACGTCTTACTCCAGAGAGCGTCGCGAAACTTGTTGGAAAGCTTAACCATCCACTCAATCATCCCGTTTTTGATCCACAAAGTGGAAAGGTTGTAAAGGGCTATAGCATTTTACAACCACGCATTATTCCTTCTCTTACAACAGGAAAAAAAACATCAATTCTCCAACGGGTTTTTTCTATCAACCGTGGCATTGATCCTTATGTTTTTGCTGTTTCTGATACTTATCAAGATCTTTTAGGAGAAGGCACCTTTATCGGTAAAGGTCTTTATAATATTGATGCATTTGAACAAGCGCTTGATGGCAAAATTAAAGAAAATACTATTCTTAGCCATGATCTCTTAGAGGGAGGTTATGCTCGTACTGCTCTGGTAAGTAGCATAGAAGTCATTGAAGACTATCCAACCGCTTACAATATTGATGTTATGCGTTATCATCGTTGGGTCCGCGGTGATTGGCAGCTTTTGCCTTATCTTTTTTCCCACCGTCAAATAAGTTTCGTGACGCGTTGGAAAATGCAGGATAATTTACGTCGTTCTCTCACTCCACTTATGTGGTTAATCGCAGCATTTGCAGGATGGGCTTTTTTGTCTTTAAAGAGTGCAATCGTCTGGCAAATATTCTTGTTGTTTAGCTCCTTCATTTCACCCATTCTATGTGTATTAAAAACGCTTGTCTCATCTAATATAGATCATTCTTTGCGTGGACATTTTCAATTAATTGGGAACAAAATTGCTCTTACAAGCGCTGATATATTTCTTAAAACGACGTTTCTTGCTCATTCGGCGTATTTTATGACCGATGCGATTATTCGTACACTCTATCGTATGACGATTTCAAAACAGCATCTTCTTGAATGGAAAACTTCTGCCGCAACAAAATCAATGCCCAATAGTTTGCGTTTCTATGTTTTTACAATGGCACCAGCATCGCTTATCGGTGTTCTTACTATAGCACTCCCTCTTTTTTCTGATAGTTTTGCAAGTTTGGTTGCTTTACCTTTTGGGATAGCATGGTTTTTTTCACCCTTTATTGCTTGGATTGTGAGTCAACCTTCAACCTTTCAAGATAGCCTTTATCTTTCTTCAAAAGATGAAAAAAAACTCCGCTCTATTGCACGGCGGACATGGCTTTATTATGCAACCTTTGTCAACGAACAAAACAACTATTTGCCTCCCGATAATTTTCAAGAAGATCCTGAACCTCTTGTTGCTCAACGTACATCGCCTACGAATATTGGCGTTTATCTCCTTTCTATTATTGCAGCACGTGATTTTGGCTGGATTGGTTTTGAAGAGACCATCACCCGTATTGAATGTACATTACGCTCTCTTACAAAAATGGAAAAGTTCCGTGGTCATCTCTATAATTGGTATGAAACGGATACACTTAGGCCTCTTTTGCCTACTTATGTATCAACCGTTGATTCGGGAAATCTTGCCGGTCATTTGGTAACACTCTCTTCTGCGTTAAGTGAATGGGCTGAAAAACCGCCTCTTTTTTTTCAAAGTGATCGAGAAGGCTTATCGGATGTTCTTGCTATTCTTGAAGAAACTGTCAGAGAAATTCCAGATCATAAACCCAGTTTACGCTCTTTACGCCAAAAAATCGAAGAAAACATCACTCGTTTTCATGATTCTGTCTTCACTTTTATAGAACAAGAAAATACGATCCCTTCTCACGTCATAAATCTTTCACTTGCAGCCCACGATATTGTGCACTTAGTCGGTGAACTTGACCACAAAATTCAAACGATAGAATCTGCTCGTGCGCTTTCTTGGGCTAAATGCCTTATCGACACCTGTAACGCTCATCATAATGATGCGACTGCTCATTGTGATACTGAAAAATTACGTAAAAAACTAAACAGGCTGGCTATAGTGGCACGGCAAATAGCCTTTGATATGAAATTTGACTTTTTAGAACAGCCTAAACGGCATCTCTTATCCATTGGATATCGTGTTCAAGAAAACAAACTCGATGAAAATTGTTATGACCTGCTTGCTTCAGAAGCACGTCTTGCAAGCTTTTTTGCCATCGCAAAAGGAGATATAAAACTTAAACATTGGTTTCGTCTTGGTCGACTTCTCGTACCCATAGGTGGGAAAGGTGCACTCCTATCATGGTCTGGATCAATGTTCGAATATCTTATGCCATCTCTCATAATGCATGAACCTTTAGGGTCTCTCCTAGATCAAACAAATCGATTGATTATTCGTTGTCAAATACAATATGCCCATAAACGGGAATTGCCATGGGGTATTTCAGAAGCCGCATTTAATGCTCGCGATCATTTAATGAATTACCAATACGCTCATTTTGGTGTTCCAAACCTCGGACTCCAACGTGGTCTTTCACGCAATGCTGTCATTGCTCCCTATGCCAGCCTTCTAGCGGCACAATATGCTCCTGCTTGCGCTGTCGCTAATTTAAAACGACTTCGTGATCTTGGAGCTTTAGGAACATATGGTTATTATGACTCTGTTGATTTTACCCCTTCACGCGTGAAAACAGGGGAAAAATACGCCGTTGTACGCAATTATTATGCGCACCATCATGGCATGTCTATCCTTGCTCTTAACAATGTTATTTTTCAAGGGCGAATGCGTGATCGTTTTCACCGTGATCCCTTTATTGAGGCAACACAATTGCTCTTACAGGAAAGAGCGCCTCATCTCATTCCTATTATTCATACCAAAGCTGTTAATCGTATGCGCAATAAGTCTCAAGCATTTGATGCAGCCCCTTTGCGCATTATTACAAACCCGTTACTCAAACCACGAGCGACTTTACTTTTGTCTAATGGCTTTTATTCTACCATGTTAACAGCGAATGGTTCTGGTTACAGCCGTTGGCACGATTATGCGATTACGCGCTTTATTCCTGATGCAACAGAAGATCAACAAGGTACTTTATTCTTCTTGCGTGACACGCATAGTGGACGGTGGTGGTCTGTTACTGGTGAGCCAACACGTGTTATTGAAGAAGAAGCTGTCAGCATTTTTACAGATGAAAAGGCTGAATATACAAAAATGGTTGATGGTATTAAATCAACACTTGAATGTCTTATTACATCTGAAGGATGTGGCGAAGGGAGACGTATTCAATTGATGAATACGACAAATAAAGACCGATTCATTGAAGTGACTTCTTATGGTGAATTAGCGCTTGCCACGATGGATACAGATCAAGTTCATCCTGTTTTTTCCCGTATGTTTATAGAGACAGAAATTGCTGAAGAAGGTAAAACAATTTTTGCCAAAAGGCGCAAACGCTCGCCTAGTGATCCTGAAATCTATGTTGCCCATTTTGTTTCTAGTACAACAGATATTCTCCAAGAGACAGAAGCTGAAACAGATCGCTTTCTGTTTATTGGTCGGGGGCGATCCATTCATCGGCCCGCTGCATTTGACCAAAATGCTCGTTTCAGTAACAGTCAAGGTTGTGTTCTTGATCCTGTTATGTCATTGCGATGCCGTATAAAAATTTCAGCCCATGAAAAAGCAGAACTTATTTTTTGGACCTTTGCTGCTCATACAAAAGAAGCGCTAAATAATCATATTAAACATTATCGACAACCTGATATGTTTCAAAAAGAACTTTCAATGGCATGGACGCGCTCACAAGTCGCACTGTATCAGAGCGGAACCCAGCTTAAAGAAGCTATTATCTATCAAAAATATGCAACACCGCTTATCTATCCAGAAAGAACGTGGCGTCTTCCTTCTGAAATATTAGCAAAAACGCTAGGAAAACAGTCTGATCTTTGGCCCATGTCTATCTCAGGAGACAATCCACTCTGTCTTCTTAGATTAAATAACGAGGGAAATATAACCGTACTGCGCGAGCTCCTTAAAGCACACGAATATTGGTGTATGCGCGGACTCATTGTTGATTTGGTCATTCTTAATGAACAAACATTTTCTTATATACAAAGTACACAACGCGCTCTCGAGTGGGTCTGTGAAACTTATTATCACCACACGCAAAAAGCAGATGAACGCCAACATATTTTCATGCTTCGACGCGATCAAATGAGTGAACAGAGTTTTAAAACGCTTCTTGCATCAGCACGCATCGTTCTTGATGCCCAAAATGGCTCTTTATCTGAACAACTTAAACGACTTGATGAGAATGATTTTAATCTCACAATTCGTAAAAATTATCAAGAATCTTATGATCAATTAGACTTGCCAAGATATAACGAAGGACAGCAATTTACAACACAAACTGAACAAAATCTTTTTTCTTCCATTGGTCTTATTAGCCAACAAAAACCATCCTCTTTTCTCCCAAATGGAGAAGATCTAAGATATTGGAATGGTTACGGTGGTTTTAATCAGCACAATCATTATGTAATACGTCTTCATGGACGTACCACCACACCACATCCGTGGATTAATGTCATTGCTAATCACAGATTTGGTTTTCATGTCTCTGCTGAAGGTGCAATTTTTACTTGGGCTAACAATAGCCGCGATTATCAACTAACTCCTTGGGCGAATGATCCAACGTCTAACCGGCCAGGAGAAGCTCTTTATCTGGTTGATCGCCAGTCTTTAAAACGTTTCTCACCCGTTTCTACTGTTGAATGTGACGAAAATATTGTCTATGAGGCTTGTCATGGGTTTGGATTCTCAACTTTTAAATCAACACATTCAGAAATCGCATTAGAACTGACTCATACACTTGATCCCGAAAAACCTATTCGCTTTTCACGTCTTATCCTTACGAATGAAGGGAAAAAACCACGTAGTTTACGCCTTTATAATTATGTTGAATGGGTTTTGGGAAATATCCGTACAAAATATGCCCCCTTTATTGTTTTCTCTTATGAGGCCAGATGGGGTGCACATTTTATTCAAAATCCCTATCACATCGAGAAATCTCAACAAGTTACATTTTTATCAGCATCCGAAATGCCAACCAGCACTACGACCAATCGCGCTGAATTTATTGGTGAAACGGGAACCGTAACACGTCCAAATGCGATCCGTAAAGCCGGTGCTCTTTCGAATACCATTGAAGCAGGATGTGATCCTTGTTCAGCATTCGCCTATGATATTGATCTTCAACCAGGGCAAACAAAAGAAATCATCTTCTATCTTGGCAGTGCTGAAAATAGGCAAGAAGCTGAAAAATTACTTAATCAAGTGCGTGCAAGTGATTTTGAAATTCAGCTCACAAAACAAAAACAGCAATGGAGTGATTTTGTTTCTCCTTTCCAAGTCAAAACACCTGACGCTTCTTTTAATCTTATGGTCAACCATTGGCTTCCTTATCAAATCTACTCATGCCGCATCATGGCACGCGCAGGCTTTTACCAAGCTAGTGGTGCATTTGGTTTTCGTGACCAGTTACAAGATAGCCTGTCTTTGTTATTGCTGGAACCACAATTAGCACGTGAACAATTGTTAAATGCAGCAGCGCACCAATTTCTTGAAGGTGATGTGCAACATTGGTGGTTGCCTGACACAAATGCTGGTGTTCGTACATACATTTCTGATGATATCGTTTGGCTTGCATATGCAACAGCTCTTTATGTCAATACCACTGGCGATAATGCCTTTCTTGATACGCTGATTCCTTTTATTGAAGGTGATGTTCTCAAAAGTGGGCAACAGGATGCTTATTTTCAACCCACCCAATCCTCAAAGGTTGCAACAGTTTATGAACATTGTGCTTTAGCTTTAGACCTTGCCATTAAACGCTGCGGACCACATGGTCTCCCTCTTATTTTAGGTGGGGATTGGAATGATGGCATGAATTTGGTCGGTGTGGAAGGAAAAGGCGAAAGCATTTGGTTAGGATGGTTTCTTGGGCACACATTACAAGCATTTATCTCTTTAGCCAAAAAACGTGGTGACAATAGCCATATGCAAATATGGAGTACGCACCTTGAACATTTAACAAAATCCCTAGAGAAAAATGGTTGGGATGGTGCTTGGTATCGACGTGGTTATTTTGATGATGGAACGCCTCTGGGCTCTAAAATCAATGATGAATGTCAAATTGATACCATTGCTCAATCTTGGGCTGTCATTTCTCAAATGGCATCGCTTGAACGCCAAAAACAAGCAATGACATCAATGCTGGAAAATCTCTATGATAAAAAAGGTGGACTCATTCGCCTTTTTTGGCCGCCTTTTGATAAAAGTACGCTCGAGCCTGGTTACATAAAAGGTTATCCTCCAGGAATTCGAGAAAATGGTGGTCAATACACGCATGGTGCCATTTGGAGTATTTTTGCGTTGGCTGAAATGGAACAAAACGATAAAGCTTATGCTTTATTTTCTATGATAAACCCAATTACCCACGGACAAGATCCTGAAATTTATCGTGTTGAACCTTATGTGATGGCCGCAGATATTTATGCTGTTGAACCACGATGTGGTCAAGGCGGTTGGACTTGGTATACAGGTTCAGCCGGTTGGTTTTATCGCGCCGCAACACAAGCTATTCTTGGAATACAGCGTCAGGGAGACCTCTTGTTTTTGCAGCCACATTTACCCTCTATTTGGCCAAAATATGAAGCAACAATGAAGTTTTATGATGCCGTTTATAGCATTAAAGTAAAATGGGGACCTAAAAATATGCTCTATGTTAATAGCAAAGAATATACCGAATTTCATACAGGGATAAAGTTACAAAAAACAGGTCAGCATGAAATTATACGTATTGTCAAATATTAAAGATGAAAGATGAAAAAAGAGAGCAGACTTTTTTATTCTTGCCCAAAACTGTAGAGTTGTTATATTGCACCGCCTATATTAGCCGTGTTGGTGCATAATATTTTAGATTTTATGAAACTGAAAGAAAAAGGTTATGAATCATCCGGATATTGCTAGACGTGTTTACAATCATACTTGGAAACTTGATCCCATTATTCGTTCACTTCTCGATACGGATTTTTATAAGCTTCTTATGGTGCAGATGATTTGGGGGTTATATCCTAATGTTGATGTTACTTTTTCCCTCATAAATCGCTCTAAAACAATACGTCTTGCCGATGATATTGATGAGAGTGAATTACGTGCTCAACTTGATCATGCTCTTAGTTTGCACTTTACAAAAAAAGAAATGATTTGGCTTGCTGGTAATACATTTTATGGACGCAAACAAATTTTTGAACCGGATTTTCTTCAGTGGCTTGAGAATTTTCAACTCCCAGAATATGAACTAACCCGTAAAGATGGCCAGTATATTCTTCATTTTTATGGTTCGTGGGCTCATAGCTCTATGTGGGAAATTCCAGCCCTTGCTATTATAAGTGAATTACGTTCACGTGCTGCTCTCAAAAAACTAGATCGTTTTGCTCTTGATGTACTTTATGCGCGTGCTAAAGCAAAAATGTGGAGTAAAGTTGAACGTCTCAAAAAATTGCCTGATATTAAAATATCTGACTTTGGGACAAGGCGCCGCCATTCTTTTTTATGGCAGCGCTGGTGTGTGGAAGCATTAAAAGAAGGGATTGGTAATTCTTTTACTGGAACTTCTAATGTTCTTCTTGCCATGGATACGGATTTAGAAGCTCTTGGAACCAATGCACACGAATTGCCCATGGTTATTGCGGCTCTCAGCAATAACGATGATGAATTACGCAGAGCTCCGTATCAAGTCTTGCAGGATTGGAACCGTTATTATGGTGGAAATCTTCTCATTGTTTTACCTGATACCTTTGGTACAGAAGCATTTTTACGCAATGCACCAGATTGGGTAGCTGATTGGACGGGTTTCAGACCCGATAGTGCGCCCCCTATTGAAGGTGGCGAACGTATTATTCAATGGTGGAAAGAAAAAGGAAAAGATCCATGCAAAAAACTTCTAATTTTTTCTGATGCTCTTGATGTCAATACAATTGAAAAAACCTATCATCATTTCCATGGTAAAGTGCGCATGAGTTTTGGGTGGGGCACGGATCTTACCAATGACTTTACAGGCTGTGCACCTCAGGAAATCGAAACTCTTGATGCTCTTTCCCTTGTTTGTAAGGTGACCTATGCCAATGGTCGACCAGCCGTGAAACTTTCAGATAATCCTGAAAAAACGATCGGTGATTCAAAAGAAGTACAACGTTATATCAATTTTTTTGGTAATACAAAGCGAATTGCTAGACCTATAAAGACGTAGTTTTCGGCACTTTAAAACAAGTATATTGCCTCAACATATTGTTTATAAGATTGATTTTTGTTCTGCCCTAAGGATGAGGATTCTTAACCTTTGCTGGTCTGAAATAGTTCGGCTGTTTTTTGAGCAGATTCTACTTAGTCTATCAACGCATACGCTTCACTTACATAAGGCGCGATAGATAAGACTTAAAAATATTCACTACGCATTAAAAAAATACTTAACGCGCTAGGGAAGTTTAGCCAAGGAGGCTTCCTTATATCATTTGTCATAAATAACAGTGTTATACAGCATAACAAGATACTATCATTTTGCATGTTGAATGAGCGTGCGCGAGTATCATAAGTTTTTCTCATTTCAATCCTGTTAAATCAAGCACACTAATCCCCTTGCATATATGAAGGTTTTCAAGTTTTAAGAGTTATTGTTGTAGTTTGACAGTAGGTTTTATACTAAGTGGAAAGAGGCGGGATTAAGTAGGAATACGTGGTAATTTGTTGTTTTATGTACAATTTTTACCATTAAATGCGCGTTTTATCAAAATAGATTTTGACACCTAAAATTACAAAAATTACCGAAAATCAGAAAAAAGTGCGTTTCCATAGTAAAAATGAGAAAAAGCTTTCAAAACCCTTTGAGAACACCTTTAAAACTCTTTGAAAAAAATAAATTGGTACAAAATCTAGTGTCAAAATATACAAAACCAGATGACAAGCTACAATTGCAACATTAGGAATTACTAAGGCAACATTGGAGGATGATAAATAGCATGGTGACTATCGGTATGCATTTTGCAAGGCAAGGATGATGGTGCTCAAATAGATTTTATACACTTTACAGGAGATTTTACTTTATCCATGTATGGTCTGCTATTATGAAATGAGTAAAGCGTTGAGAAATGTTTCATTAAAATAAATGTGTAAATAACATGATTTGGGAGACCTTTTGTTTTACGTGAGGGGCATGACTTCATTAAAAAACAGAGAATGCAATAATATTTTTATTTCGAATAAGCTTTATATAAAGACAGAGAAATTATTTATTCGCATATTATAATAAGAATGCGTGTATGTATAAACCATTTGAAAAATTCTGTTGTTTCTTATGAATTATTCTTAAGTTAAGAACAGATGTAACCTTAAAGATTGATATAATAGACCGGCTTCTTAACTGTATAAGTATAAAAATGAGGGTATTTAGTAAGCTTTGTATTATATCCTCATTAAGAGATATGAAAACAAACGAAATGTCTATCATATCAATGACTTTTCAATGATGTATATATAGAGATTCATACAAACATGCTTTACAAAAATAATGACTCTCTTCCATGAATGTGATTTATCATTGTTTACCAAGTGAGAACATTTTGAGTGTTCGTAAACAATCTTCTTTGTTCATAAAAATTATTTCACAAACATATTATTAATTAATTGCGCTCAAAAAGCTTGCTATTTCATATGTATTTTGGATGTGGAGAGCTTATATTCAAAACTTAAAAGTCCTCATAGTTTTTACAAATAAGTCGAAGCTAAAAAGAGTATCTCATAAAGCCTTTTTTATCATTAAGAAGATGGACGTGTTACAATATAAATGGCAATCAGCAATAATATAACCGCAACAAGTAAGGAAATCCATAAAGGAGGGTGTAGCATTACGAAAAAGGATAAAAATCCTCCTGTCATACTCATCATTGCAAAAACTTTAACGAATGGAGAGATTGCTTTTTTTTCTTCCCATCGCTTAATAGGGGGACCAAAAATACGATGATTATTCAACCATTGATGAAAACGTGGAGAAGAACGCGTAAAACACCATGAGGCAACCAATAAAAAAGGCACCGTTGGCATAATAGGTAATACGACACCGATAATACCTAATATAACCATCGCCCACCCTGCTATATAATAGCAGATACGTAAAGGGTGCGATATCTTCGAATCTTTTTTCATTCTCTCGTACTATTTTCCTCTACGCAAAACCCTATACAAAAACATTGTATCTGTTTTTTTCTGTTTACATGTCTGAGTGCACAATTACGCTCTACCCCTTCATGCGTAAGTGTCTTTGCTGTTATAAGTTCCTTGAAAATACCGAATAGCTTACACAATATGATAATCATTTTAAATGATTTCAAGAAAAGAGGAGAGATTTTAGAAAAACAAAAAAATAAAAAGGCTGCAGAAGAAATCAATGCAGCCTCTTAATTAAGAATGCAGTGTTGGGGGGGAGAAAATGTACTGCACTCATCTGCTAGATATTAGGAGGAAAAACAACCTAGCACCCCAGACTCTAATTAAAATAAAAATGAGAAACAATATATAAAAATGCATGGCTGATATGCATGAATTTTAACACTTTCAAGTTTCTTGAACTGTGTTTCGACGAAAGAAAATCATCATGAAAATAGCCATAAAAATCAACGTCAAGATCAACACAATTGTGGAAGCAGAATCAGAGCCGATAAATAAGCTGAGATAAATCCCTAAAAAACCAGAAAAAGCTGCAACAAGTATCGCGATCATTAACATAAAAGAAAACCGCTTTGTGACAAGATAGGCAATTGCTCCTGGTGCTATCAGTAAAGAAATAACGAGCACGATACCGACAGCTTTCAAAGCTGCAACAATTGTAAGAGAAATCATCGTTAGAAGGGTATAGTGGAGTAGAGATATTGGTAACCCCATTGCACGTCCTTGAACTGTGTCAAAAATATACAGCATAAAGTCGCGCCATTTTGCTGCTAAAATAAAAGTGACAACAGCAGAAATGATTGCCGTCTGCGTTATATCAAGCCAGTTAACACCCAAGAGATTACCAAATAGAATATGATTCAAATCTAAGCTACTATAAATAGACGTGGCTAAAACAAGCCCTAAACCAAACATTGAAGAAAAGACCACGCCCATCACCGTATCCTGTTTGATACGGCTATTGCTCCCTAAAAAACCCGTTAATAGTGCACACACCATTCCTGCAACAAAAGCACCGCAAGTAATCAAAGTCATTGTAATATTCTCTGGACGCATATGCTGAAACCAAGCAAATGGCAAAGAAGTTAAAAATGCGATTACCCATGGTGTTGTCATATAACCAACAACAACACCTGGAAAAACTGCATGAGAAATGGCATCCCCTAACAGCGCCCATCCTTTCAAAATAAGAAAACAGGAAAGCATCGCCATGGGAATAGAAAGAATCATGACAATAAGCATACCCTTAAGCATAAAAGAAAACTGAAACGGAAGCAGTAATTGATCAATCATGATAATATTACACCCTTTTTTGCTGCATTTATGCGTAAGCGCGCGGCAATAAACCCATGTTTAGGAGCAAAAATAAAAGCTAAAACAAATAAAGATGCTTGAAAAAGCACAACAACCCCCCCCGTTTGTGCATTCAAAAAATAACTCACATAAACACCCAAGATACTTGTGAAGGTTCCAATTACAACTGCAATAACCAAGATGTTCACGAAACGATCACTTAAAAGATAGGCCGTTGCCCCAGGTGTCACAACAAGACAAATGACTAAGAACGCTCCAACGGTTTGCATCGCAGCAACGGTACAAGCGGCAAGCAATGTGAAAAAGAGAATCTTTAAAAATTTTACGTTTAATCCAATGGCATGCGCATGCGTCTCATCAAATAACGAAACAAGAAGATCTTTCCATTTCAAAAGCAATATAAGCAACGAAACAAAGCCGATAAAAGCCAATTGTAGAATATCTGTTGAACTAACTGCTAAAATATTTCCCAAAACAATCGTATCAATATTAACAGCCATTGGTTTTAATGATTTGAGAAACAACCCAAAGGCAAAAAAGGAAGAAAAAATGAGCCCAATAATGGTATCTTCTTTAAGTTTTGTCCGGTGGTTAAAAAAGAGCATTGCTGCTGCTGCAAGACCACCAGAAAAAAAAGCGCCAAGTGAAAAAGGTAACCCTAAAAGGTAAGCTCCTGCTACACCAGGAACAATCGAATGGGAAAGTGCATCACCAATCAATGACCAACCTTTTAACATCAAAAAAGCCGAAAGAAAGGCACAAACACACCCAACTAATCCAGAAACCCACATTGCATTCACCATATATTGATAGCTCAGTGGCTCAAGCAACCAAGAAATCATGCAACGTGCTCCACTCTTTCAATATCTTCACAAACGGCAGACTGCTTTCTTCCCATGAAAACATCATTTTTTTTTGTGGTTTGAAGATCAAAAATATGGTGGTGCAAAGACCCTCCAAAAGTTTTCTCCAGATTTTCCTTTGTAAAGATTTTTTCTGTTAACCCAGAAGCTAAAACGGTCCCTTTTATTAAAACTGTATGATCACAAAATTCGCGAACAGAACCCAAATTGTGAGTTGAAACCAAGATCACTGCTCCTTCTTTACGAAGATCTTGTAACAAAGCAATGATTTTATCTTCTGTTGTAACATCAACCCCTGTAAACGGCTCATCTAATAAAATAGCTTTTGCTTTCTGTGCAAGAGCGCGCGCTAGGAAAACACGCTTTTTCTGTCCACCAGAAAGTTCTCCAATTTGGCGCTTGGCAAAAGCCAACATATCAACGCGTTCTAAGGCAATACGAACGGCTTCATAATCTTGTGTACGGGCATAGCGAAAGAAATTCATATGACCATACCGCCCCATCAATACAACATCTTCGACCAAGACAGGAAAATTCCAATCAACATCTTCACTTTGAGGAACATAAGCAATGAGGTTTTTTTTCAAAGCTATATCAACAGGTAAATCAAACATGCGAATTTTTCCCTTTGAGGGGCGTACAAACCCCATAATCGCTTTAAATAACGTTGACTTACCGGATCCATTAACACCAACCAATGCCGTAATAGAACCCTTTGGACTTTCAAAATTCACTTCGCGTAAAGCTGTATGTCCATTACGATATGTTACCGTTACTCCTTGGGCAAATATTCCACATTCCGTCATTGGCTTTTTACTCCCTCTACTAAAGCATTGCTAATACGCCCACTCGTGACACGTAATAAATCAATATAAGTGGGTACCTCACCATTTTTCTCACTTAAAGAATCAACATAAAGAACACCACCGTATTTAGCCCCTGTTTCTCTGGCAACCTGCTTAGCAGGCGCAGGGGAAATAGTGCTTTCAGAAAAAACTGCATGAATATTGTATTTGCGAACCATATCAATAACATGCTTGACTTGCTGTGGTGTTCCTTGTTGGTCAGCATTGATGGGCCATAAATAAAGTTCTTTTAGATCAAAATCACGCGCCAAATAGCTAAAAGCCCCCTCACTTGTCACAAGCCAACGTTTGTCTTGCGGTACAGCTTCTAATTCAGCCCTAATTGGATCAATCGTTGCACGAATTTTCTGTTTATAAATTTCAGCATTCTGTTTATAAATTTCAGAATGTTCAGGATCATATTTTACAAAAGCATCGCGAATATTATCAACGTAAATCAAAGCAGAGGTCGGTGACATCCACGCATGAGGATTAGGTTTACCGCTAAAGGGGCCCTCACCAATTTTAATGGGTACAATACCTTTTGAAACAACAACACTTGGAACATCCTTGATATTTTGAAAAAACTTTTCAAACCAAAGCTCTAACTCTAAACCATTCCACAATACAAGGTTAGCTCCCTGAGCACGCATAAGATCGCGTGGGGTGGGTTGATATTCATGAATTTCCGCACCTGGTTTTGTAATGGATTCAACATCAGCGGCATCACCTGCTACATTGCGTGCCATATCAGCAATGATAGTGAATGTCGTAACAGCTTTAAATTTACCAGCACACAAAGCAAAATTGGGTGTAAAAAAAATAACACTTCCAAAAACTATGGTGAAAAACGTTCTTACGTTCATTGATTCTCTCTTTCCTTTATATGCCTTCTTTTTATTGCAAATAATTTGCATTATCATTTAGCAATAGCAGTTATCTTTTACATTTGCAATGAAGGATTAAGAGAAAAATAACTTTTCAAAATGTTTAAAAACAGTTTTTTCATATTGAAAAAATTGATGATTTAAGCAGCTTGTTTTGGTAAGGAGGTCCCCTTTCAAGAAGTTCTATAGCTCTTGAATGCCAAACAAAAAGGGAGCACTCAAAGATGCTCCCACTTCATGTAAAATATCTCATAAAAAATGAGAATACTCAGTAGCGTAAATATGCACCTGTCATTTTGGTAACATTATCCACGATCTTTGAGGCAAGCTTTTCTAAATCTTCATCCGTTAGAGTCCGTTCTATGGGCTGAATAGTTACTTCAATTGCAACAGATTTTTTATCTTCACCAAAGCTTAAATCTTCGAAAACATCAAAAACTTGCACTGAATGAATAAGTTTTTTATCGGCTCCACTTGCCGCACGAATAATAAGAGAAGAGGCAACAGTTTTATCCGCTATAAAGGCAAAATCACGCCGCACCATTTGAAAAGGTGAGAGTTTCAAAGGAGGACGGCTTTTGGTCGTTTTTTTCTTTGATTCTGGAATTCGGTCTAGAAAAATTTCAAAGCCGCATAAAGGGCCACTGACATCTAACTTTTCTAATGTAGCAGGATGAAAAACACCAAAAAAACCAAGAATAATCTTTGATCCAAGTTTTATGACACCTGAACGACCAGGATGATACCAATCTGGTGCTCCAACTTCAATCTGCACTTTCCCAATATCCATATCACATGCTTCTAAAATAGCTAAAGCATCTGCTTTGGCATCAAAAACATCAACGACGGTTGCATTTCCATTCCAAAAGCGCCCAGCACCTTTAAATTGCTCTGTTCCGCGACGAATCCCATTAACAACACGGTGTTGTTTATCAGGGGTGTCACCCTCATAAATACTAGAAACTTCAAACAAAGCAAGATCGGAAAAACCACGATCAGCATTTCTTTGTGCCGCCATAATCAAACCAGGTAAAAGGGAAGGACGCATCATTGACATATCAGCAGCAATAGGATTAACCAATTTAAGCTCTTCTTGACCTCCTCCAAAAGCAAGAGCTTGATTTTCAGAAATAAAAGACCATGTTACCGCTTCTTTCATACCGCGTTGCACTAAAGCCAAACGTGTAGCACGTGAACGAATTTGTGCGCATGTTACAATCTGATCTTTTTCTTCTACGAAGCTTTCCAAAGGAATAGGTTTAATTTTATCTAACCCATAAATTCTCATGATCTCTTCCACCAAATCGGCTTTACCCATAATATCAGGGCGCCATGATGGTACTTTTACCGTAACGACATCTCCTTTTCCTTCAACAAAAAATCCAAGTTTTGTTAAAATAGAGATGATTTTTTCAGGCTCTATTTCCAAATTTGTTAAACGTTTAATTTCAGAAAAAGGAAAAGCGATCTGTTTGATTTCTTGTTGCTGATAGCCAACGATCCTCTTCTTAGATACTTCACCACCACAAAGATGCAAGACCAATTCTGTTGCAATCTCAAGCCCTGTTTCTATAAAAGCCGGATCAACACCTCGTTCAAATCGATAACGTGCATCACTGATAAGACCTAATGCTCTTCCTGTTTGTGCAATGCTTTGCGCATCCCAAAGCGCCGATTCAATAATAACGCGATGTGTTGTTTCATCACAACTCGTTCTTTCTCCGCCCATGATACCGGCAATCGAAACAACTCCCTCGTCATCTGCAATGACACAATTCTTAGCGCCCAAATGATAGATTTTTCCGTTCAGTGCTTGAAGCTGTTCTCCCTCACGCGCACAACGTACACACAAATTACCTTTAATTTTATCTGCATCAAAAACATGGAGTGGACGACCAAGGTCAAAACTGATGTAATTGGTCATATCAACAAGCGCATTAATCGGTCTCAAACCAATTGCATTCAAACGCTGTTGCATCCACTGTGGTGATTCGCCATTTTGAACATTGCGTACTTCACGCCAAGCAAAACCTAAACATAATGATGAATCTTGCGAAAAATCTAATGAAACATTGAGAGGTGTTTCAAAGGAAGGCTCAAATTTTGGTAAAGACAATTCTTTTAATTGTCCGATTCCTGTAGCGGCAAGATCACGGGCAATACCACGAACACCTGTGCAATCGGAACGATTAGGGGTCAAACCAATATCAATGACCGGATCATCTAAACCAGCATAAGCTGCAAATGAACCTCCAATAGGACTATCTTCTGGAAGTTCAATAATCCCATCATGCTCATTCGATAATTCAAGCTCTGCTTGTGAACACATCATCCCAAAACTTTCAACACCACGGATTTTTCCTACAGATAATGTTACATCAAGTCCTGGAATATAAGTACCTGGTAGTGCCAGAACACCAATAAGACCTGCACGCGCATTTGGTGCTCCACAGACAACTTGAACAGGTGTGGAAGTCCCTGTATTGACGGACAGAATCTGGAGTTTATCTGCATCAGGATGCTTTATTGCTGTTAAAACTTTTGCAATCACAAAACCTTTTAAAGAAGATCGATCATCAACGGAGTCAACTTCAAGACCGATAGCTGTTAGTTTCTCACAAATTTCATCCAAAGATGCATTTGTCTCTAAGTGATCTTTTAACCACGACAATGTAAATTTCATTTTAAAACCTCACATGAAAGCGATGACTAAGATCACACATTATCTATTAGGAAAAAAAGCAGGCATATCAAAGAAACGAAAGCCATAGTGGTCTAACCAACGCAGATCAGCATCAAAAAAAGCCCGCAAATCAGGCATACCGTATTTCAACATGGCAATACGATCAATGCCCATTCCCCATGCAAAGCCTTGATATTCATCGGGATCTAAGCCAACATTTTTCAACACATGAGGGTGCACCATTCCGCATCCTAAAATTTCCAACCAATCCTGCCCTTCTCCGAACTTTACGTCTGAACCAGAACGATCACATTGAATATCCACTTCCATAGATGGCTCGGTAAAAGGGAAAAAAGAGGGACGAAAACGCATTTTTACAGAGGGAACTTCAAAAAATTCTTTACAAAAGGTTTCATGTAGCCACATCATATGGGCAATGGTGGAGGTTTTATCGATGACAAGACCTTCTACCTGATGGAACATGGGAGAATGTGTTGCATCCGAATCCATGCGGTAAGTTTTTCCAGGAATAATGATCCGTATCGGTGCTTTTTGTCTTTCTAGTGTGCGAATTTGTACAGGTGATGTATGGGTCCGCAATAATTTTCGTTCTCCCATTTTATCAACATCAAAAAAGAAGGTATCATGCATTTCGCGTGCTGGATGCCCTTCAGGAAAATTCAATGCCGTAAAATTATAATAGTCTGTTTCAATATCAGGTCCCTCTGCAAGAGAAAAACCCAACTTCGTATAAATGGCAATAATTTCCTCAATCACTTGTGAAATAGGATGAATGCGTCCCCGTTCTATAGGTGAAGAGCGAATAGGCAAGGTAACATCAACTGTTTCACGAGAAAGACGGGCATCCATTGCCTGTCTTTTCAGAAGATCACGCTTTTGCGCCCATAATTCTAAAATACGATTTTTTAATCCATTAAGAACTGGTCCAACTTTATGACGCTCGCCAGCATCCATTTTTCCTAATTCTTTTAATTTTTCAGAGATACTACCTTTTTTACCCAATGCTGCAATACGCACTTCTTCAAGTGCTTTTTCATCACCTGCGGCCTCTAAGGCTAAACAAATTTCTTGTTCCAGACGCTCAATATCATTCATATTTTTGCCTATTTTTTAATAAAGAAAAACCCGCACTTGCAATAGCCAGCACGGGACCTCAAATAAATGAATGCTTTAAGAGAACACGACTGGCTTATTTGACAGCGCCTTCGAAAGCATTAGGTGTCGTATCTTTTAAATATTCTAAAGCTTTTTTTGCCGAAGCTACTAAAGCAGAAAATGCTTCCGCCTCGTGGATTGCTATATCTGAAAGAACTTTACGATCAACTTCAATACCAGCTTTTGATAAGCCATCAATAAAACGTCCATAAGTTAAACCTTCTGCACGAACAGCCGCATTAATCCTCTGAATCCACAAAGCACGGAAAGTACGTTTTCTATTTTTGCGATCACGATAAGCGTATTGCTTTGAACGATCAACCGCTGCTTTAGCTGCACGAATGGTATTTTTACGACGACCGTAAAAACCTTCAGCCTGTTTAAGAACTTTTTTGTGCTTAGCGTGTGCTGTCACACCTCTTTTCACACGAGCCATATTATAATCTCCTCAAAATCAAAAGCGTAAGGTTTAAATACCATTCGGCAAATAATGCTGAATGACTTTTTTAGCATCTTGTTCACACAAAACCATTGTTCCACGTGCATCGCGAATAAATTTATTCGAACGCTTAATCATGCCGTGGCGCTTACCGGCAGCTGCTACTTTAATTTTGCCTGACGCAGTGATTTTAAACCGCTTTTTAGCGGATGATTTGGTCTTCATCTTGGGCATTTTGCTACTCCGTACATTAATTTATTCAATCAAAAAATTTATTCACTCAAGCGGACCAACGCTTGAACAAGCATTTAAACAGCCACGGCATGCCCTGCCGGGCGGCTCTTAAAGACGTTTTCATAAGCTAGTATACACAAAATTGCAAGACCGTATTACAAAAAAATCGGCGCTCCATTGCCTTGAAGCTCAACTAAAGGTGCTGGAATTGCATTTGTTTTGATGGCTGCTTTACATAAATCGGCAATAATGCATTGCGTACATTGTGGTTTACGGGCTTGACAAATATAGCGACCATGTAAAATCAGCCAATGATGTGCATGGCGAATATAATGAACCGGTATAATCTTTAATAATTTTTTCTCAACAATTTCTGGTGTTTTGCCAAGCGCTAAACCAAGACGATTGCTTAAGCGAAAAATATGTGTATCTACTGCTAATGTAGGTTGACCAAAAGCAACATTCAAGACCACATTAGCCGTTTTGCGCCCTACTCCAGGAAGGGCCATGAGTGCTTCACGCGTATCGGGTACTTGACCGCCATAATAATCAATTAAATAGTTGCAAAGCGCATAAACATTACGTGCTTTTGCACGCCAAAGACCAATTGAACGGATATGATGTGCTATTTCTTCTTCTCCTAATGCAACCATTTTTTCCGGTTGATCAGCAAGGCGAAATAATTCTTTTGTCGCTTTATTAACGCTTACATCTGTCGCTTGAGCCGAAAGCACAACGGCAACCAAAAGCGTAAAAATATTTGTATAGATAAGATCACTCTTAGGCGCTGGGCGTTGCACAGAAAAACGGCGAAATATTTCTGCAATTTCATTTTCATTATATAATATACCAGATAAATTTCGCACTTTTGACAATTTTATGGTACGTTGAGGCATTGAACTCTCTTAAATCTTCTCTCTTGAAGTTATCATTCACGCTCGCCATATGAGAGAAATGCAGCGAACACTTTTATAGAGTGTGGTCAAGTAAAGCCGTTTTAAAGAGGATACTCATGAATGACACATGTGACGCCTTTCTCCAATCCCTTTCTTTTAGGGTTTGAAACCGTAGAAAAAATATTGCAACGTATCGGTAAAGCTGATGAGGCTTACCCAGCCTATAACATTGAACGTTTGCATAAAAATGATGATGCAAATCATATCCGGATAACTTTGGCTGTTGCTGGATTTAAGATTAACCATCTTAATATTTTGCTTGATGATAATCAATTGGTTATTCATGGTAAACAAACAGACAACCAAAATCATCAATATTTATATCGCGGTATAGCTGCGCGACAATTCCAGCGAACCTTTGTTCTCGCGGAAGGGATGCATGTTACAAATGCGGAGTTGAAAAATGGTCTTTTATCAATTAATCTGTATCAACCAAAATTAAAAAAAGAAATAAAACAGATTCCAATTAAAGTCAGTAGTGGTGAGTCATAAAAGTTAAGGCGTAAAGGAACAGTGAAATGGGAGAACATAAACAAAACTTGTCGTTTCAGAACACATCCTACTCTGATGCGGGACAGATTGCCTATTTAAAAAAAGTTTGTACAGATGATCTGGCTAAAAACTTTCCAGATCTTCCACCGATGACCCCAGGCATTACGATATGGGCTCTCTTTGGTGAAACAGGTTATCCTATCATTTTATCCGATGAGCGTTCTATCGCTCTTGCTGGAGCCAATGAGCATGAACTACAAATTGTAACTCTGCACTAGATTACCTTACGAGAAAAAGCTGTACTCTTTTATAAATTCTATCTGTTTTTTCGTAAAGGGTGTAATGTGGGTTATAATTAGATTAAGTATTGATTTATATTCATAATTAATTTTTTACAACTGGAATGAGAGTCCCGAATATCATAAGGTTCTCTCATTTGAGATCTTCTTATATTGAAACAATTCAAAGTCACTTGCTTTATGTCATAAGCAGGGAGAGCCATGTGGATAAAAACACTTGAAGAAAGGAATAAAAATATCTCTTTTTAATTGTCTCAATTACCAAAGACATTCACAATATGGGGATGAAAAAATGTATGATGGTGTCAGTTTTCTTCTTCATAAGTGTGAAGATGTCTCTTATAGATTTATATTATTCACGAGGGCTGTTATACCATTCATGGGCGCTATCGTGAAATGGGCTCGAGTTACATTGAAAGATGTCTCTTTAAAATGAGTACATAAAGGCTATACAAGTGTATTTTGTTTGGTGTGTTTTGTTCTTCCTGAGGGGAGTAGCTCTATTGAAGAGTGTAAAAACAAAAGCATGAGATAATGCGTCATAATTATTTAAAAGATATTTCTATGAATGCGTTTGAAAGGTGTAAAGCTGAATTGTAAGGAGATGATAGATTTTTACCACGATGCCTTTATATTCTTTCCAAATGAGGCTGTCTTCTTGTTCCAGAAATTACGCAAACAGATAGATGCAATATACTGACCAAATCTGGCATACAAAAATCTGGAACAGTTCGTTCCACACTGAAGCGTTTTGATATTTGTCTCAAACGTGGACTTGCACAGGGATTAGATGTTGATTAACAGGTAAGAAAAAAACAAAGGCTTTATGAAAAAGTTTATGCAGAGCTTTTAATTTTGTGCTTCAAATGCCTCAGTACGAGGTATTTTGCTCTTTTAAATATTAAACTCTTGTTTTTATAATGAAGTTACAGCACAACAAGCAAAATGGAATTATTTGAGGGGAAAAAAATAATGCCTTCTTACCGTTCAAGAATATCAACCCACGGGCGTAATATGGCAGGAGCCCGCGGACTTTGGCGTGCAACAGGGATGAAAGATACTGATTTTGGTAAACCCATTATTGCGATTGCGAATTCTTTTACACAATTTGTACCAGGGCATGTCCATTTAAAAGATCTTGGGCAATTAGTCGCACAACAGATAGCTGTTGCCGGTGGTGTTGCGAAAGAATTTAATACCATTGCTGTAGATGATGGAATTGCGATGGGGCACGATGGAATGCTCTATTCTTTGCCCTCACGTGAAATCATTGCTGATTCTGTAGAGTATATGGTTAATGCACATTGTGCGGATGCACTTGTCTGTATTTCTAATTGTGACAAAATTACGCCTGGTATGTTAATGGCTGCTTTACGGTTGAATATTCCGACAATCTTTGTTTCTGGCGGTCCTATGGAAGCAGGTAAGATTAAATGGAAGGATCAAGATCTAAGGGTTGATTTGGTCGATGCCATGGTTGCAGCAGCTTCAGAACAAAATTCAGAAGAAGAAGTTGCTGAAATGGAGCGTGCAGCTTGTCCTACATGTGGTTCTTGTTCAGGAATGTTTACGGCCAATTCCATGAATTGCTTAACGGAAGCATTGGGGCTTTCTCTTCCTGGAAATGGATCAATGTTAGCAACACATGCAGATCGGCGGATGCTTTTCGAAGAAGCTGGAAAACAGATTGTTGCATTGGTTAAGCGTTATTATGAAAATGATGATGAAACAGTTTTGCCACGCTCTATTGCTTCACGCAAGGCTTTTGAAAATGCAATGACCGTTGATATTGCCATGGGGGGATCAACCAATACAGTACTGCATCTTTTAGCCGCGGCGCAAGAAGGTGAGGTGGATTTTACCATGACGGATATTGATCATCTTTCACGTCGTGTTCCTGTTTTATGTAAGGTTGCTCCTGCTGTTGCAAATGTACATATGGAAGATGTTCATCGCGCTGGTGGTATTATGGGGCTTTTAGGCGAACTGGATGCGGCGGGACTCATTGATACATCAACTTATACGGTTCATGCAAAAACAATGAAAGAAGCTCTTTACCGCTGGGATGTAAAGCAAACTAATGAGCCAACAGTTCGTGCATTTTATCGTGCTGCTCCAGGTGGTATTCCGACACAAACAGCTTTTAGCCAATCTTGTCGCTATGAGACCCTTGATCTTGATCGTGAAAAAGGTGTGATTCGCAATAGAGAACATGCATATTCACAAGATGGAGGATTGGCAGTTCTTTATGGAAATCTTGCAAAAGATGGCTGTATTGTAAAAACAGCAGGCGTTGATCAATCAATTTTAACTTTTAAAGGTCCGGCAAGAATTTTTGAAAGCCAAGATTCAGCTGTTTCAGCTATATTAACTGATAAGATTAAAACAGGTGAAATTGTTTTAATCCGTTATGAAGGTCCACGTGGTGGACCTGGAATGCAAGAAATGCTTTATCCAACGAGTTATCTCAAATCTAAAGGATTAGGCAAGGTTTGTGCACTTGTTACAGATGGACGTTTTTCAGGGGGAAGTTCAGGGCTTTCGATAGGACATATTTCACCAGAAGCTGCGGAAGGAGGAGAAATTGCGTTAGTGGAAGAAGGGGATATCATAGAAATTGATATTCCAAATCGTAGAATTCATATGTTGGTGGATGACGTTGAGATGAAGCAGCGCCGTGCTAAGATGGAAGCAAAAGGAAAAGGCGCTTGGCAACCGATTGAGAAGCGTCAGCGTAAAGTTTCAAAGGCTCTCAAAGCTTATGCAGCGATGACTACATCTGCTTCAAAAGGTGCAGTACGTAATATTTGATGAGTTGAATAGAGACAGTACTCTGATTTTTTGCATCTTTTGCACGATATTCTAAGCTAATTATTTTATGAGTTTATGAACTTATCAGAATATTTCGAGTCATGGATGAGTATGATTAAAAAGCTATCAATACAACTAAAAGCAGCTGCGGATTGCTTATTTTAGCAGCTATGTAAGACAGATAAAGATAGATACAGTATCATTACTTTTCATATCATATTCCAATCTTATACGAAATTACAATTTCCTGTTCTCATATTTATGGAAGATATTTATTGTACTGGTGGCATTATCTTGTTGTACCGTAAAACACTGTCATTTAGGACTGTGATATACGGCATCCTCCTTAAATATTAAGTGTTTCTTAGTGCGTGGTGAATATTCTTAGACTTGTTTGTAAAGCTTTTAGTTTAAGTGAATCACATGACTAGGAAATCAAGATAAATTCCTTAGAATCTGGATTGTTTGCAGACTTGATTCGAATGAAAATCTTTATCCTTTGAGATGTAAGAAGGAGTTTAAGGATATTTAGGAAAATAAAATGCTGCTGTGATATATCTGATTATATGTTCCATATGAAAACAGTAAAAGAGCTCTTTATAGCTTAAAATGTGAAGAAAATACGAGACCCATTATCCATGAATTTATTATGCAAAATGGGATGGTATCCCAACACCAACAGCTTTAAACTAGAAATGTTGCTATGATAACAATAATATCGATCGTGAAAAAGCATAATTCACTAAATATGGCGTATTTGCAAGGTGGAGGAGATTTCATGACAATCTTTACAAAAAACGACTATCTTGTAAAAATAGTCGATCTTGACCAATTTTTTGTATAAGAGCCAATATTAATCTAAGGGAATATGAAATATAATGCATATGGTTTTGCTTCTATAGGCAATTATACTTACAAATATATTATGTAGAAAAGCGATGGGAATACGATAAATAACTGTTTATGCTGTGGTATATCAAAAATGGTTACGTTATCTCCTATTAAGAAGGTTTTTTAATAAAAAATAACATCTGTTTTCTATAAAGGGTTACTCTTTTCAAGTTGTTTGAGGTGGTAAATTGCTTCTAAAGCTTGTTTAGGAGAGAGTTCATCGGGATGAATATTTTTTAAAGCTTCGTGAAGTATACAATGTTTGTTTTTTGCTTCATTGACTGGAGATGTTGCTTTAAGAGAAAAGAGTGGTAAATCATCAATGAGTTTATGTCCTTTTCCAGCCATTTCGCCTTGTTCTAATTGATGGAGTACATCTGTTGCTCGTGTAATAACGGCTGGGGGAAGTCCAGCAAGCTTTGCGACTTGTACACCATAGGAACGGTCAGCGGCTCCTGGTGTGACCTCATGAAGAAAAACTACATCACCATCCCAATTTTTGACTTTCATGGTTACGTTATGCAGTCTGTCAAGTTTTTCGGTAAGTGCAGTCATTTCATGAAAATGGGTAGCAAGAATAGCACGACAATGGTTAACTTCATGGAGATATTCAACAGCAGCCCAAGCAATAGAAAGTCCATCAAAGGTTGATGTTCCACGTCCTATTTCATCAAGAATAACAAGGGAATGGTGGCTAGCATGATTGAGAATCGTTGCTGTTTCAACCATTTCCATCATAAAGGTTGAGCGCCCCCGTGCAAGATCATCGGAAGCCCCAACGCGACTAAATAGGCGATCAACGACACCAATATGTGCTGAAGTTGCTGGAACGAAGGACCCCATTTGCGCCATAATAGCAATAAGAGCATTTTGCCGCAAAAAAGTTGATTTTCCTCCCATATTAGGCCCTGTCAACAGCCAGATTGCTGCATATTGCTGATTTTCTTGCACAGAGAGATCACAATTATTGGCAATAAAAGGTTCTGCTGCTTGTTTGCGGAGTGCTTGCTCGACGACAGGATGGCGTCCTGCTGTAATATGAAAGGTAAGTGAAAGATCAATTTTAGGGCGGCAATATCCTTGTTCTTCAGCAAGATATGCTAAAGCGACAGAGACATCTAAAATAGCAAGTGCTTCAGAGGCTTTACGAATAAAATCAACTTGTTCGGTAATTTCCTGAACGAGAATATCAAAAATCTCTAGTTCAAGTGTCAATGCGTGATTGGCAGCATGGGCAATACGGCTTTCAAGGTCAGCGAGCTCTGTTGTCGTAAAACGCATAGCGTTTGCCATTGTTTGCCGATGAATAAAACGCGCTTTAGCTTGTGGATTATTTGTAAGGGAAGATGCTTGTGTGCTGGTTACTTCAATGAAATAACCTAGAATATTATTATGCTTTATTTTAAGCGTCTTAATATCTGTTTCGTGGGCATATTGCGCTTGAAGTTCAGCAATGACACGGCGAGATTCATCACGTAAAGCACGCATTTCATCGAGCTCTTTATGATAATTAGAACGAATAAAACCACCATCACGTTTAAGGAGTGGGAGATCATCAGCTAATGCCTGTTCTAAATGAAAGTATAACGCTGTGGGTAAGTTTGAGAACACCTGTTGTACATCACTTATTTCTTGAGGCAGAAGCTCATTATCAAGAAGTTGATGCAATTCACGAATGATTTCAAAGCCGCGCTGGATTGTCGCCATATCACGGGGACCTCCTCGTCCAAGAGCCAAACGTGAAACGGCGCGGGGCATATCTGGTCCCCCCTTTAAAATAAGCTTTATCGCTTCTGCAAGAGAAGGATTACGTAGAAAAAAATCGATAGAATCCAAACGCGTATCAATAGCCGAAGGAGTGGTGAGGGGAGCAATAAGGCGGTCAATAAGAAGGCGTGATCCTCCTCCTGTTACAGTGCGATCAATAGCTTTTAATAAACTTCCATCCCATTGACCTGATGTCGTACGAATAAGTTCAAGGCTTAATCTGGTTGCGGCATCAATAAAAAGAGTCGCACTTTCATTTTGGCGCTCAGGCTGCATGAGGGGAGGGCGATGCGTGATTTGTGTTTTTTCGATATAACGAATAGCAGCTACAATTGCAGAGAGTTCGGAACGTGAATAATCGGCAACGCCTTCAAGAGTTGAGAGTTTAAAATAATTGCAAATATCGCGTTCAGCGGTGAGTGCATCAAAGAGACAAGCAGGTTGAGGTGAAACGATACGATCAAGAACACTAAAAAGTGACTTGTGAGATTTATCATGAAAAAATGAATCAGCAACAATGATTTCTTGTGGATCAACACGCATAATATCTGCTAAAAGTTTTTCTTGGCGGCTTTCTGTTACACGAAATATGCCTGTTGAGATATCAATCCAAGAAAGAGCAAATTCCTCTCCATCGCTAGTTTTTATACGGGAAAGTGTCATCAAATAATTTGCACGTGTTGGATCAAGGAGCTTTTCTTCTGTTATCGTTCCAGGTGTTACAAGGCGAACAACATCACGCCGAACAACAGATTTTGAGCCACGTTTTTTTGCTTCAGCAGGATCTTCTATTTGTTCACAAACAGCAACTCGGTAACCACAAGCAATCAGTTTTTGTAAATAATCATCAGCAGCATGAACGGGAACACCGCACATAGGAATATCTTGTCCTAAATGTTTTCCGCGTGCTGTGAGTGTGATTCCTAAAGCCTGAGCAGCTTCAATCGCATCATTAAAAAATAATTCATAAAAATCCCCCATTCGGTAAAAGAGAAGGGAATCATGATGGACGGCTTTGATTTCTATGTACTGCTCCATCATAGGTGTAAGACGTTCTTGAGAGGAAGCAGATGAGGAGGCAGGCTGTGGAATTAAATTATTTTTATGATTGTTTTTTTTATCCATTTGTACGAGGCCTGTTTCCTTTAAGTGAAGTTTTTACTCTTTTTTATTTACTTCAATATCTATTTATCTCTAAATTGCAACGCATCATCAGATTTGCTAAGGCAAGAATAGCGATTTCTAATATATGAATCAGATTTAATGACTATACGCATTATCAAGCAAAATTTACACTGTTTTTGGAGAAAATAAAGTGAGATGAAAAAGAGCGAGCAAGATCAGAAAATATCTCAAACTGTTTACAGTGCGAGCGAAAGAGAAGCTCTAGATTTTCATAGTCGTGGTCGACCAGGAAAGCTTGAGATTGTTGCAACAAAGTCTATGGCAACACAGCATGATTTAGCACTTGCTTATTCACCAGGTGTTGCCGTTCCAGTTAAGGCAATTGCTCAAAATCCAGCGCTAGCTTATGATTATACAGCAAAAGGCAATCTTGTTGCTGTTATTTCAAATGGTACAGCTATTTTAGGGTTAGGCAATTTAGGTGCACTTGCTTCTAAGCCGGTCATGGAAGGAAAAGCAGTGCTGTTTAAGCGTTTTGCGGATATTGATTCCATTGATTTAGAAATTGATATAAACGATACAGAAAGTTTTATCAATTTGGTGCGCCATTTAGAACCTTCTTTTGGTGGAATTAATCTTGAAGACATTAAGGCGCCAGAGTGCTTTATGATTGAAAGCCGCCTACGCGAGGTAATGAATATACCTGTTTTTCACGACGATCAACATGGTACAGCAATTATTGTTGCTGCTGGTGTTCTCAACGCTTTGACTTTAACAGGGCGCGATATGCAAAATACGCGGTTAGTCTGTAATGGTGCTGGTTCTGCAGGAATTGCTTGTATTGAACTGATTAAAGCGATGGGCTTTCGTTCCGAAAATATCATATTATGTGATACAAAGGGTGTGGTCTATGAAGGCCGCAAAGAGGGAATGAATCAGTGGAAATCTGCGCATGCTATTCAAACAGATAAACGTACGCTTATGGAAGCAATGGAAGGTGCAGATATATTTTTTGGGGTTTCTGCTAAAGGTGCTCTTACTCCTGAAATGGTAAGATCCATGGCACCCCAGCCGATCATTTTTGCTATGGCTAATCCCGATCCAGAAATTACGCCGGAAGAGGTTATGCAAGTGCGTCATGATGCCATTATCGCAACAGGACGTTCCGATTATCCAAATCAGATTAATAATGTTCTCTGTTTTCCTTATATATTTCGTGGTGCGCTTGATGTGCGTGCAAGAGTTATTAATGAAGACATGAAGATTGCTGCGGCAAAGGCTCTTGCTAATTTAGCGCATGAAGAAGTGCCTGACAGCGTTGCAGAAGCTTATCATGGAAAGCGATTAAAATTTGGTCCTAATTATATCATCCCTGTTCCTTTTGATCCGCGTTTATTTACGGTTGTTTCAATAGCGGTAGCAAAAGCAGCAATGGAAAGCGGTGTTGCGCAAAAGAACATAGATGATTTAGAGGCCTATGAGCGCGATTTGAATGCGAGACGTGATCCTACTTCCTCGATGATGCGTGGGGTTTATAACCATGTTCGTCAAGCGCCAAAACAAATTGTCTTTGCAGAAGGTGAAGAAGAGCAAGTTATGCGGGCAGCCGTTTCCTATGTCCATCAAAAATTAGGACAAGCGATTTTGGTTGGTCGTGAAGAGCAAGTAAGAGAAGCGGCTGTTATCGCTGGAATTGATCTGGAGCGTGAAGGTATTTCTATTATGAATGCTAAGCTTTCTTGCCGTACAGATGCTTATGCGAATTATCTTTATAAAAAGATGCAGCGTCAAGGCTGGCTGTTGCGTGATTGTCATCATCGTATCAATAATGATCGCAATTATTTTGCTGCGTGTATGGTGGCACTAGGAGATGCTGATGCAATGGTTACAGGGGTGACACGCAATTATGAAACAGCGTTAATCGATATACGTCGTGCAATTGATGAAAAACCAAAAGAACGATTGATTGGTATTTCAATGGCTATTTGCCGTGGACGAATTGTGTTTATTACGGATACAGCCGTTTATGAAAATCCTAATGCTGAAGAACTTGCGGATATAGCGGAACAAGCAGCTTCATTTGTGCGAGGATTTGGATATCAACCACGGGTAGCATTTTTAGCATTTTCTACATTTGCTTATATGAAAGGGCAGACGACGCAGCAAATTCAGGATGCGATTAATATTTTGCATGAACGCAAAGTTGACTTTGAGTTTGATGGAGAAATGAGTGCTGATGTGGCACTCAATTCCAAATTGATGCAGCAATATCCATTTATGGGATTAACGGAGCCCGCTAACATTTTGGTTATGCCTGGATATCACGCGTCTTCCATTGCAAGCAAAATGTTACAAGAACTTGGTGAAGCAACCATCATTGGTCCTATTTTAATTGGATTGGAAAAATCTGTCCAAATTGTACCATTTAGTGGAAGCGATACAGATGTTGTCAATATTGCAATGCTTGCGGCTTATCATGCCGCAAAAGTCGTCTAAAGGAAAAAAGCCCCTACTATACCAAGAATATATCAAGGGGCTTTTTAATAACAAAAGAATAAACTTTTTAAGAAGGCTGTATTTGACTGTCTTTTTGTTCTTCAGAAAGACGCTTTTGGAAGAGTGCTGCAAAATCAATAGGATCAATCCACAAAGGTGGAAAGCCACCGTTTTGAGTAGCATCAGATATAATTTGGCGAGCAAATGGAAATAAAAGACGGGGACATTCAATAAAGACCAGAGGCATAACATGTTCTTGTGGAATGTTTTTAAGGTGAAAAACACCACCGTAAATCAATTCTACATGAAATAAGGTTTCAGTTTCATCATTGGCTTTGACGGAGAGAGACAAAACGACATCATAATTGTCATCACCAATTGGGTTAGCATTGACGTTAATATTGATATCAATTTGTGGTGATTTTTCACGTGCACGCAATGAACGAGGAGCACCTGGATTTTCGAATGATAAATCTTTTAAATATTGAGTTAATACAGCAAAAACCGGCTCTCCACCACTGTTATTCATTTCACCTTCGGCCATACGACGAACCTCTCTTATTATAATATGTATAATTTATTTTAGATCTAAAGACCAGATTGGTTATCACGCCTTGCAAAAGGTTGCAAGAAATGCGCTCTTTATCTTGAATATTTTTTTAGTTTGTTGCAGATTTTTTAGGCATTTCAATGGTTATCATCATTTTTGCGCCATGGAGATTCTGTCGTATCATGAATTGTGTAATCTTCTGCTTTAAGATCAATTATTTTTTCAGAGTCATTTTTTCTTTTAGTATTGGGATTCATTTTGTTTTTTAATGATATAAAGAAATGCCAAGCAACAGAGCGAATTGGTTTAATAAGAAGTAATATTCCCAAGAGATCACTTACAAAGCCGGGAAGAATAAGTAAAATTGCACTAAAGATGATGAAAGCATCATTAATAATATTATTCTCTAATGTGCGTCCTTGGACAAGTTCAGTTTGTATATTTTTTAAAAGGCTAATCCCTTGAATTCGCAATAAAACAACCCCAACTATGGTTGTGAGAATAACCAAACTCAAAGTTGCCAAAATACCAATTTCTTGACCAACAAAGATAAAACCAGCAATCTCGATTAAAAGAATGCAAAGAAAGATAACAACAAAAAAACGAGGATTTATAGAATAAAGTTTTATCACATGAAAATTTCCTTCTGGATGAGTAGGGGGAGAAATTCTTAAGAGCACTCCGTTTAAATACAAAATCTATAAAAATATTTGAATGATAAGATTCCTTATTTTACATATTTATTGATAAATGGTATTGACTGCAATGTTTATTAGAGACTTAAGCTTTGGAGATTGACAGCGCCTATGGAATTTGACGTTATACTTGTCATAGCTCTTGTTGTTATGGTTGTTATTTTTGTGCAACTCCGTAATGTATTAGGGAAACGAATTGGGTTTGAAAAGCCACCCTTTGATCCTTATTCACGTCGTTCTAAAAAACAGGTTGAAGCAGAAACGGCTGATAATATTGTTTCGTTCCCTCATCAGAAAAATTCACAAAAAGACGACTTTAGTGAAATTGATAAAATTTCACCGGAGGGGAGTCTTTTGAATAAAAATTTGCGGGAATTGCATAGAATTGATTCTCATTTTTCTCCTCAACTTTTTATAAAAGGTGCGCAAATTGCTTATGAAATGATTGTAACAGCTTTTGCCAAAGGTGATCGCAATCAGCTTAAAAGCTTGCTTTGTCAGGATGTTTTTGAGAGTTTTTGTACGGCTATTGAGCAACGAGAAAAAAATAAAGAAAGAATAGAATTCACTTTTGTTGGAATTAATAAGATCGAATTTATTGCGGCGGCAATACAAGAAAAGGATGAACTTTTAACGATACGTATTGTCAGTGAGATGATTTCTGTTACTTATAATGAACAGGGCGAGCGTATAGACGGTGATCCTGACGCTATTGTAGAAATCAGAGATATTTGGACTTTTGTTCGCAATAGTTTATCGTCAGATCCCAACTGGAAGCTTTTTGCTACAGAAAATGAAAATTAAAATACTTTTTGTTTTTCTTCCATAAGCATTCAATGATTTATGAGAAATTAAAATGTCCTCAAGTAAATGGAGACAAAAAAGAGATTTATTGGCTTCACAAGATCGCCTTTTATGGGAGATGGTTTGTCGTACGATAACACCGCTTCACGGTAAGATGCTCTCTTCTACTTCAGAAATTATTGCAAATATTAATGATAAAAATCAACCTGTAACTCAAATCTCCTCATTGTCTCAGGAAAATCAACAACCCTCGACAATTATTAAAAGAGAAAAGAGGGCAGTTATACAAGCACAAAAGATTCATTTCTTTGATCATGTTGCATATCGTAAAATTTCCCAAGGTCGTTATCCTCTTGAGGCGCGTCTTGATCTTCATGGTTATATGCAGGAAGAAGCTTATTTTTTCTTAAAAAAATTTCTACAATCCTCTCAGCAGAGAGGATTGCGTTATGTCCTTGTGATTACAGGAAAAGGACGATCCGTTGGGAGTGATGGAGCTTTGTATAGATTTGTTCCGTATTGGTTATCAACACCAGCTTTTCGATATTATGTCCACGCGTTTGAGCAAGCAGCACGTCAGCATGGCGGAGAAGGTGCGCTTTATGTTTGGTTGCGCCGTTTTATGTCGGGAGAAGGAATGTGATGTCATTATGGTCGTTTCAGGTTTAATATTTATTTATACTTATAATTTATTGTTTTCGTATATTTCGTAAGAGCCTTGAATACAATATTCCCTTCGTTATAATTTTTTATAAAGAATTATAAAGATATTATTTTACATTCTACGTATTGCTTCACGCTTTTGTTTATAGCATTCGTTAACGGGGCACATCCCTCACACAAAACAGAACGACATTGAATTGAATATATCCACAGGCTTGTTTTAAAGAAACATCTTTCAACGCTCTCAAGCTTATTTTGCGACAGTATCCGTGAAGAGTATAATGATAAATCCATGAAGCACCCCCCCTATCTTTATGCTTAGTAAAAGAGTAAGCTGGCATCATCATACACTTTACCATCTCCCAATGTTGCAACAACCCTTTAAGTCCTTGGTATTTTAAAGCGTTTATACAGAGGCATGCTTTTCTGTAAGTGTTTTTACTCTCCGCAGTTCTCATCTCGCGCGTGACGCCCAAACGAAAGATTTTGATCGATTCAATATAAGAGGACTTAAAATGAGAGAGATATAGATGGATCTCATTCAGGTTGCAAAGCGATAAATTATTTTTATAAACCACAGCATTACTCTATTAAATACACGAAGAATAAAAACATGAGAAATTGAGAACTGTATTATTCAAAAGACATTGCTATGGATAGTGTTAACAGCAGTACAACTAAATTAAAGAGAATCGTGAAAATAAACAAGAATATAACTTTACAACACATAGCTGCGCAGTAGCATCAAAAGATACAGTTTCGTTGAATAATTTCATGAAGAAATTTTTTCATTCATTAAAAGCTCCATCAAATTTCGTTCTCATAATAATTCGATAATTAAAATTTAATAACGAAGCGCAGAAGACGTAAAATACGAGATTCAATTGAGGATATTACACTCTTATCCGACGTCTTTCAGATATTGGTTGAAATGCTAGCTTAGCATGAAAGGCACAATAGGGGCTACTTTCATCAGAATCTGCACCACAAAAATGAAAATCTGCTGATAATGGATCGCCAACCGGCCATCTACATGTATTTTCACTCAATTGTAGAAGATTAAGTTGACGTGATATAGGCACCACTACATTGGATTTTGTGGACATATCAACTTCTTTTACATCTTCCACTACAAATTCTGTCTTTAAAGCTGTTTCTTCAATACTTACAGATGATGTGTTTACTGGCGATACCGTGGATGTGTTGCGACGCACACGTGGAGATGATGGGCTGCTGCTTCCCACGGGAGTTTTTTGCGCACGCGTGCTTCCTTGAGCTGTCTTACCACGTCCTGGTAACTTTAATCGATGTACTTTGCCGATGACTGCATTTCTGCTGACCCCACCTAATTGAGCAGCAATTTGACTTGCACTTAACCCTTCACTCCAAAGCTTTTTAAGAAGCTCAACGCGTTCACATGTCCAACCCATACCAGCACTCCATTCCGATTACGTCACTAAGATGCTCTCCCCCGTTGCATCTTCAAATGTTTAAATAATGTTTTCATTACGCTGAATGAAAGAACTTTACACTCTAAACGAGCATAAGAAAATCATCCAGCCTGTGGACTTACAAATCAAAACACATCATCTTGCTTATTATATTGTAAATTACAATATGCACTCACTCTATGACAAGAGTCTTTACCTCTTGAAGAGTTTATTTAGAATGTTTTCCCCAACTTGCAAATCAATCATAGGTTAAACTTTCACTTTTGTTTAAGGCTTTTCCCCAAAATGCTTATTTGTAGAACCTTCATTGACTTTTTTTCAATTGGTGTAATGATCTATTCTATAGGTGTAATCACTAATCGTAATGAAATGTTGAAAGCACCGTAACGAAATGTACCATGCTGTTTTATTTGTAGTGTTGCTTTGTATATATATTGAAAAGGTTAAAATATAAAGGGAATTATGATGGATGCTGTCTCTATACAACCACTTTATGAATGCTTCGCACGACGAAATTTGCATTTTGAACAGGGGCATGGTGTATGGCTTATTTCCGATAAAGGAGAACATTATCTTGATTTCACATCTGGCATTGCTGTTAATGCATTAGGGTATTCACATCCAAAATTGGTTGATACGCTCAAAATACAAGCTGAAAAACTTTGGCATGTTTCTAATATTTTTCAATCTCCTGAACAAGCATCTCTTGCCACGCGGCTTTGTGCAAATAGTTTTGCGGATAAGGTTTTTTTCTGCAATTCAGGTACTGAAGCATTGGAGTGCGCATTCAAAACGGCACGTCATTATTACTATGCTGCTGGTCATTCAGAACGCATTGAAATAATTACTTTTGAAGGGGCATTTCATGGACGTACACTTGCAGCACTTGCTGCGACTGGGCATGAAAAATATCTTGAAGGCTTTGGACCTAAAGCTGGTGGATTTATTCAAGTACCTTTTTGTGATGAAATCGCTTTGTGTAATGCTATTAATAAAAATACCGCCGCTATTCTTATTGAACCTATTCAAGGAGAAGGAGGAATACGAACGGTCCCTCATGAATATTTAAGATTTTTGCGCAAAATATGCGATGATAATGGTCTATTATTGATTTTAGATGAAGTCCAAACGGGTATAGGACGAACAGGAAAGCTTTTTGCTTATGAATGGAGTGATGTCACACCTGATATTCTTACCCTCGCAAAAGGATTAGGAGGGGGATTTCCATTAGGCGCTTGCCTTGCAACGGATAAAGTTGCAAAAAGCATGACACTTGGGACACATGGTTCAACCTTTGGAGGAAATCTTCTTGGAATGGCTGTAGGAAATAGTGTTCTTGATATTTTGTTAGAGCCAAGTTTTCTCAACCATGTTCAGCGCATGGGGGATAAACTAAAAAGTGGACTTTTGCATATTCTCAATATCTATCCTGATATTATCCGCGCAGTTCCGGGGATGGGGCTAATGTTGGGTATTCAATGTGTTGTGTCTTCAAATCTTGTCGTTAATGCTTTAGAAAATGAACATCTCTTAAGTGTTGCTGCCAACAACAATGTTGTGCGCTTATTGCCTCCTCTTATCATTAGGGAAGAAGAAATAGATGAAAGTTTGCATCGTATTGAAAAAGCAATAGCTTATCTTTCGCAAGTAAACAAAGAAAGACAAATATCACACACATGACAAATGCTCTTCGTCATTTCACGGACTTATCCATTTTAACGCCAGCAATAGCACGCGCACTGATCGATTATGCGAAGATCCTTAAAGCATCTTTTAAAGCAGGAAAAGGTTCAAAACCTTTTATAGGTAAAACACTTGCGATGATTTTTGAAAAACCATCCACACGAACCCGTATTTCATTCGATATCAGTATGCGCCAGCTTGGCGGAGATACAATCATGCTCACGGGTTCAGAAATGCAGCTTGGTCACAGTGAAACTATAGCTGATACGGCTCGTGTTTTATCTCGTTTTGTGGATATCGTGATATTACGAACAACAAAACATCAACGTATGCTCGAATTGGCACAATATGCACAAATTCCTGTCATTAATGCCCTTACAGATGATACACATCCTTGCCAAATTCTAGCAGATATATTAACCTATGAGGAGCATCGGGGGCCTATTTCTGGTAAAATATTTGCGTGGATGGGGGATGGTAATAATGTACTCCATTCCTTAATTGAAGCTGCAGCTCTTTTTGATTTTCATTTGCGTATTGCTACTCCAAAGGGCAGTGAGCCACAGGAAAAATTTATCCATTGGGCACGTGAACGAGGAGCGCATCTTACACTAACCCATAATCCCCAAAAAGCAGCTCAAGATGCTGATTGTATTATGACCGACACATGGGTCTCCATGGGACAAGAATTTCGTGCTCGCAGTCGTTCTACTTTTCAGCCTTATCAAGTCAATGAATCTCTCATGAAATTAGCAAAATCTGATGCTCTTTTTATGCATTGTCTTCCTGCTCATCGCGGTGAAGAAGTTGTTGATTCTGTGATTGATGGACCGCACTCCGTTGTTTTCGATGAGGCTGAAAATCGTCTTCATGTTCAAAAAGCAATTCTTTCTTGGTGTTTACAAGATGCGTTTTTCTCTCCACAATAGCCTCCCTACAACAAATTATATAAAAAAGGCAAAGCTATGAGTGAACAAGCTAAAGATGAAGCCTCTCCCAACAACAACTTCTTGCGTGAAGATGATAGTGTTATTCCCTTTCAAGTTGAAGAACTTGATATCCGTGGACGTGCCGTACAACTTGGGGAAACTTTAAATTCTATTCTTAACAGACATCAATACCCTGAACCGGTTTCTTATCTTCTGGCAGAAGCTTTACTTTTAACGGTTCTGCTTGGAACTTCTCTAAAACTTACGGGAAAATTTATTCTACAAACCCATTCCGATGGACCGGTTAATATGTTGGTGTGCGATTTTTCGCCTCCTTCCAGTTTACGTGGATACGCTCGTTTTGATAAAGAACAGCTGAAACAAGCCATAGACAATGGTCAAACCTCTTCAGAAACACTTTTAGGAAAAGGCACTTTAGCCTTCACAATTGATCAAGGTCCCCATATGCAACCCTATCAAGGGATAGTTGCATTAGATGGATCAAATTTACAAGAAGCTTCTCGTATTTATTTTGATCAATCAGAACAAATTCCTACCGATATCCGTCTGGCTGTTGCTATATTAATTAATCGTGACCAACAAGGAAAACCGCAGAAAAGCTGGCGAGCTGGAGGTATTTTGATCCAACTTTTACCCCAAGAATCGTCTCATCATAAAATAGATGCCCCTCATCAAAAGCGAGAAGAAACGAAAACTCATACCCAATTGGATAACCAATGGCAGGAATCTAAAATACTCATGGAAACGATTGAAAGTTCAGAATTAACAGATCCCCAAGTCGGTAGTAAACAGCTCTTGTTCCGTCTTTTTCATGAACAAGGTGTTAGAGTTTTTAATCCTTTTTCTCTTGTCGATCAATGTTCTTGTTCACACGAAAAAATTAAAGGAATCCTAGAAGGCTTTTCTATTGATGAACGCAATAAAATGGTTAAAAATAAATATATTTCAGTCACATGTGAATTTTGCTCAAAAACATATTGTTTTACACCGCAAGAATTTTTAGAAGAAAAAACATAATCAAATATTTTTCATAAAAAATGATGATTGCAACAAAAGCCTATTTTATTTGCGTCATAAAAGTTTGCGCATAAGCTCATATGAACTTCTAGAATATTTTTTGTCTTAGAGTTTTTTAATGTATACGAGTGATTTTTCTGTTGAGATCAGTAATTACGTTATAGAGTGCTTAAAAAAGAGTTCTCTGTAAAATATATTTTCTCCTCTCGAAAAAGCTTCTTTTATACTTTTTACATCTCAAAAGTTTATTTCTTACAATGAATTCTTTTATAATGTTCATTGATAGATTGATTATGTATTCATAACTTATCTTCTCTGTTAAATGAGACTTTTTGATTGTAGTCATATTTTTTGACTCGAATTTATCTTATTAAGAGTCAAAAAAGCTCATTAGTTATAATCATAAGAGAAATTATCGATAGAATAAGAATGTATAGACTCAATATGGACTTTATAGAGTCTATTACGAACAGATAGTATAATGGGAATAAATATAACAATGACGCTGCGAAGGAACGGGTTTGTTATTTTATAAAAAAGATGAGAATAGTGGTGAAGTCCCCTCATAACAATGTGCATTTTAGATAAAAATGCGAAGACAAAATACTATATGACTTTGAAAATAATAGTTGGTTGCTGTCACTAATCTAACGATGGTTCTACAGCAATATTGTTTTTGTCCAAGTAATCAAAAATAAAGCTCCCAAACAGATATTTCTTTACACATGTTTTTGAATCAACAATGGTAATGCTCTTGTAAAATTTTTCTAAGAAGAATGATGGTCCGTATAAATAAAGTAGTATACATAGCATGATAAAACGTTATGTTTTTACAAACCTGCATTATTTTATTTTTCTTCTGTCATAATCGCTTGTTCAATTTTTGGTAGAATTTTTTTTTGATAAATTTGCCACGTTAAGGGACCAACATGTTTGGCAATAATGATGCTCTCTTTATTCAAGAGAAAGGTTTCTGGGGGGCCATATATTCCCCAATCAATGGCTGTATATCCTGAAACATCAAAGCCAATAAATTTAAAAGGATTACCAAAACTGTTTAAAAAACGCAGGGCATTTGTTTTATTATCTTTATAATTAATACCAATCAGATCAAAACGTTTATCTTGTGCAATTTGCATAAGAATAGGATGTTCTTCGCGACAGGGCAGACACCAAGAGCCCCAAAAATTGACCAATGTGACACGTCCTTTAAACTGTTTTGAATTGAGATAACTTTCTTTATCAAGAAGAGGAAGATGAATATTGGGAGCAGGTTTTTCAGCCAATGCGTTTGCGAGAAGAGAAGAATCTTGAAGGTGTTTTTTATCCATAAAGTTGAAAAAAAACACCATGAGAAGAAGAAAAAGAACAAATGGTCCAAAAAAAACAAGCAGAACAGGCAAAGATATATTTTTTTTAAGTTTGGAGGGATGTTTTTCATTATACTTTTCTTTTTGTGACAGCTCTTTTTTGTTTAGTTGTTGGAGAATTTTTTTTTGGTATAGAGCTTTGCAAAGAATATATCCAATAAGACATAAGAGGGATATTGCAGAAAGCACATAGCTTAAAACAACAATTTGCTCGTGTTTAAGGGTGCTAAGGAAAAAATCAATTTTCTGAGATAGATTTCCTAAAAGTCCGCTGTGGATGCCATTTAGGTCGAGCATGATGAAGCGTCCTGTTGTTGTGCACGACGGGATTTTTTAATCTGAAGTATTCGGATATAATGACTATTGATTTCATTTCGCATAGCCATCAAATAAAGCACAATAAACATAAAGATAAAACAAAAGAGCATTGTTATAAGGGGCCATAACATAGCATTGTCGATTGTTGATCCTCCAGCACGTAACAATGATGCTGGTTGATGCAATGTATTCCACCAATTAACGGAAAATTTAATAACAGGGATATTAACAAATCCAACAAGTGTAAGAATTGCAGTAGCACGAGCGGCTTTTACTTGGTTGTCAAAAGCACGCCCAAGCAGGATAATGGAGAGATAGATAAAAAGCAGAATTAAAACTGATGTTAACCGTGCATCCCAGACCCACCATGTTCCCCATGTAGGTCGCCCCCAAAGCGCTCCTGTCATGAGAGCCAAGGCGGTAAAAATTGCCCCAATAGGCGCTCCACATTTAAGTGCCACGTCAGCAAGATGATATTTCCAAATCAGATTTCCTAATGCCGCTGCACTTATCGTTACATAGCAGAATGTAGACAACCACGCAAAGGGAACATGAAGGTACATAATCTTAACAGTAATGCCTTGTTGATAGTCATCAGGGGAATGCATCACTAGAATAAGTCCTAAGATAAGGAAACACAATGTTATGCCGGCCAACCAAGGTAAGACGATACTGCTTATTTTCATGAAAAGGGTGAAACTTGCAGGGAGTGACCTGATTTTATATGTACGAGATAGTTCATTCATAAAATTCATAATAGGCAGAGTTTTGCTATGCGGCAATCATCTTTTATTATTCTGATAAAAGTTTAAGCGTTATTGCAGCAACAAAAGAGCTAAAGAGACTCAAAAGAAGTGAAAAAGCACTGAGAAGAGCTAGGGAAGTAAGAAAAGAGGTATTTGGGTTTATTGGGGCTGTAGCAGCCGAAACACCAAAAATCATAATTGGAATGATCCACGGCAAGATAATGATAAAAATAAGCAAAGTACTGTGCAACAATGAGGTTGCGAGTGCAGCGCCTATAGCACCAATAAAAATAATAGCTGGTGTTCCGCATAAAAGGGTGAGTATTGTTGTAAAAGTTATTGTTACATCTAAATGGAGCATGAGGGCTAAAATAGGTGTGGCAAAAATAAGAGGAAGCATCGTTCCTACCCAATGGGCAAAACATTTGGTAAAGACAATTAGAGTAAAACTTTGTCTTTGTCCTGAAAGGATAAATTGGTCGAGATTACCATCATCGCGATCGATTTGGAAAAGTTTGTTCAGATTGAGAAGCCCTGCAAGAAGGGCTCCAAACCACAATATACCTGGTCCTATTTGTGCAAGAATTTTGGGGTCTGGCCCAATGGCAAAGGGGGTTATGACAACAACAGCGATAAAAAACAATAATCCTGTTAGTGAAGAGGCTTGTAGCACTAATAATAGTTTAAGATCACGCCAGAACAGTGCTTTCATTTTATTCTCTCCTAGAGAGGTAAAAATTTTTCCAGAGCGATTTTATGGTTTTCTGGAATGCCTATGGAATTATGAGTTGCAGCGATAATCATACCACCTTGATTGAGATGACGCTGGAAAATACGAGCAAGGAGTTTTTGAGCATGGTTATCAAGCCCAGATATTGGTTCATCTAAAATCCAAAGAGGACGATAGGAGAGCAAAAGGCGAGCAATAGCTACGCGTCTTTGTTGTCCAGTTGACAGAGCGTTAAAGGGTAAATGTTCAAGGTTAGAAAGACCAATATCGGCAAGAGCTTCATGCGCAAAACGTAAATGTTGACCGTAAAAATCTGCCCAAAATTGCAAATTATCAATGACAGATAAAAGAGGTTTCATAGCATTTTGAGGACCAAGATAATGACAGGCAGTTGCAACAGGGTATATTTGATCATGGTCTTTAAGTATTATATGACCTTCAGCAGCTTCAAGAAGACCGACAATGATTCGGAGTAATGTAGACTTTCCGATACCATTAGGACCGGTGATTGTCATAAGTTGCTGTGAAAATAAACAAAAAGAAAGACCTTTAAACAGAATTTCTTCGTTTCTGTAAGCGGCTAAATCTTTGCCTGATAACACCATGTGATTGCCTATTTTGTTTTTATTTTCATATTCTTTATTGTATTATAGAATAAAAAACACATTTTTTATGCAATTGTACCTAGAATAGTTCTAGAAATAGTTCTATAAAGGATACCTTACATCAATATCTGGTGTAAAATGGTTTCTGGCGCTGATTTCCGCATTTGCCTATGAGAGGGTGGAGGGGAAATGGATAGCGGAGGTAATTGCGTCTGCGCTCAAGCTGCGACCTTGACTCGTAGTTTGTGTTGTTCATTCCTGGAAATTGGGTGGTTATAGTATTGAGGGTGGACAGTCATGACTCAAATTGATAGCTTTAATTGTCGCAGAGTATTAAATGTTGGTGGCAAAGAATATATTTATTATAGTTTGATCGAAGCGGAGAAGAACGGACTTGAAGGTGTTTCTCGTTTACCGTTTTCGATGAAAGTTATTCTCGAAAATTTATTGCGATTTGAAGATGGTCGCACAGTTAAAAAAGAGGATATCCTCAATGTTGCTAAGTGGTTAAACGACAAAGGGAGTGCCGGGGCAGAAATTGCTTACCGTCCTGCGCGTGTTCTTATGCAGGATTTTACAGGTGTTCCAGCAGTTGTTGATCTTTCTGCAATGCGTGATGCTATGGTTAAACTTGGTGGTAACGCTGAAAAAATCAATCCTCTCATTCCCGTTGATCTCATCATTGATCACTCAGTTATTGTTGATGCTTTTGGCACTTCCATGGCTTTTAAGGAAAACGTCGAGCATGAATATGAACGCAATGGTGAACGCTATCGTTTCCTTAAATGGGGGCAGCAAGCCTTTCAAAATTTTCGTGTTGTTCCTCCAGGAACAGGGATTTGTCATCAGGTTAACCTAGAATATTTAGCACAATGTGTATGGATGAAGAATGAAGAGGGGTGTGAGACGATTTATCCTGACACCTGTGTGGGAACTGATTCGCATACGACTATGGTAAATGGTTTAGGGGTTTTAGGTTGGGGTGTTGGTGGTATTGAAGCAGAAGCAGCAATGTTAGGCCAACCTGTTTCTATGTTGTTACCTGAAGTGATTGGTTTTCGTCTAACAGGTAAACTTAAGGAAGGTGTAACAGCCACCGATCTCGTATTGACGGTGACTCAAATGCTACGTCGGAAGGGTGTTGTCGGTAAATTTGTTGAGTTTTTTGGTCCTGGTTTGGAGCATATGACACTTGCTGATCGGGCAACGATTGGAAATATGGCACCTGAATATGGAGCAACGTGTGGTTTTTTCCCAATTGATAAGGAGACAGTGCGTTATCTCAATATGACAGGGCGTGATGAAAATCGGATTGCCTTAGTGGAGGCTTACACCAAAGCACAAGGGATGTGGCATGATGAAATGGTAGCTCATCCCATTTTTAGTGATACAATTGAATTAGATATGGGAACTGTTGTCTCTTCTATGGCTGGTCCTAAACGTCCTGAAGGACGTATTGCATTGGAAAACGTTGGGCAGGGTTTTGAGAAGGCATTGGTCGAAGACTATAAGAAGACTTCTGGACAAGATAAGCGTTATCAGGTCGAGGGTGAAGAATATACGCTTGGTCACGGTGATGTGGTGATCGCTGCGATTACGTCGTGTACGAATACATCGAATCCAAGTGTTCTTATTGCAGCGGGTCTTTTGGCACGAAATGCTGTGGCAAAGGGGCTCAAGAGTAAACCATGGGTAAAAACTTCTCTTGCACCTGGTTCACAAGTCGTTGAAGCTTACCTTCAAAATTCGGGTCTGCAAAAAGATTTAGATGCACTGGGATTTAACTTAGTAGGATTTGGGTGCACAACATGTATTGGGAATTCTGGTCCTTTGCATCCAGCTATTTCCAAAACGATTAATGACAATGGTATAATTGCATCTGCGGTTCTTTCAGGAAATCGTAATTTTGAAGGGCGTGTTTCCCCTGATGTGCAAGCGAATTATTTAGCTTCACCACCGTTAGTTGTTGCACATGCGCTCATCGGGACGGTGTGTAAGGATTTAACCAAGGAGCCTCTTGGTGAAGATTCAAATGGCCAACCCATTTATTTGAGAGATATTTGGCCAACTTCTCAAGAAATACAGGAGTTTATCGAAAAAAATGTCACGCGTAAGGTTTTTGCCGAAAAGTATGCAGATGTTTTTAAGGGAGATGAAAATTGGCAAAAAGTTCAGATTCCTACGGGTTCTACCTATTCTTGGGATGAGCGATCCACCTATGTACGCAATCCACCTTATTTCGATGATATGCAGAAAACACCTGATATCTTACCAGATATTAGAGATGCACGGATTTTAGGTTTATTTGGTGATAAAATCACGACGGATCATATTTCTCCTGCTGGTTCTATTAAAGCAGCTTCTCCTGCCGGAAAATATTTAATGGATCATGGTGTTAAAGTAGCTGATTTTAACCAGTATGGAACGCGTCGTGGGAATCATGAAGTTATGGTGCGTGGGACCTTTGCCAATATTCGCATTCGTAATTTTATGTTAGGGGAAAATGGTCGAGAAGGAGGTTATACGGTTCATTATCCGTCAGCGGTAGAACAAACCATTTACGATGCAGCAATGGCGTATAAACAAGAAGGTATTCCGCTCGTTGTTTTTGCAGGTGTTGAATATGGTAATGGATCATCACGCGATTGGGCTGCCAAGGGGACCAATCTTCTTGGTGTCAAAGCGGTGATTGTGCAATCTTTTGAAAGGATACATCGTTCTAATCTTGTTGGTATGGGCATTGTCCCTTTTGTCTTTGAGGAGGGGCTAAGTTGGAAATCTTTAGGCTTAAAGGGAGATGAAAAGGTGACAATTGAAGGGATTCATAACTTGAAACCTCGTCAAAAGACTGTAGCGAAAATTACTTTTTCTGATGGTACGGTAAAAACCGTTCCATTATTATGCCGTGTTGATACTGAAGATGAGCTAGATTATTTGCATCATGGTGGAATTTTGCAATATGTCTTGCGTAAGTTAGCCGTTTAAATTCTTTTGTTTGTTAAGGAATATCTATTATTAGGCTATAAAGTTGCGGATCAAAGAGTTTGGCTTCGTTTTTTTATGACTATCTTTGAAAATCTAATTGACGTTAGCTTTGGGATTGCGTTATAAACCACACGAGTTATAGGCAGCTTTATAGTTTTGCTTGGGTTGGATTTATTTATATTGGTAGAGTTGTTATTGAGACTCATTTTACCAAGGTGTTGAAAGAGAGATTATATTTATGGCGAATACACCTTCTGCTCGAAAAGCGGTGCGCAAGGTTGCGGCGCGCACACAGGTTAATAAGGCCCGCCGTTCACGCGTTCGTACTTTTATACGTAAGTTTGATGATGCTTTGGCGGGTGGCGATAAGGCATCTGCGGAGATTGCATTTAAGAATTTTGAGCCTGAAATTATGCGTGCAGTTTCTAAAGGGGTTTTTCATAAAAATGCTGCTGCGAGGAAAGTATCGCGTTTAGCTAAACGGTTGAAGGCTCTCAGCGTTTAAACTTTTTCTCCTTTAATTGAGAAAAAAGCCAGTATCCATGAGGATGCTGGCTTTTTGTTTATTTTCAAAAAGTTTCTATTGAAAATAAGAATCGATAATGATTCTCCACTTGAAAAAGGAGAGAAAGTTTATAGAGGGGGGTATGGTTATCCACAAGCTTTGTGGATTTTTACAGAGTCTTTTTTGTCAAGCATTTTATTTTTTTTTTTAAATCTGAAGAGATTCTTTAATTATTGGTAAATTTAGAGAAAAAAAATGAATTGAATCAATATTTTTTTCAGTCCTCATTAATATAAGCATTTTTTTTGGGTTTTTTGATTTTATTTTGACCTCTTGCATTTTACCTCTGCTGTTTTGTATGGTTCTTATGAAGACTAAAAAGCATGAAGGGGTCACATCAGCGTATTATTCTGTACTTTGTTGAATACAAGATGTTTTGATTTAGGCTTTTCTAAACTTTTGTGTTGGAGAGGTTTTCTGACGGTTTTTTAGTTTTCTTAATGGATATGTTTACCATTTTAGAAGGGTGGGTCATATCATGAGTGCAAGTAAATCTTATTGGTCATCTTTGTTAGTGGGGTTGTGATGAGGCTATCCTAGGGGAGGGTGAGTAATCTTATTTGGGGTAGGGCGTTTTGCCTTCGCTAGATTTATTTTAGCTGTTTGGCAGGACAAAATTTTATTTTTATCAGGATGGAAGATGGTGGATAAATTGAACTCTAAAGCTAGTTCCTTTAAAAGGGTTTCGGTAAATATCCTGTCGGCAGAGAACATAATAAAGAATAGGATGACGGAGAGTGATGAGAATGTTTGTAGAAGTGCTCCTATAGGGCATTCTATTGTTTCAGAGGAGGAAAGTGCAGCGGCTTTTATACGTGTTATGGCGCAATTAAAGGTACAGGTTGGTGTTGAGGCTTATACCAGTTGGTTTGGGCGCGTGAAGCTTGCTGAATATAGTCATACTCTTGTAAAGCTTTCTGTTCCTACTGCTTTTTTACGTTCATGGATTAATAATCACTATGGTTCTCTTTTGACTCATTTATGGAAACAAGAGAATTCAGCAATTCTTCGTGTTGAAGTTATTGTTCGTGGTATGGAACGCGTTTCAAGAGATGTCGTTTGTAAAAGAAGTGTTCCTTCTGTTGTACTAGAGGAGCAGGCGACTTCATCTTTTGTTGAAAGTTGCGCAGAGCATTCAGTTAAGAGTTCTCAAACGGGAGTTTTTGGATCTCCACTTGATTCTCGTTATACTTTTGAAAGTTTTGTTGAGGGGGCTTCTAATCGTGTTGCTTTAGCCGCTGCGCGTTCTATTGCGGAGGGGCATAAAAGTGCTTTACGTTTTAATCCTCTTTTTATTCACGCATCTGTTGGCTTAGGAAAAACACATTTGCTTCAAGCGATTGCTGCTTCTGCATTGAAGCGTTTAACGTCTGCGCGCGTTATTTATTTAACTGCTGAATATTTTATGTGGCGTTTTGCAACAGCTATTCGTGATAATGATGCTCTTTCTTTTAAAGAACAGCTTCGTGATATCGACCTTTTAATTATTGATGATATGCAGTTTTTACAGGGTAAGTCGATACAACACGAGTTTTGCCATTTGCTTAATATGTTGCTTGATAGTGCAAAACAGGTTGTTGTCGCTGCAGATCGTCCACCAGCAGAATTAGAATCGCTTGATCTTCGCGTTCGCTCTCGTCTTCAGGGAGGGGTGGCCCTTGAAATTGAAGCACCAGATTATGAAATGCGTTTGCAAATGTTGCGCCAGCGGTTGAAGGTGGCACAACAAGATGATGGCATGGTATCAATTTCTGATGATATCTTGGAATATATTGCGAAAACGGTTTTAGGGTCGGGGCGTGATATTGAAGGTGCATTTAATCAGCTCTTGTTTCGTCAATCTTTTGAGTCTGATTTATCTTTAGAGCGGATTGATGAGTTATTAGGTCACTTGACACGTCCTGGTGAACCTAAGCGTATTCGGATTGAAGAAATTCAGCGTACGGTAGCACGCCATTATAATGTTTCTAAACAGGACTTGTTATCTAATCGTCGAACACGTACGGTTGTGAAGCCACGGCAAGTTGCAATGTATTTAGCAAAAGTATTAACTCCTCGCTCGTTGCCAGAAATTGGGCGCCGTTTTGGTGGGCGTGATCATACAACAGTTTTACACGCTGTGCGTAAAATTGAAGATTTGGTTTGTGGTGATCAGACCTTGGCTAAGGAACTTGAATTGCTTAAGCGGTTGATTGGAGAACAGGCTGTATAGTGTTTATCGTTTCTTTCCTTGGAGAGACTTTAAAGAATTTAATGAAAAGATTTATTTTTTCTTATGCAGGAGTGACTTGCCATTTTAAGAGAGGTTTAATAAACTCTAGCAGGCGATTCTTAAAGAGGGTCTATTCTTTAAGTCTAAAGAATTCTTATAGTTTTTAGTAAATCATACGGGGCTTTTATGCGTATTACAGTTGATCGCAGTCAATTTCTCAAGTCTCTTGGTCGGGTTCACCGTGTGGTAGAGCGCCGTAATACTGTTCCTATTTTATCGAATGTGTTGATTGATGCAGAAAATGGCCGTGTACAGTTAAAAGCAACAGACCTTGATTTAGAGGTTATGGAATCTTTTGCAGTTAATGTTAAACAAGCTGGAGCAACAACTGTTCCAGCACATTTGCTTTATGATATCATTCGAAAACTTCCTGATAGCAATGAAGTTGTATTATCCGTCGATGAGAATCAAGCAGGTACAATGTCTGTGGTTTCGGGTTGTGCACATTTTCAGCTTCAATGTCTTCCGAAGTCAGACTTTCCAGAGTCGCTTCCTGGGCAGTTTGGTTATCGTTTTTCTTTATCGGCATCAGGCTTAAAACATTTACTTGATTGTACACAATTTGCTATTTCTACTGAAGAAACCCGTTATTATCTTAATGGTATTTATTTCCATATTATTAATGATGATGTTTTGAAATTGCGTTTGGTTGCAACTGATGGTCATCGTTTGGCACAAGTTGAGATGGAAGCTCCTTCGGGAGTTGAGGGAATGCCTAGTGTTATTGTTCCCCGTAAAGCTGTAGGAGAATTGCAAAAACTTCTTTCAGAAGAAAATGATAGTGATGTGTGTATAGAGCTTTCAGAGACAAAAATTCGTTTTTCTATAGGCTCTGTGATTTTTACATCAAAATTAATTGATGGAACATTTCCGGATTATCAACGTGTTATCCCTCTTGGAAATGATAAAGAATTAATTGTTAATAGGCAGGACTTTTCTTCTGCCGTTGATCGTGTTTCAACGATTTCAAGTGATCGGGGGCGTGCAGTTAAATTAACGATTGAGCATGGACAGTTAAGGCTTGTTGTTAATAGCCCAGATTCGGGCAGTGCAGAAGATCAATTATCAGTAACTTATGCATCTGAACCGCTTGAGATAGGGTTTAATTCACGTTATCTTTTGGATATTGCTGGGCAGCTTTCAAGCGATGAGATGGTTTTTATGTTGGCTGAGGCTGGAGCACCCGCTCTGATTCGTGATAATGATGATGTGGATGTGCTCTATGTACTGATGCCTATTCGCGTTTAGGGGCGGTTGTTTTGCAATGTATGGCCAGTCATGTGCACAAAGTGGCAGTGAGGCAGCTGAAGCTTTTACGTTATCGCAATTATTCTTTTTTCAATATTCATTTTTCTGGTCAGCATGTGGTTTTTACTGGCCATAATGGTGCTGGTAAGACGAATCTTTTAGAGGCGTTATCTTTTCTTTCTCCTGGCCGTGGTTTGCGGCGCGCTGTTTATTCTGACGTTAGCTTTGTAGATGGTGGTGGAGGATTTGTTGTATTTGCGCGTCTTGAATGCGCTCTTTATGGTGAAGTAAAGATTGGTACAGCTTTCGAGGTTAGCGATAACAGTCGAAAGGTCCATATTAATGGTGTGAATGAGTCGAGTGATTGCCTAACAGATTATTGTCATATTAGTGTCCTAACACCGTCTATGGATGGTCTTTTTACAGGTCCTTCACTTGAGCGCCGTAGTTTTTTGGATCGTATGGTTTTGGCGATTGATCCCTTGCATAGGCGCCGCATAGCCGATTATGATAGAGCTATGCGCGCACGTAATCGTTTGTTTTTAGATGGAAATGAAGATTGTGCTTGGTTTGATGCTTTAGAAAAGCAGATGGCAGAACTGGCGACAGCTATTTCTGCGGCGCGTGTTGATGTTATTCGTCTTTTAAATGACATGTTTACACAAATGCCATCACAGATACCTTTTCCACGAGCTTTTTTGCAAATTGATGGTTTTTTGGAAACAGCTCTTAGTGAAATATCAGCAACTGAAGTTGAAGAACAATTTTGTGATCGATTACGGCATAATCGCGCAATGGATCGTGCTGCTGGTCGGACGTTAGAAGGACCACATCGTGCAGATTTGCAGGTTTTTTATGCTGATAAAAATAGAGCAGCAACATCTTGTTCAACAGGTGAACAAAAAGCGCTGCTGACAGGTTTAGTTTTGTGTCATGCACGTCTAACAGGTATGATATCGGAAAGATCTCCCATTCTTCTTCTTGATGAAATGGCTGCCCATCTTGATTCGCATCGACGTGCTGCTCTATTTGATATTCTTGATGATTTAGCTGTACAAACATTTATGACAGGAACAGATCGTCTTTTATTCGATGACTTAAAAGGACGCGCAGAATTCTTTGAGATTAAGGATGGAGCTTTATTGCCATAAAAACATGCTAAATATTTTTTTAATAAGTGATAGGTCTGAAAGAAAAGGCTTGCTATGTCAGAGATAATAACAATTTTAAATGGTCCTAATTTAAATTTTCTAGGTCAACGTGAGCCAGAAATTTATGGAATTGAAACTCTAGAAGATATTGAAAAAAGATGCAGAGAATGGGCAAAAAAAAATGATATTATAATAAATTTTTATCAAAGTAACTGTGAAGGGCAATTAGTAGCATGGATACAAGAAGCAATAGAGGCAAGTTCTGGATTGATCATTAATCCAGCGGCTTACAGTCATACATCTGTTGCACTTCTTGATGCCCTAAAAATGTTTTCAGGGCCGAAAGTAGAAGTTCATTTATCTCATATTTATCAGCGTGAAGCTTTTCGTCACCATTCTTATACATCTGCAGGTGTAGACGCTGTCATAACTGGGTGTGGAGGTGATGGATATTGGTTTGCACTTGAGTATATTGCAAAACAATTAAGCAAAACAATTAAATTGTGATAGATAAAGAGTAGGCGTTTAATAAGAGTAATATAGGCATTGAATTCTCTTGATAATTATTTTCAAATCTGTACAATGTGAGGTATATATTTATGACAATTTTTAGTGCGTATGACGGGGGTAAATAAAGGTGAAAAGCTTTGTTAGACAATTAGAAATGCTTGTGATTTTAGGGGGAGCACTGCTTTTGTCTGGTTGTAAAATTGATGTTATACAGCCATCAGGTTATGTTGCACGTCAACAGCTCATTTTGATCGTTGTTTGTGTGGTGGTGATGCTTTGTATTGTCATCCCAGTTATGGTGAGTGTGGTATTTTTAGCTATAAAATATCGTGCATCGAATATGAAAGCGGACTATTCTCCTGATTGGGCGCATTCAAATAAAATTGAAGCATTGATGTGGGGTATTCCAGTTGTAATTGTAATGGTTTTAGGTTCATTAACAGCTTATTATACCTATAAGCTTGAACCTACAAATCCTCTTCCAGTGGAAGTTGTGGGTGAAGGAAAGCCATTACAGATTGATGCTGTTGCTCTTGATTGGAAATGGCTTTTTATTTATCCTGAATATGGTGTTGCATCGATTAATGAGATTTATGCGCCTGAAGGACGTCAAGTTTTATTGCAATTAACGTCAGAGAATTCTGTCAATGCTTTTTGGGTTCCCAAATTGGGTACAGTTCTTTACGCTATGCCGCAGATGAATGCTAAGTTGCATTTGGTCGCTGAAGAGCAAGGAGTATTCAAAGGAGCCTCAGCAAATTACAGTGGTGATGGTTTTTCGAGTATGCGGTTTAAGTGGCATTCTGTGTCTTTGCAGGATTTTGAGGATTGGATTGTAAAAGCTCGGGCTAATGGTCGAGTACTTGATCGTGCATCTTATCGTCAACTTTCTATTGCGCCTCGTATGGGTGATATTGCTGCGAAGGAAAAAGATGCTGAAGTTCGTTATTTTGCACCTGTTGAGAAGCGGCTTTATTATCGTGTTGTTAATCGATGTGTCGATGAAAAGACGGTATGTAATGAAGATTTAATGAAACGTGCTGCTGCTCAGACGCTGTGGGGTGCACTATGTTCAGTATTTGATCCTGATGTTATTTAACAGAGTCAATAAAGTAAAGAGCCCTTTTAACAAAGGTTTCTTTTAAACTTGAATTTCATTTGAAATGGGTTGAGAAATGTTTGGAAGACTTACAGATCCTACGGCAGGTGCTTTTCATGCGCTTGCACATGAACCGATCGTTTTGTATACATGTATTGCGATTGTTTTGGTTGGTTTAATTGCTGTTATTGCTTTAACAGCACTTGGGTGGTGGGGGATTCTATGGCGAAATTGGATTACAACGGTTGACCATAAACGCATAGGTATTATGTACATCGTTCTTGGAATTATTATGCTTGTTCGCGGTTTTGCGGACGCACTTATGATGCGAACGCATCAAGCTTTAGCTCTTGGGAGTGAAACAGCTGGTTATTTGCCCCCTGAGCATTTTGATCAAATTTTTTCGGCGCATGGTACGATCATGATTTTTTTCATGGCCACGCCTATTTTATTTGGTCTTTTTAATTATCTTATACCGCTTCAAATTGGTGCGCGTGATGTTGCTTTTCCCTTTGCAAATAATCTAGGTTTTTGGATTACGGCTGCGGGGGCAATATTAATTAACATATCCCTAGGTGTTGGTAATTTTGGTCGTGGTGGTTGGCTGATGTACCCACCTTTTACAGAATTGCAAACGAGTCCAGATACAGGGGTAGATTATTATTTATGGTCACTTCAGCTTTCTGGTATTGCAACAACAATGGGATCAGTAAATTTTATTGCAACGATGATTAAAATGCGTGCTCCTGGAATGACAATGATGAGAATGCCTATTTTCTGTTGGAGTGCTTTTGTCAGCAATGTTCTTATTTTAGTTATTTACCCTGTCTTGGCTGTAGCATTTGCACTCTTGGCATGCGATCGTTATTTGGGCATGAATTTCTTTTCTAATGTTGGTGGCGGAAATCCGATGGTATGGATTAACTATGTTTGGGTTTTTGGTCATCCTGAGGTTTATGTTTTGGTTGTTCCTGCTTTTGGAATTGTTTCTGAAGTTGTGTCAACTTTTTCTTCAAAGCGCCTCTTTGGTTATACTTCGATGGTATGGGCCATGTTGGTTATTTTGATTCTTTCGCTTCTTGTTTGGGGACATCATTTTTTCACAATGGGTGGCGGTGAAGCTGTAAATACTTTCTTTGGTATTGCGACAATGATCATCGCAGTTCCAACAGGTGTAAAAGTCTTTAATTGGCTGCTTACGATGTATAAAGGTCGAATTCGCTTTGAGCCTCCAATGCTTTGGTGCATGGGCATGATCTTTACATTTGTTGGTGGTGGATTAACCGGTGTTTTATTATCTATTGTCCCTGCTGATTGGCAGTTTCATAATTCGCTCTTTTTGATAGCACATTTCCATCATACAATTATTGGAGGTGTGGTTTTTGCGTACTTAGCGGGGATTGCATTTTGGTTTCCAAAAGTTTTTGGTTATAAACCAAATCGCATACTAGGTATTGCATCTTTTTGGTGTTGGTTTATTGGTTTTTACCTTGCCTTTTTCCCCGTTTATGCGCTTGGTTTAATGGGGGCGACGCGTCGTCTTCAGCATTACATGGAACCTAGTTGGCAGCCGATGTTTATTATTGCTGCATTAGGTGCTTGTATTATCTTACTTGGTATTCTTTGTTTTGTGTTACAGGTTGTTTTGGCGATTTGGTACGGTATTAAGCATAAAGGTCACTTACCGGTAACATTAAATGATTCTTGGGGTGATGCACGTACACTTGAATGGTTTACCTCTTCACCGCCTCCTTCCTATAATTTTGCCCTCCTTCCAAAGATACAGTCTGATGACGCTTATTGGAATATGAAGAAAAGTGGTTATCAACGGCCGACAAGTGGATTTACAAAAATTCATATGCCATCAAATACATCTGCTGGAATTATTGCGGGATTCTTCTCATTAGTTGTTGGTTTTGCACTTGTTTGGCATATTTGGTGGCTTGTTGCGGTTGGACTGGTTGGTTTTATTGCAACGCTTGTGTGTCATTCATTAACAGGTGATCATCATGGTTACTATATTCCAGCTGAAGAAGTGCAAAAAACTGAAGATGCCTTTACGGCTGTTCTTAAAGAACAAGGAGTGACAGTATGAGTGCTGTAACAATGAATAACGCGAGTACTATAGATGAACTTCACCACGATAGTAGCTCGGTAATGACGTTTGGTTTTTGGGTCTATATTCTTTCAGACTTAATCCTGTTTTCGACATTGTTTTCAAGTTTTGCTGTATTTTCTGCTTCTTATGGCGGTGGTAAAGCGGGTAATGAGTTTATAGATTTAAAGTTTGTTTTGGTTGAGACTGCTTTCTTGTTGTTTTCATCCGTCACTTATGGCTTTGTAATGGTACAAGCACATAAAAATAACATCAGTGGTGTGCGTTTATGGATGGCTATTACCTTTGTATTGGGGTGTTGCTTCATTGGTATGGAACTTTACGAATTTCATGAACTTTTGAGTGAGGTTTTTTATTACGATCCAAATGCTTATGCGGGTATTGATCCTGCAACAGGTTTACAGCTTTTTGGACGGGAAATTCTCTCTGCTTATTGGTCAGCATTTTTTGCTTTGGTTGGCACCCATGGACTTCATGTAAGTGTTGGTCTTCTTTGGATGGTTGTGATGTTTTTTCATCTTCGTCGTAATGGTTTGGATCAGAACAATAAAACACGTTTAGCATGCCTTTCCATTTTTTGGCATTTACTTGATATTGTATGGATTGGTGTTTTCACCATGGTTTATCTATTAGGAGCGTTGTGATGAGCGTGCAAAATGAAACACATGGTCCCAGTACTGGTTCCTATTTGGTTGGTTTTATTCTGGCTGTATTTTTCACTTTGGGTTCTTTTGTTCCTGTGATGTATGGAATGATGGAAAGTTGGGCAGTTAGTACAAAGGTTGCGTATCTTATTGGGATGGCGATTATTCAGATTATAGTACAAATTGTTTTCTTTTTGCACTTGAATTCTGGTCCAGACGCCAAGTGGAATTTAAGCGCGTTATGGTTTGCTGTTATTTGCGTTTTTGTTATTATTGGGGGAACTTGGTGGGCTATTTCTCATTTAAATTATAATATGATGGGTGGTTCAGGACGTGTTATTGAACCGGAAATATCAAGTAGAGATGATTCTTCAGTGTCTGAGCAGTTATCAAGCAAAGATATATCCGTAAGAAAACAGCCAGAAAAGATACAGGGTTCAGAAATGCCCATTGGGCAGGATCTAAGTACGCAAACTCCTGTAGATCAAGAAGCTAGTTCAGAAATGCCCATGGGGCAGGGTCTAAGTACGCAAACTCCTGTAGATCAAGCACCTGGTTCAGAAGTACCCATGGGGCAGGATCTAAGTACACAAACTCCTGTAGATCAAGCACCTGGTTCAGAAATACCCATGGGGCAGGGTCTAAGTACGCAAACTCCTGTAGATCAAGCACCTGGTTCAGAAATACCCATGGGGCAGGGTCTAAGTACGCAAACTCCTGTAGATCAAGCACCTGGTTCAGAAGTACCCATGGGGCAAGGTCTAAGTACACAAACTCCTGTAGATCAAGCGCCTGGTTCAGAAATACCCATGGGGCAAGGTCTAAGTACGCAAACTCCTGTAGATCAAGCGCCTGGTTCAGAAATACCCATGGATCAAGATCCAAATACACAGTTTCCTGTGGAGTAGTTGTTAGAAATATCTATGGAGCTGATGCGGCATGTATCAGCTCGTAGAAGAAATTCGTAGGATATAAAGAAGGGAAGAAATACAAGATATCAGTGGATATGAGTATCATTATTTTGAATATACTTTTAATTTAAAAGAGAAAGTCCGTGGGGTATTTAGTCAAGCTTTAATTTTTGAGACAAATAGCTATTTGTAGAATATACAAAAAGTGATGTTTGTAAAATTTACTACAAAGAAAGAGAATGTGAGAAACAAGTTTTTATGTTGTGTGAGATAAAAAAACACGAAGCAGTAATGTTTTTAGATTTACAGAATTTATATTAAAGATAGCATTAAAGTTATTTGTAATAATAATATGCAATTGAAATCAAAAATTTAGAGAATAATCAGAAAACTTAATGAAAACCGTTGCAATGACAGTTATTGGTGCTGGTTCTTTTGGTACTGCATTAGCGATAGCTCTTGCCCGTAATGGTCATAATGTTTTACTTTGGGGATATAGTCCTCAACATATCAAAGAATTACAGGAACAACGTTGTAATCAAGTATATTTACCCGATATTCGATTTCCTGACAATTTATTACTTGAAGCTTCGCTTGAAACTGCAATAACGGCGAGTCACAATATATTAATCGCAGTTCCAAGCCATGTATTTCATCAAGTTTTGTGTAATATTCAGCCTTATTTAGATCAGCATTCACGTGTTATTTGGGCTACAAAAGGTTTAGAACATGGTACTGGACGTTTTTTACAAGAGGTTGCTCGTGAGATTTTAGGTGAAAAAATTCCTTTAGCTGTTTTTTCTGGACCAACTTTTGCTCAAGAACTAGCTATTGGTTGGCCTACTGCAATGACGATAGCAGCTTCTGATGTTGAGTTTGGTAAAGAATTGCAGCAACTTTTTTATTGTGACAAAAGTTTTAGAGTTTATAAAAGTTCAGATATGATTGGTGTTCAATTAGGGGGAGCAGTCAAAAATGTTATTGCTATTGGTGCAGGAATATCAGATGGCATAGGTTTTGGGGCAAATGCACGAATAGCTCTTATCACACGAGGACTAGCTGAAATCAGTCGTTTAGGGGGGGCTATGGGTGCTGAGCTTTCCACATTTATGGGAATGACAGGCTTAGGTGATCTGGTTTTGACATGTACTGATAATCAGTCACGTAATCGTCGTTTTGGAATACTTCTTGGTAAAGGAATAGATATAAAAGAAGCGGAAAAACAAATTGGTCAGGTTGTGGAAGGATACTTAAATACCAAGGAAGTACATACGTTGGCGCAGCGTATTGGGGTAGAAATGCCCATTGTAGAACAAATTTATCAAATTCTCTATTGTGGTAAAAACATAACTGAAGCGGCAAATACATTACTAAGCCGCGCCCTCAAGGACGAAATACAATGATATCCTGTTTTTTAATAATTCAAATCGTAAAAAATAGAAACATGCTATGATAGACATATAAAATAGATTTTATTGATGGTTGTATAAGGTAGTCATATTCCAGCAAATTATAGATTCATATCATTCGATTCTTTATGAAACATGGCTGAAATATAAAAGTTTTTGCTTTTATCTAAGAGCTATCTCTTTGAAGATAAATTATCGTTTCCACTTACACATGTTTATGTAATGTAATGAACAAGATATTTTTATTGTCTCTTAAATTCATCTCACAATGATGTTTGCAAACAGAATAATACAAGACTCATTAGGTAGAAGCATCTTATTTATGTAACGTATAAGTTAAGAATATCGGGGCAGGGATATTATGTATCTCTGTTTTTGTAATTCTTTAAAACAAGAAGACAATCTGTTTTGGGAAGAAGATGAAATTTTAAAGATGAAAACCAGTTCCCATTTCTACAATCATTTTTAAATTCAGTTTTACGCTATCTAAAGCAATATCTTTTAAATAATGGAGATTATCTCACACCTTTATTTTCTCATTTTTTAATGAAAGCATTTCTCTGATGTGTCAGGTAAAATAGAACGCCCAAAAAAACACGATAGCTGTTGTATATTCACGCGCTTGTTTTAAAGAGACCTCTCTTAAAACTTCCAAGTCCACTTCGCGACGGTAACCGTGAATAGTGTAACGATAAAGCCATTGTGCACATCCCCATCTTTACGTTTATGAAGGAGGAAGCCGAGCATCATTACACCCCCCAATGTTGAGACAGCTCTAAGCACTTGAAGCTGTTCAGTAGAAATATTTAAGTCTTTTATTTTCTCACATGTCAATTCTGTTTTTTATATGCAAGAAATGATTTTTGGAATTATAACTTTGAAAGTCTAAGGTTGAAAAAAATATTATTGTACTTGTTTGTGGCTGTCATTTACACTGAAAAATAATGTGATTATAAAGATAAAAAATTGATTTATATAAATAATTCATTTTATTTTTGTATTGAGTTAATTAAAAATATGTGTTTGCTTGTCACAAGCGGGTTAGTATGTGGATAAAAATTATTAAAGATACTTCTAATGAATCATCTCAAGTGTCAAGGGTTGTTTCAATATTAGAACATGGCAAGTAAAATGACGGTGTCGGTTTGTCATCTGTATAAACATTAAAATGGTGGTAAAAAAAGGATTTTATGTACTTCACAGGGATTTTTTATACGTTCTACAGGTACCATTGTGAAATGGAATGGCGTGCATTGAGAGATATCTTTAAAAAATGCATGAAGGAGAAACAGCTATAGTGTTTTTGGGTGTTCTATTTTACTTGACACATCAGAGAAATGCTTTCATTAAAGAACAAGAAAAATAAAGGTGTGAGGTAAAGCGTAACCTCCATTATTAAAAAAACATTGATGTACATGCTTTTAAAATCGTAAAGCCTCATTAAAGAATAATAGTAAGATTAATGATTGATTTCTTTACGCCTTCATATTCGTCCTAAATTAGATTGTATTTGCGTTTCAAGAATAAATCAAACGGTAGGAATATTTTTTTCAATTTGCTACACAAAAGCTGAAACTAAGGATTTTAATAATTCTCTAATCTCTGTTTCAAACTACGGTAGCATGAGGGCTGGATATTGATTTATAAGCAACGACAAAAGCGTATGCTTTAGTAAGGTAAATAACGTCATAAAATACACACTTTATCAACCATGGATTGAAGAAATACTCCGGCTTTTTATAAAATATTTTGCGAAACAAGGCATCGTACATCTGGTTTTGTATTGACTTATTCTTACAAACATTTGCACATATGCCTTACGTCATATTATTATAAGTCAATACACTATTATATAGCTGAGAAAGTACTCAATACCCGATTAAAGCACTATGGACATGATTTATTTTCTTTTTTAGTGCAATGAAATAAATTTTATTCTTCTTGGGAATCGTCACTTTTTTTCAGTTCTTCAAGTATTGGCATAGACATGATGTTATAGCCTGAATCAACATAATGGATTTCACCTGTAACACCTGATGATAAGTCAGAGAGTAGATAAAGAGCAGATTTTCCAATTTCATGAATATTTACGGTACGCCGTAATGGGGCATTACGGCGTTGATGTGAAAATATTGCCCGCGCAGCTGCAATACCATTACCTGCTAAAGTTCTAACAGGACCAGCGGAAATCGCATTGACACGGATATTTTGAGGACCAAAGTCCGCTGCTAAATAACGTACCATAGCTTCTAAAGCTGCTTTAGCAACACCCATGATGTTATAATTAGGCACAACTTGCTGTGAAGCACCGTAGGTAAGAGTTAAAAGTGTTCCTCCATTGGGCATAAGCTTACCCGCGCGCTGGGCAATTTCAGTAAAGGAATAAGCTGAAATAACCATCGTGCGTTGAAAGTTTTCACGTGTTGTAACATCAACGTAACGCCCTTTTAGCTGAGTTTTATCTGAAAAACCAATGGCATGGACAATAAAATCAATTGTTTTCCATTCTTTTTCAAGTTGCTCAAAGACGTAATCAATATTTTCACTTTTTTCAACGTCACACTCTAGCACTAATTTGCACCCAAGTTTATCTGCTAGGGGATGAACACGTTTTCCAAAAGCATTTCCTTGATAAGTCAACGCTAATTCCGCTCCTGCTTGTGCGAGCTGACAGGCAATGCCCCAAGCAATTGAATGGTCATTCGCAATTCCCATAATAAGGCCGCGTTTGCCCTCCATCAAACCTTTCATATTATTCTCCGTAAGACCGTACTTTTTTCAATTACTAAGAGCTTTTGTTTATACATAACGTTGGAAAACAAGCGTTGCATTGGTACCGCCAAAGCCAAAAGTATTCGACAATACGGTATTCAGTTGTTGATGATCACGTCGTTCACGAACGATTGGCATATCAGCAAAAGCTGGATCAAGTTCTTCAATATGGGCACTTTCACAAATAAAATTATGATTCATCATTAACAATGTATAGATTGCTTCGTGAACACCTGCTGCTCCCAAGGAATGTCCTGTTAGAGACTTGGTAGCAGAAATGGGGGGGCATTGATCACCTGCTCCAAAGACACGACGGATAGCTTCTATCTCAGGAGGATCACCAACAGGAGTTGCTGTCGCATGGGGATTGATATAATCAATTTTATTATTGACTGTTGCAAGAGCCATGCGCATGCACCGCTCCGCTCCCTCTCCTGATGGGGCAACCATATCATGTCCATCGGATGTCGCACCGTATCCAACGATTTCTCCGTAGATTTTTGCACCACGTGCTTTAGCAAGTTCTAAATCTTCAAGGACTAAAACGCCAGCCCCTCCAGCAATGACAAAACCATCACGATTAACATCATAAGCACGTGAAGCTTTGTGAGGAATGTCATTATATCTGCTGGACATAGCGCCCATGGCATCGAATAAAACAGATAGTGTCCAATCCAAATCTTCGCAGCCACCGGCAAAGATGCGCTTTTGTTTACCATATTGAATCATTTCGTAAGCATTACCAATACAATGATTGGAGGTAGCACAAGCTGAAGAGATTGAATAATTGATTCCCTTTATTTTAAAGAAAGTTGCTAATGTTGCAGATGCTGTAGAACTCATCGCTTTAGGGACAACAAAAGGTCCAACACGTTTTGGGCCTTTTTGGCGTGTAATGTCAGCAGCTTCTACGATTGAATGTGTTGAAGCACCTCCAGAACCCATAATAATACCCGTGTGTTCGTTCGATACTTCATGCGGTTCTAGACCCGCATCAGCAATCGCCTGATCCATGGCGATGTGATTCCATGCTGTTCCACGCCCATGAAAACGTAGAGCACGTCGATCTACGAGTTCTTCTATATTAATATCGGGTTTGCCATAAACTCTGCTACGAAAGCCTAATTCGGCATATTGAGGTGCGTAAGAAATTCCGGATTTTGCTTCACGTAAACTGGTTAAAACATCTCTAGGGTTATTTCCAATCGCGGAGACAATTCCCATTCCGGTTACAACAACTCGACGCATTCATACCTCCTCGTTCCATACAGAATAGTGAAAAGTTCTTTCTGACGGAAATAACGTTCAATCTTCTTTGAATAAAGCAACGCGTAAATCATTCGCCTTATAAATAGTCTCTCCATCTGCTTTTAGCCACCCATCAGCTATTCCTAAGACTAAATTTCCACGTCGAATACGCTTAAAATCTATTTCATATTCAAGAATTTTGGTTTGTGGAGTTACCATCCCTGATAACTTTACTTCACCTGTTGATATTGCTCTTCCTTTTCCTGGTTCGCCTAGCCAACCAAGAAAAAAACCTGTTAATTGCCACATACCATCCAGTCCGAGACATCCTGGCATGACGGGATCGCCTATAAAGTGACAATTAAAGAACCACATGTCTGGTGTAATGTCAAATTCGGCGCGAACCATTCCTTTATCGTATTTACCATCAGTTTCACTAATTTGAGTGATTCGATGAATCATCAACATTGGCGGTGCTGGCAATTGCGCATTACCTCTACCAAACATTTCGCCGCGAGCGCAGCTTAGAAGCTCTTCATATGTGTAGCGAGACTTTTGTTCAGCCATTGTTACTCCATTTATTTGCATATATCTTTAATTTCTGCGCTTTTCCCAACCTACTTTTAGAGCAAATTTTAAAGAGAGGGAAATGATTTTATATCATTTTTAATGACAAAAGCCTTTTTTTATGTATTCTACATAGGTAATTATTTAAAAATGGAATACAAGATTACACCATACTATTCCCATTTTTTTGTATTTTGATCTTATTTAGCAGGAATGTATTTGGGTTTGTAATATGTCAGTGAGTGCAGACAATTTAGATATGAATGAAGAGCAACAGTGCACAAAAGAGTGTGGAAAAATGGTGCAATATTATTCCATTTCTATGTTAGAAAAACGTTTGCGTCAAAATGGTCTGCGTCCAACACGTCAGCGGTTGGAACTTGCACATATGATTTTTTCTCAAGGAAATCGTCATATTACTGCTGAAGAGCTCTATGAGGAAGCGGTGAGGGCAGGTGTACCTGTATCTTTAGCAACGGTTTATAATACGCTTCATCAATTTACGGAAGCGGGATTATTACGGATTATTGCCGTAGAGGGCTCAAAAACTTGGTTTGATACCAATACCTCTGATCACTACCATTTTTATATAGAAGGTGAAAATCGTATTCTTGATATTCCTTACAATTTGGAAGAATCTCCCATTATTAGAAATTTGCCTAAGCCACCAGAAGGTATGGAAATTTCACATGTTGATTTAATCGTGCGATTGAAACCAAAAAATCGATCTTGTGATAGGCAGTGAGGATATTCAATAAGGAATAAAATTAAACTTATTGAGTTTGAGTATTCACCAGCCTTTTACTTTTTCATCAGGATAGATTCCCCATAACTGTGGTTGTTGAAGCCATCCGCGCGTATTATTAATATTTAGTTCGCACCATTGTCCATCACATTGGCGGATATTACCAATGACATTAGGTTCTACTTCTGCCACAAGTTCTGCGTTGTCGGTGGGGTTTTTTCGTAGCATCAGTCTTTTAGTTTTATCTTTTTGCCATGGAATAGTTATAGCAGTTCGCTTTCCCGATAAAAGTGATTGATACACCCATCCCTCATCGCCTTCTGCATCACGAATTTTGCGCCATTGATCATATTCTTGAATGATTTCAATAGGTAATCCCTTCTTTTTGTAGGTAAAAATGATAGAATAGTTGCTTCCTGGTCCGACGCGTACATTAACGCTGGTGGGTTTAATCGAAGCAAATCGCGGAAGTGGTAAACCACTGGGCCCTAAATTTTGATTAAATGTTTGTGCATGCAACAAATGAGGTGAACCTAATACAATGACTGTTGCTATTAAGATACATGATGCGAGTATTGAAACGCGAAACCAACGAGAATTTTGCACACCGAACTCCTTTATTTCATCATATATTGGAAATTTAAAATCTGAAAGATAAGACTGGAAACTGATAAAAAGTATGACACACTGCTCGTTAAAGAGATCTAAACGATGAGAAAATTGCTACAAAAATATCAAAATAAGGAAAACAAAAGCTTGTATTTCTTAGTGCGTATCTTGTTTATGAGGGGATAGATATAAATAAACATTGGATTTTTATGTAGCTGTACGCGTGATAAAACAGTAAAGTATTACTGGAGCCTTAGCAGTTTTTGTACAGGAAATTAGGGCTAAAGTATTGCATCTCTTTTCTGAGTTTGTTTCTCGAAGTAAAAGTGCATGTATGCATACTATGAACAAAGAGCTGTTCAGAAAGGGATTTATTGTGTGGCTTGAAAAGAAGTTTTGAATGAACAAAATAATACGATAAATAAAACATTTAAGCGTAAAAATATGAGCGACATTATAGAGTAGATTGATATATGAAGGGCTAATTTAAACAGGACACTTTTTCGTGATAATTCATTTATAAAATTTGCTACACTCTAATCTTATGCCATGATAATGCTTATCCGTATGGTAGATAAGCTGGCTCCATCGTTCTATTCACCAGCTTTCAATGTTATGCAGTTCCTATTATTTATGGTGTTCATAAGAAGCATTTTTGTTTTTTCTTAAATAGCTTTTATTCTATTTGCATACGAATCCCGCTTATGATGTACAAGAAGATAATCTTGATTGATTCAATATGAGAAGGCATTGAGAAACTGTACGTTATTCAGAATTATTAATTAATATGAAAAACAATTACTTATAATAACAAACCACTGCGTTAAAAACTTTAACTCGTTATTTAAATTGTAAAAATATTTCCATCAACAATGGTAATAAAAGGCACATTCATCCATCTTAAAATACAGTGTTTTCTCTGTTTATTGTCAAATTTCTTTTTCTCTAACTCAGTATAGACGAAAGTTGAAAGAAATAGAAGGGCTTATTCGATACAATTATGAGGGTAATTACATAAGTGATGAATAGAAGAAATTTATCAAGAAAAAAGAATTTATAGTTCAGTGGTTGAAATTCGTCATCCTTTAGAGAGACAGAATCAAGAGATATAAAAAGTTATGGAATTATATCGTTTCGTTACATAACTGAAGGGAAAGAGGATTATGAATTTGATATTATATTTTACACACAATCGCATATTGCGATAGTTATTTTTGTTTTGTAATCAGATCTAGGATGATCGAAAGATGTAGAATATTTAATGACAAAAAAGAAGTTCATCATGAAATTTGTACATAAGAAGCAGTGATGTAAGAGATATCCAGAAGGAGAAAATTATAGTGAAAAGTGATAATAAAACACCTCACACTCAATTCACATAGGAAAAAGTCGCTTAAATATCTAAAGTGTAGTTTGTTATCTATTTTTAAAATATAAGAGTGAAATAAAAACCACCTTTATGATAGAAATCTTATTATTTTCAAATAACTAACATATTAGATAACATTGTACACAAAAACCTACACACAAGCAATTTATTGCAATCGCCTATGAAGAAAAATTTTCTAGTAGCTTATTACCTATTGGTTATGCAGTTATATAATATCATAAAGTATATTACTTTACCGCAACAGTTCGTCCGTTACTAACAAAACCTTCTCTTTGTGCACGCTTACGAGCAAGCTTACGTGTACGACGAATAGCTTCAGCTTTTTCACGAGCACGCTTCTCAGATGGCTTCTCATAATAACTACGCATTTTCATTTCACGGAAGATACCTTCACGCTGCATCTTTTTTTTCAACGCACGGAGCGCTTGGTCAACATTATTATCACGAACGAGTACTTGCACTATCTATCCTGCTTTTTTCAGTGTCATAAATGATAGGAAAAAACCTACGTCCTTTTAAAGGCATATCCAAAAGGACAAGCACTTATATCATATAAATAAGACATTTGTCTATATCGCTTTTTAAAATTCTATTTTTTTTACAATAAAACGCTTTTTATAATGAATGATAGAATTTACGGTTATAAATTTATGAAAGTCCTTGTATTTGATCATTTTCGTCAAGATGAATTTTTTCAGCCGCGGGATAATGGGGTAGTCCCGGCATGGTCATAACATCTCCACAAATGACAACAATAAAACCGGCTCCCGCACAGAGACGAACTTCTCGTATGGGAATTTCAAAATCAACAGGAGCGCCGTATTGCTTGGGATCAGAAGAAAAAGAATAAGGTGTTTTTGCCATACAAATAGGGTAGACGCCAAACCCCTCTTTTTCCCAAGATTCAAGTTGTTTGAGAATAGGGGCTGAGATGATGGCGCCACGTCCACCGTATAGCTTTGTTATAATACAATTAATTTTTTGAACGAGTGGAATATCATCTTGATAGAGAACTTTAAAATCAGAATCGTGCTTTTCAATCAAGGTAACGAGTTCTTGTGCAAGTTCTATAGCGCCTTTTCCACCTTGTTCCCAATGCTTACAGATAATAGCTTTGTGTCCAGTTGTTGCAACTATTTTTTGTAATGTTTTTATTTCAGCATCGCTATCGCTGTCAAAATGATTGATAGCCACAACACAAGGAATACCGTAGTGCTTCATATTTTTTATGTGTCGTAAAAGATTGGCAGCTCCTTTTTCTAAAGCGGTAATATTTTCTTCTGTCAGGTTATTTTTATCCAGACCACCGTTCATTTTTAATGCACGAATAGTTGCGACGATCACTGTAGCATTTGGTACAATACCTGCTTGCCTACATTTGATATTGAAGAACTTTTCTGCTCCAAGATCTGCTCCAAACCCTGCTTCTGTGACAACATAATCCGCAAGTTTTAAAGCAGTTTTTGTTGCTATAACTGAATTGCAACCATGAGCAATGTTGGCAAAAGGTCCTCCATGAACGAGAACAGGATTATTTTCAATTGTCTGTACGAGATTGGGTTGTATAGCATCTTTGAGAAGAACTGCCATTGCACCTTCCGCATTGAGATCAGCAACGGTGATGGGCGTTTTATCATAACGATAAGCAACAATAATTTTTTTGAGTCTTTGTGTAAGGTTTTCTAAATTTTCAGAGAGACAAAGAAGCGCCATAATTTCTGATGCAACAGTAATATCAAAACCTGCTTGACGTGGAAAACCATTTGTTATGCCCCCCAATGAAATGACAATATCGCGCAATGCACGGTCATTCATATCAAGAACGCGTTTCCAAACAATGCGACGTGGATCAATGTTTAGAGTATTTCCCCAATAAAGATGATTATCTATCATTGCGGCAAGAAGATTATGAGCAGCTGTAATAGCATGAAAATCACCGGTAAAATGTAAATTAAGGTCATCCATTGGAATGACTTGCGCATAACCACCACCAGCAGCACCACCTTTTACACCAAAACAGGGACCTAAAGACGGTTCTCTCAAGGTAGCTATTGTTTTTTTACCAATAAGATTAAGAGCATCACTTAGTCCAACTGTTGTTGTTGTTTTGCCTTCTCCGGCAGGTGTGGGATTGATAGCTGTGACAAGGATAAGTTTACCGTCTGGATTTTTATTAAGCGATTTTATGTATTCAGAAGAAATTTTAGCTTTATCATGGCCATAGGGAATGAGATTTTCATGTGAGATACCAATTTTTTGTGCAATTTCAACAATATGTTGCTTTTTAGCAGTGCGAGCAATTTCAATATCAGTTTTAGGCATGGAAAAATTCTTTAAATTTATCTTTTATTAATATTCGAGATCTGTACCCCATGGGTTAATTAGAAAAATTCATAGAGAACAGAAAATATTAAGATATCATAGAAGTCGATGATATGCCATGCAAGAGATAATGCTAAAGAAGCACAAGAAGAGTTTTATTGTTTTTTAGGAAAAAGAATCACTTTGCTTTTAAGCAGTAAAAATACGTTTAATTCAATTAAAAATATTGCAGAAAGAAGCTGTGGTTTGCAACAAAATGCTGATGATATTAATGGATACCATAAGTGTTTTATAGTGGTACGTTTGAGAAGTAGTTTATTTATTCTTTCCAATAACACACTGAAAAAGTTTCACATGGTGGTAACCCGGAATTTATGGCGGCACATTTGAAGTCACTCTTAAGATGGGACTGCTAGGAATAAAATATCCAGCAACATCCAGTTATGGAACAGTTAGAAATAAGAACGTAAAAAATTACCTAACTGATTAGAGAGTATAATCCGGAAGAGACCAAAAACAAGCGCATAGATTGAAAAAAGAAAATAACAATACACGCTACTCATGCAATCGCTACGATTATTAGCTAATAAAAAGCCCTTAGGGCTGAATTGAAGGACTCATAACATCTTATTCTAGCAAAATGGCTAAAAAAACGACTCACAACAGAATGAAATAACAAAAAAACAAAGATAGGTAAAAATAAATCACAAAATAAAGAATTTAAAAAGCCTGCTTTATAAGAAGATATTATTGATGATGGCGCACCCGAAGAGATTCGAACTCCTGACCCCCAGATTCGTAGTCTGGTGCTCTATCCAGCTGAGCTACGGGTGCATATATTTCAATTTTTTACATTGTCTAAGACAAAGGGTTCCTAATCGTTTCATTAAAGAAATGCAAGTGAAACTTGGATAGTAATAAAAAAATCTCTCTTTTTTATGAGATATTTTAAAAATATTATGGCTTCAGTTGGTTTTGATATGAACATTTTTTTGTTGTGACCATACAAAGCAATATGAACGATAGTTAACTTGACGTTTTTATAGATGAAAGATAATCAAGCAGAGATGAGATCTGTTTTTTGCGGTGGGGGTAAGACACACACACCCGCTGTTGGGTTTTTGTGTAAAACGCCGATATTACTGTTGAAAACTATTTCAGATAAACATGACACAGCAAGGGCGGATGTATGGCGTTATTAAAAAAGAGCTTTCCATTAGTGTTTTTAATCGTTGTTTTAACGGTTACTTATTGGGCTGGAAAAAAGAGTGCAGAACAACCCATTTCTATGGTGGATAAAACAAAAGTATCAGATAAAACTTCAAATGGAAAAATGGGAAGGCCACCGGTAAATGTTGTCGTTGATCTTGTAAAAATTCAAGATTTTTATGAACAACTTAACGTTTTAGGGAGTGGAAAAGCTCTTGCAGAAGTTGAGCTTACCCCTTTATCCTCAGGTGTTATTGATAAGCTTTTTGTGTCAGCAGGTACAAAAGTACAAGCCGATGATGTGATTGCAAAGCTTGATTCTAAAAAAGAAGAAATAGCGGCTGCAAAAGCAAAAGTGCAACGTGATAACAATGCGTTAACGCTTTCGCGCATTCTTAAATTACGCGCCAGCAATACAGCAACGGAAGTTCAAGAAATTATGGCACGCTTAGAGTTGGATAACGCAAATTTAGTTTTGCGTAATGCTGAATTAGATCTCGATCGGCGAACAATTCGAGCACCGATTCCTGGAGTTGTTGGTATTTTGCCCGTTGATGCGGGGAATAACGTGACCCTTAATACTGTAATAGGCCGTATTGAGAATAGAGAACGTATTTTGGTCGATATATGGGCCCCTGAACGATATGTGTCGCGCATCCATAAAGGAGATGAGGTAACGGCAACGTTAGTCGCGCAGCCAGATAGATCTTTTGTTGGTCATATTTATGCGATTGATAATATCGTTGATCCAGAAAGTCGCACACTTCATGTTCAGGTTGAAATCAATAATGAAAAAGATACGCTCATGTCTGGTATGTCCTTTTCTGTTGCCTTGCAATTTCATGGTGGTTCTTTTCCTGTCGTTAATCCTCTTGCAGTTCAATGGAATAGTAAAGGGTCATTCGTTTGGCGTGTGAGAGAAGGGAAAGTAGAGGCTATACCCGTATCAATTATTCAGCATAAAGCAGATCAAGTTTTCGTAAAAGCACCCCTAGAAAATGGTGATCAAGTTGTCATTCAAGGGGTGCAAATGCTTTATCCAGGAAGTAAAGTAACGATTGATGATCCAAAGTCTCATCAACAGCAATTACCAGCAGTTTACGGAACGGATATACAATGAGCCAAGAATTGAGCACAAAACAGCCTACGTCAAAGGTGGAGCAAGGTGGTCTCATTACCTTATTTATTCGCAGACCGGTTTTTACTTTTGTTTTAAATGCTATGATCATCATTGCAGGATTTGCAGCATGGTTAAATGTTGATGTAAGAGAATTACCCGATGTTGATACTCCGGTAACGACGGTTGTGACGGTGTTTTCTGGTGCGTCGGCAGAAACAATTGATCGTGAAGTTACAAAAGTTATAGAAGATGCCGTTTCTCGTGTTTCAGGTGTTAAGACGATTTCTTCAACGTCTTCTTTTGGGCGCTCCCGTGTACAGATTAATTTTAATGTTGGTGTTGATTTGAATGTTGCGGCATCTGATATTCGTGATGCTCTCTCCCGTATTACCTATTCTTTACCGAAAGATGCGGATTCGCCTTTGATTATTAAAGCAGATTCGAATGCTGCTGCCATGATGTATTTGGTTGTGACGTCACCAACAATGAGTGTTGATGATTTAACCACGATTGTAAACGATCAGATTGTTGATGCAATTTCTGCTGTTGATGGTGTTGGTGATGTACAGGTCGATAGTGCTCGCACAAAGATTTTTCAGATTGATATAGATCAAGCAAAACTTGCAAGTTATGGATTAACTGTAGCAGATATTTCACGTGTTCTTGCTGATATGACAACAGATGTGCCAGTAGGGTCATTACGCAATTCTAAGCAAACTTTAGTTGTACGTGCTACTGCACGTTTAACAACACCAGAATCTTTTGAACAAGTTGTTTTAAAGCCTCATGTGCATCTTGGTGATGTTGCGCATGTTACTTTATCGCCGGATATAGAAACAGTTATTCTTCGTATCAATGGAAAGACAGGTATTGGATTAGGTATCGTGCGTAAAGCACAATCCAACACTCTTAATATTTCTGAAGGTGTGAGAGCCGTTGTTGATAATCTCAAAAGTATTGTTCCTTCTTCTGTACATATAGACGTTATTAATGACGATGCAATTTTTATTAAAAGCGCTCTTCATGAGGTTGAAGTTGCGTTGGTCATTGCTATTTTGAGCGTTATCTTGGTCATTTTTCTTTTTCTCAGAGACATTCGTGTAACGCTGATACCTGCTGTATCTCTTCCTGTCGCTTTGATTGGTACCATTGCGGCTATTTATCTTGTAGGGTTTTCATTGAATATTCTCACATTTTTAGGACTTGTTTTAGCAACAGGGCTTGTTGTGGATGATGCCATTGTTGTTCTTGAGAATATTGTTCGGTGGCGCAACATGGGATTAGGTTCCAGAGCAGCAGCGGTGATAGGAACACGTGAAGTATTTTTTGCTGTTTTAGCAACAACACTGACATTAGTGGCTGTGTTTGTTCCTATTTCCTTTCTTCCTGGGCAAGTTGGAGGGCTTTTTAGAGAATTCGGTTTTGTTTTGGCAATTTCTATTTTGCTTTCTTCAGTTGTTGCCTTAACGCTTTGTCCCATGTTGGCTTCACGTTTTCTCAAAGAACATATTGAGGATAAAGAGGAAGAGTCCCATCATTTTGCTTTTTTATATAAATTAGGTACTTTTTTTCATAAGGCATATACTTACAGTTTGCATAAGTGTTTAGAAAAGCCTTGGGCTGTTGTTTTTGCTTCACTTATTTTTGGGGGTCTTTGTGTTGGAGGCTATACGAAGCTACAACAGGAATTAACGCCAGCAGAAGACAGAGCTGTGATCTTTTTGGTTATTAATGGACCACAAGGTATTTCAACACAATATTTGAACGAGCAAATAGAGCAAATTGAAGCAAGTCTACAGCCATTACGTGATGCAGGGGAGATTGCTAACAGTTACTCTATCGCGGGTGCTGGCGGTTCACCCAATACTGCTTTTTTGATTTTATTGCTTTCATCTTGGGATAAACGTTTACGTAGTCAGCAAGAAATCGTGAAAGATATTAATGCAAAGGTTAAACAGTTTCCCGCAGTTTTTGTATTTGCTGCGCAGGGAAATTCTTTGGGTGTGAGAGGAACTGGGCAAGGGTTGCAATTTGCAATTCTTGGCAATGATTATGCAACATTACAACCCATTGCTGATAAGCTGGTGAGTGCTTTACAAGATGATCCGCGTTTTATTCGCCCACGCCTTACTGTTGATGCAACACAACCGCAATTTTTTATTGAAATCAATCGAAAAAAAGCCTCCGATTTAGGGATTGATATCGCCAATTTGGGCGATACATTACAAACAATGTTGGATGGTAAAAAGATTGGTTCCATTAACGTGGATGATCATTCTTACGATGTTAAATTGATATCGCGTACAAATTCTATGAAGAGTCCTAGCGATTTAGAAAATATTTTTTTAAAAACCAAAGACAATCGATATGTTCCTTTATCGGTTATTGCGCGTTTACATGAAAAAGCTATTGCTCCTCAATTAAAACGGGAAAAACGCATGAATGCTGTTGTTTTAAGCGCAAATCTTGCTCCAGATATCGCTTTAGGGGAAGCTTACCAAACTGTACAGAAAATTGCTTCTCCTTTGTTATCAAAAGGAACCTACTTGGTTCCCTTAGGGGAAGCCGAAACGCTTAATGAAACATCTTCCAATTTTATGATTGTTTTTGGCATTGCCTTTTTGATTATTTTATTGATTTTGGCTGCTCAGTTTGAAAGTTTTATTTCAGGATTCATTATCATGGCCACTGTCCCATTAGGGATTGGTTGTGCTGTAATTGCTATGCTATTAAGTGGTGTGAGTCTTAATATTTACAGCCAAATTGGATTAATTTTGTTAATTGGTGTTATGGCAAAAAATGGTATTCTCATTGTTGAATTTGCAGATCAATTACGTGATCAGGGAAGAAGCGTGCGTGAAGCCGTAGAAGAAGCAGCAAACATTCGCCTTCGTCCAGTTTGTATGACAATGATTTGTGCCATTTTAGGAGGTATTCCTTTGGTTTTAGCCAAAGGTGCTGGCGCAGAAGCTCGTATAGCTTTAGGTTGGGTTATCGTTGGTGGCTTAGGTTTAGCAACTATTTTTACGCTTTATGTTACACCGGTTGTTTATCTTTTTTTAGGGCGTTTTATAAGACCAAAAGCAGAAGAAGATTTACGTTTAACAAAAGAACTCAATCAAGTTAAATGATGTATATGATAGAAAAGATTTGAAAGTTTATTCTTGTAAAAATATCATTTTCGGATCTTATCCTTTATATTTTGTATATTCCTTCATTTTTATGTGAGCAGTGAAAATAGCGAGCAATAAAGGAGATGCTTTCTGCTTTGTTATTGTTTGGGCATAGATTTCATTATCAATAACCGTATAGGATAAGCTTATGGGAGATAGCTTTTCGATTCGAAATGAAATGGCTTTTGAAGCCACATTAAAAGCTTTAAGAAACCATGCCGCAAAGGATGGGGTCTATGATATTCGTCGGCATTTTGTAGAAGATGAACAGCGTTTTTCCCATTTTTCCCTCAGACTTGATGATCTTCTTTTCGATTTTTCAAAATGTGGTGTGACATTTAAAACATTGCAACTTCTAGATGATTTAGCGGTCGCAGCAGATGTGTTAGGCCGGCGTGATGCAATGTTTTCTGGTAAGGCGATTAATACAACTGAAAAACGCTCAGTTCTTCATATTGCATTACGTTTACCTGCTGATGAAATTTTCATGTTGGACGGTCATAATCTTATTCGCGATATTCAAGACGTCCTTGAAGATATGGAAAGATTTTCTGAAAAGGTGCGTGATGGAAGCTATAAGGGAAGCAGTGGCGAGAGAATAAGTGATATTGTCAATATTGGTATTGGTGGTTCTGATCTTGGTCCTGCAATGGTCACATACGCTTTAAAACCTTATCATGATGGTCCACAGTGTCATTTTGTTTCGAATGCTGACAGTGCCCATATTTCTGATACTCTCTCTATTTTGAATCCAGCAACAACGCTGTTTGTCATTGCTTCTAAAACTTTTACAACGGCTGAAACAATGGTAAATGCTCAAGTTGCACGTCAGTGGATTTGTTCACATTTAGGAGAAAAAGCCGTTTGTACGCATTTTGTTGCTGTTTCAAGTGCGCTTGATAAAGTGGCAGAATTTGGCATAGATTCCACAAGCGTTTTTAAATTTTGGAATTGGGTTGGAGGACGTTATTCAATTTGGTCAGCCATTGGACTTGTTGTTATGTTTGCAATAGGTGGTGGAAATTTTCGCAAATTTCTCAACGGTGCTTTGCAAATGGACCAACATTTTAAAACTATGCCTTTGCATAAAAATATTCCTATTCGTTTTGCTCTTTTAGGATTTTGGCATCGTGTTATTTGTGGTTATTCATCACGTTCGATCATTCCTTATGCACAGCGTTTAATACATTTTCCAGCTTATTTACAACAGCTTGATATGGAATCAAATGGTAAGCAAGTTTCGCTGGATGGAAAACCATTAAGTTTTTCAAGTGGTCCAATTGTTTGGGGGGATTCAGGAACAAATAGTCAACATGCTTTTTTTCAGCTTCTGCATCAAGGAACAGATATTATTCCTGTAGAATTTATTTTATTTATAAAAGGGCATGAGAAAAATTTACATTCTATGTATGAGATGTTGCTAGCAAACGGTTTAGCACAATCAAAAGCATTGATGAAGGGGCGTAGTATTGAAGATGCTCGGCATATCTTGATAAAAAATGGAGTTGGTGAGGGTGAGGCAGATCATTTAGCACTTCATAGAAGTTTTAAAGGAAACCGTCCCAGCATTACGTTGGTTCAAGATTTATTAACACCTTTTGCACTCGGTCGTCTTATTGCACTTTATGAACATCGTACTTTTGTTGAAGGGATTTTAATGAATATTAATTCATTTGATCAATGGGGGGTTGAACTTGGTAAAGAATTAGCAAATGAGTTACTACCAATTCTTCGTGGAGAAAGTAAAGCGGATAATCGCGATAGTTCAACATTAGGGTTGCTAGCACATATTCAAGCAAGACGTGCAAAATAAATATAATTTGACAGTAGGTTTTGCACTAACTAAGCAAAAGTAGAATGAGAGAGAAATATGAGATAATTCTTTAATTTTACTATGCGTTCTCTTATTATCTGAACTAGATTTATGTAACAGAAAATCAAAAAAGTGCAAAAATTGTAAAAAGGAGAATTTATTCGCAAAAACGATAAAGACCTTTGAGAGGTCTTTGAAGACTCTTTGAGCCCCCCTTAAAATCCTTCGAAAAAAATAAATTGGTACAAAATCTAGTGTCAAATTATACAAAATCTGCTGACAAGCTACAACCGGCAAGCTACGATTGAAGACATTTTAATAATATCGTTTTATAAATTAATGGCGGAGAGAGAGGGATTTGAACCCCCGATAGAGTTGCCCCTATGCCGCATTTCGAGTGCGGTGCTTTCAACCACTCAGCCATCTCTCCATAATAAAGTGAAACAAAAATCGGCACTATTTGAGTGTATAAGGGGTAGATAACCTTCAATTGTTTTTGGTACAACCTTTTTTTCTTTTTTATGGGACTTTATTGACAGAGAATAGAAATTCCTTCATATATACAAAATATAAGCGTGGGGAAATCTGCGCATATTTGTGTTGAAGAAGGTTTTATCCTTCTTTGAGATTTATTACGACTGATAAAAAGCAGCCTATTTTCCCTTATTTCAAGGCAGAAATTAAATAAGAGCTGGAGTGAACGGAAGGATAAAAAATGTTCGCAGTCATTAAAACTGGTGGTAAGCAATACCGCATTGTTGCTAATCAAGTGGTAAAAGTTGAAAAAGTTAGTGGAAATGCGGGTGATGTTGTTGAATTCAATGACATATTAATGGTTGGGCAAGAAGGTAATGCGGTTATTGGTACCCCTGTCGTTGCTGATGCATTGGTGACAGCTGAGATTTTAGAACAGGCACGTGGGCGCAAGGTTATCGCATTTAAGAAGCGCCGTCGTCAAAATTCTAAACGCACGCGTGGCCATCGTCAAGAATTTACGAGGCTTCGTGTTTTAGAAATTTTAATGGGTGGTTCAAAACCTAAAAAAGTTGCTGCAAAACCGATAGAAGCAACTACACCACAAGAAACAAAAGCTGCTGCTTCTGTTGAGAAGACGGCTAAAAAAACGGTTGAAAAAAAGACTGCGCCGCAGAAGAAAGCGTCTGTAGCAACAAAGAGTAAGAAAGATTAAAGGAGAGCGTCTATGGCACATAAAAAAGCTGGTGGTTCCTCGCGTAATGGTCGTGATTCAGAATCGAAACGTCTAGGCGTTAAAAAATTTGGTGGTGAAACCGTTATTGCCGGAAATATTATTATTCGCCAGCGTGGTACACGTTGGCATCCTGGTAACAATGTTGGTATTGGAAAAGATCATACGCTTTTTGCATTATCAAATGGAAAGGTTTCTTTTCAACGCAAAGCGGGTAATCGTTCCTATGTTTCAGTCATTCCTATGCTGGAGGCAGCAGAGTAATCTGTAACACTCTCTAGAAATCAACAGGATTTCATTGAATTATAGTTGTGGTTTTATAAGTATTAAAAGGGAAAGATAGAGTCTTATCTTTCCCTTTTTGCGTTGGTACTATAATAAATGTAGAAGATATACGAAAAAGGTAGAATTGAGGAAATGGCTTTTCTCAATGAGGGAAAAAGTTTGTGCGATGTTATGTTAGTATTTAGTACTGAACATATTGATATTATGATAGAATTTGTTGATAAATTTCTGTATAATAATAGTGAGAGAGACTTTCTTTTTATGCATGAAGAAGTGTCTAGTGATTTCTTATAAGAGAAGCAGTTTGTTTTCAGAAAATTATGAGAAATTTAATGAGAGCATTCTTTATGTAATCATTTTAATAAAGATGGGTCTTTTTATCGGCATTGTGGTATTGATGAGTTGTCATACTGTTTTTAGGTGGTAGTGTGGATAGGTGTGGCTATTCATTTAAAAAGACATAGGGATAAAAAATCCATAAGAAGGCAGCCAAAACTACTTTGAAAGTGACATGCATTAAGGAATTTTCGGTAAATCAAGAGTGGAATTATATTTTTAAGGAGGACGGTGTTTAAAGATATAAAAATAACCAACGTGCAATCAGCGCCCTTCAAGAATATTTTTTCTGATTTCACTATTATTGTGTATTGTTGAAAATAAATAAGCATAAGAGCTAGAGCTAAGGCAATAATTGCTTTTCATTTTTTACTTTATTTATCTTATTTGTAGAGTTTTTCTTTATTTTAGTAATTGATGATGGTGCTTGGGGGGATGTTCGTACTTTGCAAATGTGCGACAGAGAGTATTGTGTATTTGCGATATTGATTGAAGTAAAGGTGTAGCTTAAAATATATAAATATTATATATCGAGGGTTTGATATCATAAGATGGGCAGCACGGAATTTTAAAGATGATAAGTTGCATGGAGCAATTTGTAATTATGTAATGAATTTATAAAGAGGGATAATAGGTTAAATAAACTTTGAGGAATCAATCAAAATATTAGCTGAAGTTACGGATGATTGGGAAGGATGCTTTCTTGTAGGAAAAATAATGAAAAGTTATGTTGAATAACTTAGGATAATGAGAGCGTTTCGAAAACATAGTTTTTCAGGTGATTGGTTCTGTAGAAAATGGGGTTTTGTCTTTGTAAAGTAAAAGAGTAAGAGGCAGATTTGCTTATAATGGTTTTAAGCACTTCGCTAGATAATAATATCCAATTGTTTTATCGGTTATATTGAGGTATTTAAGCACCTCACTTAGCTATATTCCGTAAAATATAAATAAAGCTGTGGTGGTATTTATAGCTTGTATTTTGGGAAATGCAGCTTTGAAAAGGAATGTGTCAGAGATATTGGTGTTCAAATGTGAGGCAATTTGAATTCATGATGAGATATGAGAAAGCAGAAGCAATGAATGTAGATTTTGCTGATGGTGAAATCTTGTCTATAAGATCTGTACAACTTGCAGCTGCTTTTGATCATAAAAATGATGCAATTTATGCTGCTGCTGAATTGCTTGTGCAGGTTGGTGCAGTTGATAAGTGTTATCTGGCAAGCATGCTTGCACGTGAAGAAACAACCAATACTTGGCTTGGAAATGGTATAGCCATTCCTCATGGTATGGCTGAAAATCGTGATTTAATTATCAAGGATGCTGTTGCTGTTATACAGGTTCCTGCTGGTGTTGAGTGGCAGGATGGCAAGAAAGCATATTTGGTTATTGCCATTGCAGCGTGTCCAGATCGCTATAGAGAAATTTGTAAAAAATTGACGTCTCTTTTATTTGATAAAAAACAGCTTGAAGTACTTGCAACCACTATGGACAAACAACAAATTGTTACAACTTTGTTTGACCAAAATATGAAGATAGAAAAAACTTTTATTGGTGACCTTTCTGTGTGTCAGGAATGGACTTTAGATTATCCAAGTGGTCTTCATGCACGACCAGCTTCTCTTTGGGTTGATTTTGCGAAAAAGGCTCAAAGTTCCATCAGAGTTCGCCATGGTCAATATACCGTTGAAATGAAAAATTTGGTTGGTTTATTGCAATTAGGAGCAAAAAACGGTGATGTTCTGATTTTTTCTACAGATGCTTCAGAAGGAGCACAACTTCTCAATGATGCCATTGCTATTGCAAAAAAAGTGAGTATTAGTGAAAAATGCCTGATGAGAGCAATGGAATCTCAAACAAAGGCTTTTCATGGTTGGTATCCACGCTCTATGCAAAAAGGCATTTCTGGTGTTGGAGCGAGTTCAGGATTAGCATTTGGTAAGATTTTTGTTTTAAGGCAAAATGATATTTCCATAATAGACCAGCCAATTGATTTTGCAGCTGGTGCAGCATGTCTTGAAAATGCTCTTACAAAAACAAAACATAAAATGGCATCTGTAATTTCTGATATTACAGTGCGTATGGGAGCAGATTCTGCTGCAATTTTTTCTGCGCAAATGGTTTTGCTTGACGATGAAAATTTAATAGCTCAAGCTTGTCGTTTTATAGCGGAAGGTCATGGTGTCGCTTGGTCTTGGGATAGAGCGGTTCGTCAATTTTCAGATATGTTTTTTAAGGTAGATAATCCTTTGTTAGCAGCACGTGCTGTTAATTTAGTTGATGTTGGTCGACGTGTTTTAGGTGAAATCAATCCATCCTATAGATCGTTCTTTTTAAATGATATTCCACATGGTGTAATTCTGGTTACAAATGACCTTTCTCCTTCTGATGTAGCACAACTTGATTGTACAAGGGTAAAAGGATTAGCAACAGCATGGGGAGGTCCATTATCTCATACAGCTATTTTGGCGCGTACTCTTGGTATTCCAATGGTTGTTGCTACAGGTGATGATATTTTAGCGATTCAGTCTGATATTCAGGCTATTATTGATGGCGATAACGGGTTTATTTACCTTGATCCTACGCTTGAAGACGTTGAAGATGCTCAAAGGCATATTGATACTGTTGCGCAAAAACGTGTCGGTGAAATAAGTGCGTGTAGATTACCAGCGCAAACGATAGATGGTCAAAGAATTCGTATCATGGCCAATGTCAACTACGCAAATCAGGTTCCTGTTGCGCTTGATTTGGGGGCTGAAGGTGTTGGACTCATGCGCACGGAATTTTTGTTTTTAGAGAATCCACATATTCCGGATGAAGAGCTACAATTTAATATATATCGGACGATGATTACAGCTGTAGGAGATAAGCCATTAATTATTCGTGCACTTGATATTGGTGGGGATAAACAGGTTACGCATTTACATTTATCTAAAGAGGACAATCCTTTTTTAGGTGTTCGAGGAACGCGGCTTTTGTTACGTCGACGTGATCTTTTGGTGCCTCAATTACGTGCTTTATATCGAGCAGCAAAAGAGGGCGGAGATCTATGGATTGTGTTTCCGATGGTCATGTCTGTTTCAGAGATTGTCGCTATAAAAAAGATTGCAGAGGAAATCCGCAACGATATTGATGCACCAAAATTAAAACTTGGTATTATGATCGAAGTTCCAGCAGCGGCCATTATGGCAGATGTATTGAGCGCCCATGTTGATTTTTTTTCAATTGGAACCAATGACCTAACACAGTATACAATGGCTGTTGATCGGCAAAATCCGTACCTTGTGTCTGAAGCTGATAGCCTTGATCCAGCAGTTTTGCGTATGATTTATCAGACTATTCAGGGAGCTGCACAAAATAAGTGTTGGGTTAGTGTATGTGGTGGTATGGCTGGAGATCCTTTTGGTGCAATGATTTTGACTGGATTGGGAATTAATGAGCTTTCTATGATATCTTGCGATATTTCTCCAGTAAAGGCGTGTTTACAGACTCATAGTTTTGAAGATATGAAAATTTTAGCACAAAAAGCATTACAATGTGAAACTGCACGAGCTGTACGTGCTCTAAGCAAGGATATAAGGTGATAGAGAACATTAAGGGGAAAAAACGAGCTCATTTTTCAGACTAATCAGATCTTTAGTGTTGTAAAATATTATCCTTTAGGACAATTATAAGCAGCATATTAATTTGTAATGGTAATTTATCGTGTTACATAATGAGAGCCTTAAATATTGTAGGGTTTTCTCGTTTTAAATTTCTCTATATTCAATTAATAAAAATTATTCTTTTATACATTACAAAGAGGAGTAATGTATGGATAAAAACACTCTAAGAAAGAATAAATGCCTTTTATGCATTCTCTCAAATCGCAATGGATGTTGTAATATTAGGTGATAAATAGCGTGATGGTACTTGGCTTTTACTTTTTATTTAAGGAAAGATGATGCTATCCAATAGATTTTATACCATTCATAGACACCGTATGAGGTAGATGTGACAAGCTTTAAGAGATGTTTTTTAACAAACGTGTGGATGAGAAAGAAAATAGTATTTTTAGAGTATTCTGTTTTGTTATGAGACCATATCCCACTTAAAGAATGCGATAATCAAAAGTATGAAGTAATACGTAATCTCTTTTAAATAATAGAGATTACTTTAGATATTTTGAAAACTGTAAAGCTGAATTTAAAAGCATATGGTAAAAATGAAAACAGGTTTGCATTTTTATGATTTTGTATTTGACCAAAATGACTATTTTTTCATTTCAGAAAATAAGATATATTCATACATATTAAATTAAAAATGCAAAGGTTTTTTTTGTCTGAATTTTATTTTCTTTAGTATCAACTAAATATAGAAGTGTGAAATTGAATAGAGGATTTAGAGTAGGGCTTATTCTGTAATCCTATGAAAGAGGAAACTGACACCATCACACTATTTTACAGCCCTCAATGTTGCAAGAATTCGTGCTATTTGAAAAAATACATAAGAGGCACTTATCCTCTCTTAAAATGTTCTTCCTCCACATACCATCCCCGCTTATGACGTATAAACGATAATTTATTATTATAAATCAATATTTATATATTATCTGAAACATAAAAGTGATTAGCAGGTAGATCTCATTTCAAGAGAGAGTTGTTTGTAATCAAAGTTACAGTGATTAAGTATTTTCATCCTTGGAGGCAAGAAGAAGGTTGAAAACGATTTTTATTGAAATGAAATTTATTATCTGAATAAACAATTTTAATATTATATATATAAGAAGTTCATATCGTTATTATTCTATTTATTATTAGGGTAATCAATGGTGTTAAGTGAGAGATATTTAATTATTTGGTTATGCAAAACCATGGACTGTATGCCAATTTTAAGAGAAGTATTTTTTTGTGAAGCAGAAAGTGCGTAAATGAGTATGAAAATTTATAACTGGTGACAATCTTTTTATTCCCATTATTGTATTCTACAAACCTATCCACGAAAAAAGTTTTTTCCTAAAAAGAAGGGATGTGCTTGTTATTCAACAGATATAAGCTCTTACTTTAATAAATGAATTTATTTTTTGGGTTTTGAATGTATAGTTTAGACTTGCACGTTATTTCTTTCTGGGTATAGTGCAAACTTCTGGAGAGGTGGCCGAGTGGTTGAAGGCGCACGCCTGGAACGCGTGTATATGGGAAACCATATCGAGGGTTCGAATCCCTCTCTCTCCGCCATTAATTTAAAACGAACTTTCATATGCTTGATATGACATAGTTTAAAAAGCTCAGCATTTGCAGGATTTTTTGCTGTTGCAATTGACCAGTTCGCGCCAATCTATGCCTGTCATTATGTACACCTGGAAATTGCTGTTGAATTTCCATGAATTTTACACTTTTTAAGCTCCTCTCCTCTCGATCTTGAGATAACCTGATCTAGCATAAACGATCTCTTCAAATATCATTAAAGGATTTTTGCCATTATCACTAACTTCTGGTAGAGCTTTTAGCATTAATGGTGATCATAGTGCTATTTGCAATTTCGTTGCTTAACGGGCTAAATGCGTTTTATCCACATGAGAGGTAACGAACACCTCAGCTTTTCTCACGCAATGTGCTTATTTAAAATTAATGTCATGAATATTTGTACAACATTTTTATCTATACGATAATCAAAAAAAGGCTAACATAATATAATAATTGAATATCATTCATGCGGCGCTTTCTTTTATCTTTAAGCTTTGTATGTAAATAGATAGTCCGTGCAAAATAAATAAAGGGGCGCAAAAGCCTATAAATACACATAGGACGTATAATATAGAAAATGAAAAAAATTTTCCTGCATATAAAAGCACAATAGAGAATAAAGCTGTTATGATGCGTACACTGGCATCGCCTGCCAAAATCACCTCGGCTAAATTTTCACTAGGTGTGATAGCTTGTCCAATTGTTATTCCCGATATCCTAAAATAAAATTGCCCAATACCTAATAAAAACCCCATAATATAAAGGGAATATTGAGTAAAATTTAAATATAAAACAAAAGAGATTGCGATCACGGCAAAAGCCGGTGCCCCCCATACAAAAAAACGAATTAAAGATGGAAATTTCTGTAAATAATAAGATGAGATAAGACCATTGATCACAAAACCCAGTGCTGACAAAGCAAAAATAGAATTTTGAATAGCTGTAAATTTTATATTATCTGATGTTATAGAAGCAAGCACAAGTGGCAATAAAACAATAGGCCCCGTATAGAGAGAATTATTCAAAATACGATTAATCGTTAAAAAACGCAACGCAGAAATCCGCCAAAGGCACCTGAACCCAACTCCATAAGCTTTTTGAGATGGCTTTTTTAATAGCTCTTTTGCTCTGTTTAGTTGTTGTATAGACTTTATACGAAACCATAAGCAGGCATTCAAAAGATAGATAAATACAATAAAGGCTATGGCTATTTTGTGCCCCAAATGCGCAATTATAAAATATATAAGCAATGGGGATATAATAACAAAAAACTGACAGCAACTAGTGTAAAATGCAAAAATTCCAGCTTTTTGTTTGGGAGCTGGAACCAGCTGATTCAAGGCACTATTGTTATTTGGGTTATCAGCCCCCATCAAGAGAGCAAGTAAAAAAAATACAAATAAAATAAGTACTGGATTGTTCATAAATAATAAGAAAGACAATAAACAAGTGCAAATAATTTGACTATAAAACCCAATTATAAAGCCTTGATAGTGCGCCAACACGTTTCCCAAACATAAGCCAGCAATTCCAATTGCGATTAAATTAACGACATTTAAAGTAGCAGACGCTTCTCCTGTTGTATCTTGGAATTGTAACAAAGAAAGGCCAATAGATAATACACCACTAGCACAAAAACTCGTCAAACAACCAATCACAATCATAAGAAAAACAGAATTACGCAATAGCCTCTTTCCTTTTAAACAGAGACTCAAGCCATTTTATGATTTTCTCCATTGTCGAATATGGTTCGGTACTAAATTCCAGTTTTTCATAAAAGTTTAGTTCAAATGCGTTATAGGCACTTATTTTTTGAAAGTCATCTGTCAGCATGAATTCTATACTTGGCAACGTTGTACCCATAGATTGAGATAAATAATAGGAAATTACTTTCCAATACATATAGGTACGCTCTCTTGCCAAATAATTTTCCAAGGCATATTTCAAGTGACAACCACTTAAAATATATTTCGGACAATGGTGCAACGGATAATAAATACAAATAGCACCGGCTTCGTGTCCGGGACAAGAAGAAATATTAATATTTTTATCATTTCATAATATTACAAAAACGCTCAGTGAGAAGATCTTCCAAATTTAGTCTAGTCACAACAAGATTGGTTGCTAATTTTTGAGAGACATGAGACCAAGCCAATCTTACTACTAAAGTTCCAATAACCTTTAAGTCAGATTCTGGATAAGCTTTTTTAAAATTTTCCACCCATATGTCTCTGTGACATATAATAATTGGCTCATCTCGTCTGAATGAACAAGATGTAATTCTAAACCAATATTATCACAAAGTTTTGAGCTCTTGAATTCTCCGTATCCTAATCTGGTATTCTTAAATCATCATAGGAACTAAGAATTTTTAAGTATTCCAACTTTTATTAAACTTTGTAACAATCTATTGGAATCTCCCCTTCACTGACTTCGACAATTATTTTCTCACCACTACAAGAACAAAAAATTATCTTTGAATTTGCTTACTTTTAGAAAAAAATGAGCAACACTCTTTCTTAACTAAAAGAAACACGCTCTCTACCTTTTTCTTTATGATTATCAAAAAACTATCCCGTTATAATTTAACCATCCATTATTAGGAGAATATTCTGCGTTTAGCCTAATAAACTGTTATAATCAATGTTTCTCTCTGTTCTAAAAATCAGCGTTTTTTCTCCTAGAGATACTCGTAATTGCTGTACAATCTTTCCCCAAAAGGCACTCCTTCAACATTGCTATTAACACGATCATCCTGAGAAGTTTTATACATACACACTGCATTCTATGTATTTTTTGGAAAATCCCTTTGAATCTCTATCGAGCCTTGTTTTGGCAGTATCATTTTTAATATATCATAAATATTTTTATTTAATTTAATTTTAGAAAACTTAGTCATTATCGTGTTTCATTAGATGATATGAGCAAGGTAGGGATTCAATAGTGTTGTCTTGCAGAAAATATTGCGTCCATTCTCTATTTTGGAGTTTGCTATATTTTCTTAAAAAAGGAGATTTTGTGATAATATCAAAAGGTTCAGGCCTTTTTCCTACAACGAGAATACATTTTGTTCTGTATCGAGCAGATCAGAAAAAACCCACCTAGGCTGGAAAGTTAACATAAATATAGAACTTACTTAATTCTGTTTATATGGGATGGGGTATTGCAAGCTATAAACGTAGGTTCGCCATGAAAGCAGAACTCTCATAGATGATTGTACATATTTTTTTTGTATATGCTTAGGTCACTCTCGGTTGTCAAAAGCTCGCAAATTTTTAAGTGTAGACCAGAATTTTTCTCTATAAAATTCGATACTTTTTATGGGGGCAGGCTCCTCGAATGCAACAAAAGATGTGTTCTTTCCAAAACTTTTATAATTATCGCAATAAGTTATCAGGTCTTCCATTATATTTTTTGAAGTCAGCTTGTTGTAGAACCCAAATCTAAGCATATTTTTTGAGTATCCATTTACACTGAATAGGCAGAAAAGGCCTAATTGTGTTATTCATGGTTGCATTGAATTCTTTAAAAATGACTTGCTCCCATTTTTAATATTTGTCTATATTTTCAATTATTTGCGCTTCTGAATCCATTTTTTCTTCCCAATTGCTATATTTTATAAGAAATTGCTACGAATGATCCTCTCCAAAGCTGATAATTCATCATCACTGTGTCCACAAATTGCTATAATAGCTGGGCAGGTATTTAAATCGATGGTTAGGGGGAGGGGCTCGTTTTCTTTAAAAAAGAGCGTAAAATGAACCACATTTTCCCAAGAATGAAGCTTTTGCCGCCATACGTTAACATCTTTTATAATATGACCGTCGATCTCGTTGATAAGGAAGATAATACGCCCTTTTTTCTTAAAGCGACTTGGGGTTTGCGAAAACACGCCTGCAATAAGGTTAACGGAGCTTTCAAGTAAACCATCTTCATAGCAATGCGCGAACAAGGTGGGTGCAATTCCTCCGTGGAGGCGGGCTCCTACTTCGATCATCACTGGACCACGAGCTGTTTGCATGATTTCCATATGCGCAGGTCCATATTCAATCCCCAGTGCGCGAATGCATTGTTTTGCATAAGAGATAAGAGGGGCATAAGAGGGATCTTGAGCATCAAGCACATCAAGTGATTCATAAACAAAAGCACTTCCATTATGAATACCTTTTTTATACCGCGATAAAGCACATATCTTTATAGCCTCTCCATTTACAACGGCGTCGACGATGTATTCCTCTCCCTCCAATCTTTCTTGGAGCAAATAGGCCTCGTTAGGTGCGCCAAAAATATTTTTTTTCTTCCAGTCGATTTCAGAGGTCCACGTTACTACTTCCTCAAGATTAGAGAAAAACAAAACACCATCACTCCCTGCAGAATCATTTGGCTTTACCACATAGCCGCTGTGGCTTTCAAAACCATCGAGAGTACAATCGTTTTTTGTAAGAATCTTTGATCGGATGTAAGATAAACCATTTTCACAAAGGCGTTTTTGCATCGCTGCTTTTTTCCGTCGCCAATCGGTAGTCAAGGGGTTATTCCCAAGACAACCATAATAAGCCGCCAATTGCTCTGCACAATAGATACCTCTTTCGGCACCCGCTATTACAGCCTCTATCGTGCCAATAGGAAAGCATTTCTTTATCTCATCTACACTATGAAGCTTCGCTTCTGCCATGCCCTTTCCCTGATAAGAAAGCATAAAGTGTGAAAAAGGAGCTGCTTGAGAGACAACACCATAACAAGCATAGCCTAATTTTTGCAAAGCAGGGCCATAGAGGGCACCCGTGGAGAAAGGGTCGACAATAAGAATAGGTTTTCTCATACTTTGTTCCGCTGTGATAAAAGGAAAAGAACATAAATAAAGATTATTAGCCCTATAAGGGGCAGAAGATAAACAGCTGCTTGAGGACCCATAAGGGCAGAGCTTGTAAGAAGACCAAGAATGACATAACCTGCCGATTGGGAGAGGGTATAAAGCATACCGCTATAGCTTCCCACCAGCTCTGCTTGAGCCTCTGTTTTGGTTGCTTCAATCGTATGTTTGCGGGCATTAATTCGCATGGTATTCATTGAAAAGCCAATAAAAAAGCAAAAGACCACAGCCAAATAGGGCGATTGTGTTGTGCTAAAAATAAGATCAGCCATGCTCAACATAAGGGCTGGGAGAATAAATTCAAAACGAGGGATTTTGATAAAAGCAGCCAAAAAAGCGCCCACGCCCGCAACCGCACTGCAAAGCCCATAATATTCAGAACCAAAATTTTTCACACTCTGAAAAAGAATAGTTGCCAGCGTATTATAAGCGCAAATATGAAAGCCAATAAGTCCTATGCAGACGCATAAAAGTTTAAGTTCACGGGAGAGCTCATCCGCTTGCGGTGTAGGCGCTGGCTTCTTACCAGTTTCAAGTGTTGTGGTATCTGTGGCGTTATATTCATCGCAAAAGATAATATATCCGGCTATAAGGCTTATAATGATGTCAAACACACAAAGTGTCACAATCAAACCATTATAACCGATTTCAGCTGCTGCCCCTCGAGGGCTGGTCGCTTCTAAGAGATAACCACTCAGTGCTGCTCCCAAAAATGCGCCAATTTGCACCACTGTTTGCATAATGCGGGAAGCCTTTTGGGCGCTAATATAACCACTAAGTGCTAGTTTAGTATTATAAGTCTCGAGAGTGCTTAAGGTAATCAAAGAGAGATAGCCGATAGAGATAGAGACAGCGATAAAACCAAAGGGGGAATCAGCGTAATGGAAAAGTGCAATCAATAAAAGAAGGCTATAGATAATGATTCGCCTTTTGTATAAATCGACCAACCGCAGTGAGGCTTTAATGTGCACAAGACCGCTTTTTTTCAAAAGATAGGGCATAAGGGTGCCCAAAGCCATGGTTACGCCTAGGAAAACCGATGAGGATGTTATGCGATAAGCATTCCAAAGATTACTTAAAAATAAGACCATATCAGAAAGATACAGCAGGACAACAAGCCCATAAAACCGAAACATCAGTTGTTTGTGCACATTATCCCCCCCATTTCAGAATCTCTTAAAAACACACAGTATTATAAATCAGCACACATGTTTACAAATAATAAATACACACACACATATTACTGGGCATGTCAAGTTTTTTGGTAGGGAACATTTGAACGCTGATGTTTATGGTAGTGATAGCTTATTATTCAGGAGAATGAATAGCGATAGAGGCTGGTATTTTTACTGCGTCTGTTGCGGGAGGCTTGCCAATAAGGGGAAAGCCAGATAACGAATATAACTATGTCCTAGAGATATATTTTGCGCTTTCAAGTTGATTTTATTTATACTCAAGGTTGAGGTTTTTCTATTGACCGTTGTTAGATGTTGTTGTGACAATAAACTTCGTTATCTATCAGAAACATTTATGGCATTAGCGCTAAGGTATTGTATTAAAGCCTTTACATAGTAGTCTGTCTGATAGAGAGGTATTATTGGTTCAGTTTTAGGAGGCTTTATTACGGCTGATTTGGGCGTCGTCGTTGTTTGAGGTCTTATTATAATATTCTTAATTTCAGTTTATGAATATACCGAAAAATATAGTGAAACATTTGATTTAAACGCTTTTGCAAGACATATTTCAATATCTCAGCGATGTTTTCCAAGAATTGCTCTGCTGCTTTTTGACGGGATCGGATATCAAATGCTTATAGCGAGGGCAGTGGTTTGAGAAAAGATAGAGTTGATTTCATTAGCTTCCTATGGAGCGCAATCTAGTAGCAGCTCTTAAGGGACAATAATATACTGAGATCGAACTCATTTCTATACACTTACACGACGCTATAGGAGTAATCCTCAGAAACTCTACTAGAATTCGTCAAAAAATGGCAGGTTATGGAGTGTGAACAAAAAAATATATTTTTTACAAATACTTAATCTCATTTTAAGTTGTCTAAAATATAACCTTATCTTAAAACTAAGTCTATATACTACCATTTATCATAAAGTTATACAAAATGCGGGAGTATTGTGTTTTTCTGTTTAGAGACGAGTTAAAAAACACCTTATTAAACATTAAGAGATTTCAGACATAAAACAATTTAACTTATGGAAAGTATATAGACAAAATGTATCTTGATAAAAAAGTTTATAATTCCATGGGGTCTCCAAAGAAATTTTTTGGTTCTTTTATTGTCTTATGTGGATTTGATGGGAGTGGTAAGACAACACAAACAAAAGAAATCGCTCGCCATTACTCAATAGAAAAACATATAATACAAACTTTTCAACCCAGTTATTGGAATAGAAATAATCCAGAAATTAGAGATTACTTAGATAATGGAAAAGCAATTGATCCGTTGCTTTTAGCACTCTTATCAGCGACAGATAGACGCAAACATACGCTTGAAATTATTGAACCTTACTTCACGTCATCGCAAAATTTATTAATTAGCATCGATATGTTTATTCTAGTCTTGCTTATTTTTATGCTCGAGAGCTTTCTGTTGAAAGTGTAGTTAAATTAAATCAATCTATTCCAAGACCTCATATTACATTTTATCTTCATTTACCGCCCACTACTATACTAGAGCGGTTGCAGAAAAGGGATGGTTTAAACTTAAAATACGAAGAAAAACTCTCTTTTATTGAAAAAGTTTACAAAGTATACAAAGTTTTATCAGAAATAGATGAGCGGTTTATAACAATTGATGGAACTGCTTCTGTTTCTTTAATTCATCATCAAATACGACATCATATAGATGAAGTTTGTTTTTGATTATGAATAAAATCATTTATTAATCAATTTATCCACGATAGATCCTCCTTTATGTATTCGTACTCTAAATCTGAAACTTTAGAGATATGATTGCAATAATTTAACTGCTCAGGAAAAATATCACGTTATATATTTTAATTAGAAAACTAACTGTAATGAGCTTGTTTTAAAAGATTTAGAGAAGGGGAGTAGAAAAGTTAGCAATATTTATTGTGAGGATAATAGTATGTTTATTCTTTTAGAGACGAAGTGTGGTGATAGAAGAACGACATGGAGGAATATACTCGAGCATATTTTAGTGCACGGAATAATAAGGACAATAATGTGAGTGAAGCTTCTATACCGTAAAATTGTTTCACATATGTATAAAGGTGTAGCTTCTGAATAAAACGCACATAAAATATTAATTTTGTTTTTGTCCATAAATGTTCCGTTTTCATAGAGGAATTAATCATAAAACAGCACAAAGATTATAAAAGCCTCAAAAAAGAAATTTTGCTTTCTTAAATTTAATGATCTAAAATGAAAATTGTAAGAATGCCTGTTTTTAAACAGGATGTATCATGCATATCGACTGGTATTCATTTTAGAGGATAATTTATGTTCACTTCAAATTTGAAGGAACGCATTGCTTTATTTGAAAATAGAACTTTTCTCTATTTTACTTTGAGCGGCTTATTTGCTACATTTGGAAGTGGACTAAATTATATTACATTGTCATGGCTCGCTTACAATCAGACGGGCTCAATCCGTGGTGTAGCGTTGATGATGCTTTTTCTTTGGACGCCTGGCATTATTTTTGCGCCTATTTTTGGCATATTGGCAGATAAATATAATCGTAAAACGCAGATTATTATTTCAAATCTTGTGAGAGGTTTGGTAATTGTAAGCTGGGTAATGCTTTGGCATTTTGGTATAGAAATTGAATTGATGGTCTTATCTGCTCTTTTGGGTATTTTTATCCCTTTTTATATGCCATCAGCTATTTCTTTAATTCAAAGTATTGTGCTGAAGGAACAGCTCATCAATGCAAATGCGACCATCGATATGGTTTATGAACTTGGCACTATCGTAGGTATGGGCTTAAGTGGATTTATACTGTCCTATGCAGGAACAAAAGGAACTCTTCTAATAGGTGGTATATTCTTTATCATTGCTGGTTTATTTAATTTTGCAATGAAGGTACCTAAAAACCGAAGATCTAAAAATCAAAACCAGCAAAATTGGTGGGAAAATTATACAGCATCCCTTCATTATTTTAAACAGAATCCGGCTCTTTTTGTACCTTATATAAGCCAGATGATTATTATGACTCTTTTGATGACCATTCCTGTTATTCTCGTTCCTTATATACAAGAGGTTTTACATGCAGATAGCAGTATCTTTGCAATATTTGAGGTGCTTTATTCTATGGGCGTATTGACAGGTGCGTTTTTTTCACCACTTCTTTGTAAAGTTTTATCTATCAGGAAAACATTAGCCATTTTATTAGCTTTTATGGCTATTGGCCTCGCTATTCTATCTGTTAATACACACAATTTTGTTGTTTTTCCTGTTTACTTTATGATTGGATTTGGACTTTCGAGTTGGGCTCTTTCGATTTCTTTATCACAACTCTCTTGTGATCCTGAATACCAAGGAAGATTGCAGGCAAGTTTTAATGGTATCTCTGGATGCTTGATCCTCGGAGTCTACCTCATTATGGCAAGCGATAACAGTAGCATATCACCTCAATCGATATATTTTTTTCAAAGCATTGTTGCGTTTGTTGGAATACTCATAGTGCTGTTTTATAGACATGAAAAACAATAAATTACGTTTAAGAGTGGTCAATATACGCTATTTTATAAACATTTACGCTGCAGCACATTTCATATTTTGCTTTTAAAGGAGAGTTGAGAAAATGTAAAAGTTGGTGCTTAATGAACAAAGCATAAATTGATGTATACTAGAGAATACTCTCTATTTTTTGATAATGATCTAAAAGAATTGATGCGTTTCTTTAATTCATCTCACTGTTGTTAAGAAGACGAAAACGTAACACTTTAAATCTTCTTGAGAGTTTTTTGTTTAAGCGTAGTAGAAAGTAAAGCAATGAGGTAATATCGTATCATATGGGGAGAGTATTGTATTATTTTTGTTTTTCAAAATCCATATGAAAAATTGTATCAATTTCATCTTCATTGGAATGGGTATTTCTACGACGATGCAAGGTTTGCACAATCTCTTTTTTTAAAACAGCATCTGTTTCACTTAAACGATGAATACTGAGTTCCAATTCAAGAGATAACGCCAAATCCACGCACAATTTAAGCTCTTCTCCAATGTCGAAACCGCGTTGATAGTCGTCATAAAGACCAACCAGTGTATCAGATAATTCTTTATCGCATAAAGAGGTCATGCTTAATTCCTCAACGTTGCGGGTTTCCATGCAGCTTTTTTAAGTATCACTCCACTATCATCACTTAAAATTGCCATGTATACGAACCTCATGGTTTTGTCAATTTTCTGCAAAATACGCGCTTTTAAATCAATGCCTATTAAAGATTTTATTACTCCAAGTTTTTGAAGCGCCCAATTGTAAATATGGATGGCAATGTGTTTACTATAGAACTTATAGCATTTAAAATACATTGCCAAAAGGCTTTTAATGTGCGTAGAGGAAGAGTATTCTGACGATAAACCAAACACCCTGAAATCTCTATTGCCAATTACAGCTAACTCAGTGTCATTAATATATAAAATAAGCAAACAGGGTTTGTAAACGTCTAACTTTTTAATAACGAGTGATAATCTCATTTTTTGTAGAATACCAATTATTTTGCCTATTTTATATTGATTTTTAGACATTGATAAACTTTTTACCTTATAAAAACCTATGGGAAATGCATTTGCATATTTTTGTAATAAGATTTCAGTGGTATATTGCACAGCATGGAATGAAGAGAATCGTATTAGGCTTTTTGCTTTTGAAAGAATATGACTGCGACTTGTGAGAAAGCAGTTGGCAAGAATTGGCTTGGCATGCAAACTGATAGAGTTGGCAGTGGCGCATTTAGCTTTTTCATTGGGCTGTGTCCAAATGTTTTTGACTCTGGAAAATAGCCTCTGATAGGCTTGAGTTTTTCCAAGGTTATATTACAGGGGCGCAGTTCAGTAAAATACCACGGCGATTGCATTTTTTGTGTAATTGTCATAATTTTCGCTCCTGCTTAAACGGATGCTGCAACATCTGTTTTTGTGGGGTTATGTATGTGATAACTGCTCTTTTTAAGGAGCAGTAATAATAGATATAAATCAATATAATTATTTAGTCAACAATTATATTGATTTTGGAGTGTTTTTTGGCTCGTCCGGAAGCAAAACCTAAAACTGAGTTGGCAAAACGTTTTCGTGAAGTGCGTCACGCTCTTGGTTTTACAGAGCGTAAGCAGTTTGCTGCACATCTTGGTATCACTGCTGGCTCTGTAGGAACTTATGAAACTGGTATAAGTGAGCCTACAGCCTCTGCGCTCTCCAAATATCAAGAAATTTGTGGTATTTCCTTAGATTGGCTTGTGACGGGCAATGGCGAGATGTTTTCAGATATGGCAAAGGCAAAAGCAGCTGGTTTTAAACCGCAAGCGATACCTGCTGGGCTGATGAAAAAGCTGGGACATTTAGTTTATACGACCTATCATGATGCAAAAATAGATCTTTCTCCTGAAGATGTTGCGGAATTAGCAGCAGAGCTTTATGGAAGATTGCAAGAGCTTATTCAAAACCTCAATGATATGGAAGAAGTCGAAGCCACTTTGCCACTTTTAAAATTACATTTAAAGCGTAAAATCGAAACTGAAAAGCATATCTAGAAATTTCATAAGATACGAATGAACAGCCTTTTAAAAAAATAAAACTTTTTTGATTTTCTGCTGTATAACCAAGTTTGGAATGTGAAAATCTCACGATCTTCGAGTCTTTTATTCAACCTGAAAAACGAGAAGCTATCATTATAAATCAATATATTGTTCTGATTAAAAATAAAGCAGTTCATAAAAAGAACGACGGGTAGCAATACAAACAAAATTGATTCAAAAAGAAGCTAATATAGTGTCATTCCTGAAATATTTGTTGGTTGAGGGAAAAGATACTGACAACAGTGAAAATACAATGACGATGTTTTGTTCCTATAGAAGGGTAACAGACATATACGCGAGAAGAACGAAAGATCATTTATAGCACTTTTGTCTTTTTATGAAGAGGACAAGATGAGCACGTTGGAACTTTTTACAGAGCGTGCATCATTATATTAAGAAAGATTTCTTTCAAAGATATGCATTATATAAAGATATGCATTATATATTGAAACAGATTATCTCGCAACAAAGCGTGAGATTATCATGATAATCGTTATCTATTACATTGTGCTATAAGTTAAAAAAATCATAAATTTGTGTTTATAAGAACAGCTATTTTATTGAGAAGTATTTTTACAAATTTATAAAAAATTATTTTTTACACTCTTGCCATTTTGCTGATGCGCTTTATTTGAAAAGTAGAATTGCTCTTTAGTGAAACTATTTTGTTAAGAGATAAACCGCAGTATTTTTAAATGGAGATTACGGTATATTTTCAAAGTCTTGTGTTTTTATTGATTTTTTAGCTTGAATCCCTCTAGCTAAAAGGGTTGGGGACTTTTCTAGATTCGATGTTGTTGCAGAGATTTAGGGCGATGCCGTAAAGATGGCGGTATCGTAGGGGGAGAGTTTTGTCTTGATTTATTGGTTTTTGAAGTGCGCAAACAAGGGTTTTGCCGTGTGTGTTTTCGCACGTTGTAATGATGTTGAACTCTGTTGGAGGAGGTTCTTATGAAAAAAAAATATTCCACACCAAATTTAATTAAAGTTGTCTCTCTTAGTACGGTAATGGCGACACTCTTATCGAGTGTTTCTCCTGTTTTTGCTGCCAACTTTGCATTCACAGGAGGGGCTAATTTAAGTACAAGTGGTGGTGGTGTTGTATATCCACACGGTAGTCATGGTAGTGTTGTGTTGGCTGGTGATGATGATTTCTGTGGTGCAGACAATGTTATTGGGCGTGGCGGCAAACAACAGCAGGGAATTGCTGATAATCAACGAATAACTGCAGAAGTCCAATATAACAGATTTATCAATGGTTACACTGGGACAAACGGGCGTAATGCTTATGGTACGACCACTCAACAGGTTATTTGGCAGGGTGATGGGACTCTGACCAACAATGCTACTTATATGGGACCAGTCGGCTCTAGAGGGACTCTAAATGCTATGCCTGAGGCTTATGGTGTTTATTCTTTTGCTACTGGCTGTGGTTCTGCTGCAACGGGTAATTATTCAACCGTTTTTGGTGCAGGTGCGACAGCAAAGGCAGGGGGTGCGCAAGCCTTTGGTGTTTCTGCACTTGCAAGTGGTAAAGCAGCTGTTGCTATGGGTGTTGGAACAGAGGCTTCGGGAGAATCTACAGTTGCTATTGGAGGGCTTGCAACTGCATTAGGGGAAAATAGCATTGCTGTGGGGACGAAGGCAAGAGCAGAAAAGAATTTTGCGATTGCTATAGGTACAGATGCTGAAGCTAAAGCTTCAGGTTCTATTGCAATAGGGGGCAGGCGCTCTGACAGAACTGAAGAAAATGATCCTAACAGAAAAGTAACAGCGGAGGGTGAAAATGCGATTGCTATAGGTTCGCATACATATGCTAAAACAGAAGATTCCGTTGCGATTGGAGCAAATGCACAGGTACATGTTAATGATGGTGTTGCTATCGGTGGTGGCTCTGTCTCTGATAGAGACAAAGGTGTTAAGGGGTATGACCCTTACCTTAATGGTGATACGACAGAAACCGGTATGGCATGGGTAAGTACAACAGGGGCTTTTAGTGTTGGTGAAGTTGATGGTACTGGTAATGGTAACCTAACACGACAAATTACTGGGGTAGCTGCTGGAAGTAGAGATACCGATGCGGTAAACGTGGCGCAGCTGAGAGCTATGAGAGATGTCATATCAGGGGGGGGAGGCTGGAAACTTTCTGCTAACGATAAAGATCCGACAGATGTGCATACAGGCAATACCGTAGATTTTTCAGTGAAAAGTAAAAACGATGAAGGAAAAGACAATTTAACGGTTGCAAAAAACACTACAGAGAATAAGCATAAAATTGAATTTACTTTGAGTGATACTCTGAAACTTACAAGCGTCACTACAGGTCAAAGCTCTATGAGTGATGATGGCTTTATTATTCAGAATGGTCCAATGATGACTATTGATGGTATCGATGCTGGCAATGAAAAGATTACAAATGTAGCAGATGGAGAAGAAGATAATGATGCTGTAAATTATAAACAGCTGAAAGAATTTACAGCAGGAATTAAAGAGGGCGGCTGGAAACTTTCTGTTGAGGGGAACAATGCGACAGATGTTAAAGCTGGGAGTACAGTAGATTTTGTTGCGGCTGCGAGTGGGGACGGAAGCAAAAATATCAAAATTGAAAAAGATAATAATAATAAAGTTACATTTTCTTTGAATGATGCTCTTAAACTCACGAGTGTTACGACAGGCAACAGCATTATGAATAGTGATGGCTTTAAGTTTATTGATGGTAATGGCCCTAGCATGTCTCAGAATGGTATTGATGCTGGCAATAAACAGATTATAGGAGTAGCAGAAGGGACTAAAGATACCGATGCTGTAAATTATAAACAGCTGAAAGCTGTGCAAGAAGCTTCTAAAACGCACTGGCAACTTACCGTTAACGGTGAAAGTCCTATGTCTATTGGACAAAACGATACGGTAAATTTTGAGGCAGCTGGCAATGAAGATAGTCAAAATATCAAGATTGTAGGAGATGGTAACCGTAATGTCACATTTGATTTAGCTGATGATATTACAGTGACAAGTGTTGCTGCCGGTAACAGCTTTATGAATAATGATGGTTTCATGATTACTGGTGGTCCTCATATGGCTACTGGAGGTATTTATGCTGGTAATAAAAAGATTACGGGAGTAGCGGCAGGGGAAGACGATACCGATGCTGTAAATTATAAGCAGTTAAAAGACTTTACAGCGGGAATTAAAACGGGTTGGAAACTTGCTGTTGAAGATGAAGAGCCTACAGATATTGGGGCAGAGAGTACAGTAAAGTTTGTAGGTGTTAATGCAGAGGATGGTAATGAAGAAAGTAAGAATATCAAAATTACCAAAAACGGTGACAATACTGTAAAGTTTGATTTGAATGATATTGTCAGAGTTAAACGTGTAATAGCAGGTAAGGCGAATGTAAGCGATGATGGCTTCGTGATTACTGGTGGTCCTAATATGACTACTGGGGGTATTTATGCTGGTAATAAACAAATTAAAGGGGTGGAAGAGGGAACTTTAGAGACCGATGCAGTGAATGTTGCACAATTGAACAAAATAAAAAATGAAATAGCAGGAAATAGTCTTGTTAAATGGGATGAAGTGCAGAAACTTATCACCATTGGTAAGGAAAAAAGTGGTACGAAAATTGATATCGCAGGTAATGAGGGAGAGCGAACCATTGCGGGTGTGAGAAATGGAAAGATTTCAGAAAATTCAACAGAAGCAATAAATGGTAGCCAGATTAATCAGATATCTGGAGATATTGCGAATTTCTTTGGTGGGAATGCAGCATTTGAAAATGGCGTCTTTGTAGGTCCAAAGTATAATTTATCTACAGTTTCTGCAGATGGTAATGTTGTTCAGAAGACTTTTGACAATGTTGGTAAGGCTCTTGAAGGACTTGATGTCAATATCAAAAATGTCAATAAACATATACAATATGTAGACAATAAATTTGATAAGTTCTCTCAAGATGCTTTACTTTGGGATGATGGTAAACAAGCATTTTCTGCACGTCATGGAAAAGACGGACGTAAAACAGATAGTAAGATTACCAACCTTTTAGATGGCGATATTTCAGAAGAGTCAACAGATGCAATAAATGGTTCCCAACTTTATGTGATGGGCGATACGATTGCAAATTATTTTGGCGGTGACGCTAGTTATGAGAATGGAGAGTGGACAGAGCCTACTTTCAAAATTTCTCAGCGTGAAGCGAATGGTACCATTACTCAGAAAAAACACCATAATGTCGCTGATGCTTTTGAGGGTGTCGATAATTCTATCACAGATATTTATAATCAGATTAATAATGTGACAAAAAATAATCTTGTGAAGCAAGAAGGAGATTCTGCAGGTCTTATTACCGTTGGTAAGGAAACCGGTGGTACTGAAATTAGCCTTGTAAATAAAGATGGTATAGATCGTACACTTTCCGGTGTGCAAGATGGAGAACTTTCTCAAACATCAACGCAAGCAGTAAATGGGTCTCAGCTCTTTAAAACAAATGCAAATGTTACTACTGTTACCAATGATCTCAAAACAGTTGCTCAAAATACATCGAAATATTTTGGTGGCAGTACAGATGTACTGAACGGTGTAGAGCCATCTTTCCTTATTCAGGATACAAAATATAATAATGTTTTTGATGCATTTACTGGTGTCAATACTTCGATCACAAATATTGATAATAAGATTATTGAAATGAAAGAAAATAGTCTTGTGCAACAAGACAAGGAGACAAATATTATCACCATTGGTGCGAAAACAGCTGGTACTGAAATCAATATTGCAGGATATGCTAAGGTAGCACGTTCCATTTCTGGTGTGAAGGCAGCAGAAAAGGGCGATGAAGCTGTTAACAAAGACCAACTTGATAAAAGCATAAAGGATATTACGAAAGATATTGAGACAGCAACTGCAGCTGCGGTTCTCTACGATAAGAATGGCGATGATAGTGTTAATTACGGTAGTGTAACTTTGGGTGGCAATAAGAGTAATGGGCCAGTTGCTCTTCATAACGTAAAAGATGGCAGCCTTTCTCAAGATTCTCATGATGCAATCAATGGTAGTCAGATTAATAAAATATCAGCAGATATTGCAAAGTTTTTTGGTGGTGGTGCAAAGTTTATTGACGGTGCTTTTAAAGGGCTGAAATATACTGTATCCGCTATTGTAGATGGTGTGGTAGGTAAGGCTAATTTTTACAATGTTGGTGATGCTTTAACAGGTCTTGATAAAAATGTTCAAGATGTGAATCAACGCTTAACGAATGTATCCAATGAGTTTAATCAGAAAATTGAAGATTTCTCTAAAGATGCTTTACTGTGGGATGATGATGAAGAAGCATTTGTGGCACGTCATGAAAAAGATGGGCAGAAAACAAAGAGCAAATTGAAGTATCTTTTGGATGGTGAGATTGCTCAAGGTTCAACAGATGCCATTACGGGCAACCAACTTTATTCCATGAATAACCAGCTTGCTAATTATTTCGGTGGCGGTGCTAAATATGAGAATGGCAAATGGACAAATCCTACTTTTAAGATTGTTCAAGTCAATGCTGATGGTACGACTGTTGAGAAAGAGCACCATAATGTCGCTGATGCTTTTGGTGATATTAATAATGGGATGTCAAATATTAACAACCGTATTGATGATGTCATCAACAAGGTCGATACAGATGCTTTAAAGTGGAATGATAAAGAAAAAGCCTATGATGCTAATCGTGATGGTAAGCCGAATAAAATTATCAATGTAGCTGATGGTAAAATTGTAAAAGGTTCGAAAGATGCGGTCAATGGTGGACAACTTTGGGAAACTAATGAACGTGTCACTGGTGTTGAAAAAGATGTGAAGCATCTTACCAACAGAGTTGATAATATTTCAAATACGATTGCTGATATTGGTGATGTAGTTCTCAATATTGATACCAAAGTTGATAACATCAATAATAGAGTTGACGGTATTGAAGAGGACGCTGTTCGTTATGACAGAGATGAAAACGGCAAAAAGACCAATAAAATCACATTAGCGGGTGGTGATGCCAGTGAACCTGTTTTGATTGATAATGTAGCTGATGGTAAAATTGAGAAGGGATCAAAAGAAGCTGTAAATGGTGGTCAACTCCATGACTATACTAAAGAACAGATGAAGATTATTCTTGATGAATCCAAGCACTACACAGATCAACGGGTTAATAATATTGTGATTGATGCGATTGATGATGCTGTTGATCAGTCTAAACAATATACAGATATGAAGTTTAACGTTTTAAACTACAGTATTGAGAGTGTGAAAAAAGAGGCAAGACAAGCAGCGGCTATTGGTCTTGCGGTGTCTAACTTACGCTACAATGATACACCTGGAAAATTAAGCGTTGGATTTGGTACTGGTTTATGGCGTAGTCAATCTGCATTTGCCTTTGGTGCAGGTTACACCTCAGAAAATGGAAAATACCGCTCTAACATATCCGCAACAACTTCTGGAGGTCACTGGGGTGTAGGTGCGGGATTCAATATGACATTGAACTGATAATAAACAAAATACATAAAAATTCCTTTTCACCCCTGTCTCATGAGGCAGGGGTGAATTGTTGTTACGTATGTAAAAATTATATATAAATTGATAAGCGCTATAACGACAAATACAGGTTTAAAAAACAGAAAAAACCTATACACTTTCAACAAAATGAACTTCTTATTTCAAAATAAGATAATAAGTTTTTCCATAAATTATAAGTTCATTATTTTTTCTTTAATTTTTAAATCTGAAAAATCTGTAGCACTCTACAGATAGAAAAAAACCTTTTCTTTTGCTCTCTACAAATCTATTAAAAAGCTTTCTACTAAGATAAAAGTACACATTCAAATGTATTTCAACTTTACTGGAAGAAGTTATAAAACAATCCACTAAATCAACTCTACCCCTTGCAAAAAACAAACAATAAGTTTAAAAGTTAAAAAAACTAATCACCACAAAGAAATTTACTTTCTTAGGAAATGTAAAAGAGCAAAACACATTAACCATAAAAGCTAAAAACACAACTTCTCTATCTTTGCAGCCCGGTACTAAATTTTTGAATACGTTTAGAAAAACCAAATTTAGGAAACTTTATAGCGTTTAAATGTGTCTTTTTTGTGTTTATAGTTATTTCTTTCATTGGGGAGTTCATTATGAAAAAATTATATACAAAATTAACAGGGAGCAATTTAAAATTTTCCCGTTTTCCTTTTATTAAAGTCCTATCCTTGACTTCAATAGCTGCACTTTTAGCCAGTATTTCCCCTGTTTTTTCGAATGATCTTGATTCAGGAGAAGAGATTTCTGCAAACATAAGGAACACTGCTGAGATATATCCACAAAGTATTGTCTCTGTTTATGATAGCTATAACAGTGATTTGGATTCTTCTAGTGCATCACAGGAAAATTATTTAACAGCGCTGAATGTTTCTTTGACATCCAAGGTAAGTGCTGCTGATGACTATGCAAATTTTTTAACCAAAACTCTTACTGGTGTGAGCGATTATAGTCCTATAGTGAATGTTTTGGCAGAAGCCAGCGATTCAATACGTTCAATTGATATGAATGCTGGAAGTAAAAAAATAACAAGAGCAGCTTTAACTCCAAGAGTTGTAACGGGCGGTCAAATGACTAGGGGTGGGAATTTGGGTAATCCTCTTGTCCATGGTGAACGAGCTCAGGGAGAAGCTCATGATGCTATTGTTTACGGGCAGGTAGCGCAGACGAAGGCTGACCAAGGGATTGCAATCGGCTTAACTGCTTTAGCCGGTAGGAGTAGAGATACTAAAAATAGCATTGCAATCGGTTCTTCTCTAACCGATAGTTATGATGAAAAAGAGAGAACAGTTTCATTAGGTGATTTTTCAATAGCCTTCGGTAGTAAAGCACATAGTTATGCAAATGAAGCGATTGCTATGGGGTACAATGCATATGCACAGGAGCAGGCGCTGCAGGGAATTGCTATAGGCGCTAGCTCTAATGTGACGGTTGCGGCAGGTGTTGCTCTAGGAAGCGATTCTGTAGCTGATAGGGCTGCTGGTGAGCTTGGCTACACTTCTTTGTTGCAGGGGCCTGCAACAAACGTTGAGGCGCAATGGAAAAGTACGCGGGGCTCAGTTAGTGTTGGTGATTATAGTAAGGGTATAACCAGACAAATTACAGGCGTAGCTGCTGGTTCTAATATTACCGATGCAGTGAACCTTAAACAGTTGCAGGACTTAGAACAAGTTGTAAGACAAAACGGTTGGAAATTCTCTGTTGGAGATAAAAATGCTACAACTGTTCTTATGGATAGCGCGGTAGATTTTTCCGCTGGAAGTAGCAACCTAAATATTACAAAGGGCAAAGAGGACAATAAAGTAAAGTTTGATCTGGCTCAAGACATTGCACTGGAGAGCGTAAAGGCAGGTAAAAATACCTTCGATGCTACGGGCTTAGTAATTACTGATGGTCCGAAAATAACCACCGGAGGTATAGATGCTGGGGGTAAAAAGATTACAGGAGTGTCGGATGGCACTGGAGCGAACGATGCAGTTAATTTTTCACAGTTAAGCAAAACCAATGAGGGTCTTTCGTCCACAGCGAAAAATCTGGAAACGGCTATGGCGAATACATCAAAATATTTTGGTGGAGGTGCAGGAGTTGCTGGTTCTGACATGACGGGACCAACTTATGACTTATCCAAGATTGATACAAAGGGTAATATAACAGAGGGCTCTTTTAAAGATGTTGGGAGTGCATTTACTGGTCTTGATACAAATATCAAGAATGTGAATGCACGGATTAAAGAAGTTTCTGAAGGAGTAGCACAGGATTCTTTGTTATGGAATGATGAAGCCAATGCCTTTGTAGCGCGTCATGAAAAGAGAAAAGAAGAAAAAGGCAGAGCTGTAAGAACACAAGAAAACAGTAGAATTACGTTTCTAGAAAGTGGTGAGATTACCCAAAACTCAACAGATGCAGTAAATGGTGGTCAGCTCTATACAATGGGTAACACGCTTGCATCCTATTTTGGTGGTGGTGCTGGTTATGATGAAGAGGGCAAATGGAAAGCACCGGATTTCAAGATCAAGCAGTTTGGTGAGGATGGTACTTCTTTTGACAAGAACTATACGAATGTAGCGGATGCACTTGCAGGTGTTGGAAGTTCTATCACGAATGTTCAGAATAAATTGACTGAACAGGTTAACGATGTGATTACCAAAGTAGAAAGTGAGAGCTTTGTTCAGCAAGATAAGACAACGAGTCGTCTCACTATTGGTGCAAAAGTAGGTGGCGCAGAAATCAATAT